>CAYNEX010000094.1:0-11209 GCA_964396335.1 uncultured Steroidobacteraceae bacterium | reverse complement strand
CTGCTCAGCGAACTGACCTCGCGCATCGACCTGCTGCAGCAGCAGGGCCTGGCCTTCACGCTGGCCGAGCCGGTACTCAGCTGCCGCAGCGGTGACTCCGCGCGTTTTGTCTCCGGCGGAGAGATCCCGATCCCGGTCACCGACGGGCTGGGTTCCACCGATGTGCAGTACAAGGAATATGGACTGATCCTGCAGGTGCGCCCGCATGCGGCAAGGGATGGCACCATCCATGCCGAGATCGACCTGGAGTTGAGCCAGATCGATCCATCGGTCCGCGTCGGGGATTTCCCGGGTTTCATCAAGCGCCAGACCAGCACTGCCTTCAATGTCGCCGACGGCGAGGCCATGGCGCTGGCGGGCCTGCTGATGCGCGAAAGCGGACGTGACCGCGCGGCTGTTCCCGGTCTCGGTTCCATCCCCGTGGCCGGTGCGCTGTTCCGTTCGAAGCGCCGCCTGCAGCGGGAGACCGAACTGCTGGTGATCATTTCGCCGCGGCGCTTTGACGGTGGCGTGGCTGCGGATCGTGCGCAACCGGACCAGCAGGCGCTCAATGATCGTGCCGCGCAGCTGGAGGAGGTCATGCCATGAGCACCGCCGTGGTCGACCTGGAAGCGCTGCACGATGAGCTGCTTCGACGCCTGGACCTGCGCCGCGTGGACGTCAACCGCATGAGCGATGAAGAGCTCTGGCGGCTCGCGCAGCGTCACCTGCGTGAGGTGCTGGACGGTCGCGTGGAGGCCACTGAGCGCGGGCTTGTCGAACGCCGACTGCTGCAGGAGGTGGTGGGCGTCGGTGTGCTCGAGGACCTGCTGCGCGACGACTCGGTCACCGAAATCATGGTGAATGGTCCCGACCACATCTTCGTCGAACGCGGCGGCCGGCTGATGCGCACCCCGGAGCGTTTCTCCGGCACGCGGGCATTGCAGGGCGCGATCGAGCGGCTGCTGGCGCGCAGCGGCCGGCGCGCCGATGAATCCTCGCCGATGGCCGACGCGCGCCTTGCCGACGGCTCGCGCGTCAACGTGGTGGTTCCACCGCTGGCGCTGTGTGGTCCGACGGTGACCATCCGCAAGTTCGCGCGCCGCCCGCTCGACATGGAAGCACTGGTGCGCAATGGCACGCTGTCGGCGCAGATGGCGGCCTTCCTGCGGGTGGCGGTGCATGCCCGCCGCAACATCGTCGTCTCCGGGGGCACCGGCACGGGCAAGACCACGCTGCTCAACTGCCTGTCCTCGCTGATCCCGGCCGGCGAACGCATCGTGACCATCGAGGATTCCGCCGAGCTGCAGCTCTGCCATGAAAACCTCGTTTCCCTGGAGGCCCGTCCCAGCAATGCCGAGGGGCGGGGGCTGGTCTCCATCCGCGACCTGGTGCGCAACGCGCTGCGCATGCGGCCGGACCGCATCGTGGTGGGCGAGTGCCGTGGTGGCGAGACGCTGGACATGCTGCAGGCAATGAACACCGGCCATGACGGGTCGCTGACCACCGCGCATGCCAATTCGCCGCGTGACCTGCTGTCGCGCCTTGAAGTGATGACGCTGATGGCCGGCATGGACCTGCCGCTGGCCGCGGTGCGCGAACAGATCGCCAGCGCCGTCAACCTGATCGTGCAGCAGGCGCGTTTCCCCTGCGGAAGGCGACGGATCGTCGCCATCACCGAGGTCACCGGCACCGAGAGCGGGCGCATCCAGACCCAGGACCTGTTCCGCTTCGACAGCCGCGGCATGCGTGATGGCGTGAACCAGGGTGATTTCCGCGCCTGCGGCAACGAGCCGGCCTTCTTCGAGTTGCTGGCGCCTGGCATGCGCCCGGGGCCCCTGAATCACGATCCGGTGGGTCGGCCATGCTGATCGCCTCGCTGCTGCTCGCGATCTCGCTGGCATTGCTGGCCTTCGTGCTCGGCTCGAAGCTGCGGCTGGCCGGTGCATGGTGGGCGGGCCTGGCCGGTGAACGCAGTGAAGAGGAACTGGCCAGCCTGTTCGTGTTCATCCCGGCGCGGCGCCTGCTGCTGGTCACGCTGGTGTTCGCGACAGTCGCCGCCGCGGTGAGCGCCTTGCTGCGCGCGCCACTGCCGCTGGTGGTGATGGTCGCGCTGGCTGCGATGGCCCTGCCACGTTTCATCTGCCGCGTGCTGGCCGCGCGCTGGAGGCGGCGCATCGCACAGCAGCTGCCCGACGCGCTGTCGTTGTGGGCCGGCCTGCTGCGCGCCGGGCAGGGTACCCAGCAGGCGCTGGCCCAGGTGGCGCGCCGCCAGCCGGCTCCGCTGGGCCACGAACTGCGTTTCATCCTTGGCCAGGTGCGCATGGGCATCGGCATCGAGGCGGCCTTTGCCTCGCTGCGCGAACGCGCGGACCTCAACGACCTGCGCCTGCTGTCGACGCTGCTGGCCACGCATCGCGAGGTGGGTGGCAACCTGGCCGAGTCGCTGCAGCGACTTGCCGACCTGCTTCGCGGCAGGCTGGTGATGGAAGCACGCATCGCGGCGCTGACCTCGCAGGGACGGATGCAGGGCCTGATCGTGGGCCTGCTGCCATTGCTGCTGCTGGCTGTGCTCTATGGCATGGAGCGTGAGGCCATGCAGGTGCTGCACACCACCTGGCAGGGATGGGTGGCGCTGGGGCTGATTGCCATCCTGGAGCTGATGGGATTCCTGCTGATCCGTCGCATCGTGAGGATCGAGATATGAGCCTCATCCTGCTGGTGGCCTGTGGCTGCGTCGCGCTTGCAACGGCCAGCCTGCTGATGCTGGCAGCGAGGCAATGGCGGACCGCGCGCAGCGTGGATCCGGCCATGCGTCCACCGCCGCTGCTGCGGCTGGCACAACCGTTGGGGCTGCTGCTCGAGCCGCTGGTGGATTGCATCCTGCTGCCTGCGCGACGCAGGGCCGTGGATAGCCGTCTGGAGGCGTTGGGGCTTGCGCCGGGATTGAACGCAGTGCGCTTCGAGGCGCTCTGTCTCGCCACCGCGCTGGTCCTCGGTGCCGGCATGCTGCTGTTGCCGGGTCTGGGGTGGCTGGCCCTGCCTGCTGCGCTGTGCGGCTACCTGTTGGGCGGGCAATGGCTGAAGCGCCAGCGCCATTTGCAGGAGCAGTCCATCGCGCGGGAACTGCCGGCCTGGCTCGACCTGATGACAGTATGCGTCGAGGCCGGTTCCACGCTCACCTCCGGCCTGCGCCTGATCATCGAGCAGGCGCCACCCGGCCCGCTGCGCGATTTCTTCGAGCGTGTGCTGCGCGAGGTGCGCGGCGGCCGGCCGCGCGCCCGGGCCTTCTCGCATGTCGCGGCCCTGATCGGCAACGAGAGCCTGACCACGCTGGCCAGCGCGCTGGAGCATGCCGAGAGTTCCGGCATGAGCCTGGGACAGGTGCTGCGCGCCCAGGCCGAGCAGCGCACCGCCGAACGTTTTGCCCGCGCCGAGAAGCTGGCGATGCAGGCGCCGGTGAAGATGCTGGGTCCGCTGATCCTCTGCATCTTTCCCTGCACCTTCATCGTGATCGGCGTACCGATTGCCGTGCGACTGAAGGAGGCCCTGGGCACATGATCATCTTTCGCGTCGAGCACAACCGCCACCGCCTGCGGCGCATGCAGGTGCATGTCTGCGAGAACCGGCTGGAACGCGGGCGGGGCCTGCTGCTGCGCCGGCGCCTGGATGCCGAGACGGCGTGGATGCTGCCGCGCTGCCGCGCCGTGCACACCATCGGCATGCACTACCGCATCGACGTGCTGTTCTGTGACGAGGAGGGGCGCATCCTCAGCATCCGCGAGAACCTCGCGCCCTGCCGCATCGCGCGCGATCCGGCCGCCGCGCATGTCTGGGAGCTGGATGCCGGCTCGGTGCGACGCTGGGGCTGGGCTGTCGGCGACCGGATCCTGCCATGCTGATTCCACCGCGGCGCATCCGGGGTGCGTCGATGGTTGAGTTCCATGTGGTGGCGCTGTTCGCGCTGCTGCCGCTGTGCCTGGGCACGCTGCAGCTGGCGCTGCTGATGGCCGAGAATCACCACATCGACCACGCCACCTTCCAGGCCGCGCGCCATGCCGCGATGGCCGGTGGCGATGTGGATGCCGCCCGCCGCGCGCTGGCCAGCGCCGCGACGGTGCTGTTCATCCGCCCGGATGTGGAGCGCGGCAATGCCGTGGACCGGGTAGGGCGCGCCTATGCGCTGGCGCTGGCCGACCAGCTGCGTTTCGGCCGCCTGCGCGTGCTCAATCCCACGCCCGAGGCGCAGCAGGACTTCGCCCTGCCGCGTGGCGATGCGCGCGTCATTCCCAACGATGGACTGGAATACCGGTCGGATGCCGCCGGCCCACGCAGCGGGATGAGCATCCAGCAGGCCAACATGCTGCGGCTGGAAGTGAGCTGGTGCCGGCCGCTGATCGTGCCCTTCGCGCGCCAGCTGCTGCTGGGCGCGCTCCGGCGCATCGATTTCGATCCCTGGCGGCAGTACTGCTACCTGCAGGGGCGGGTGCCGATCCGTTCGGAAGCCGCCGCCCCGATGCAGTCGGACTTCAGGGTGTCTTCGTGACCTTGGCGCGGGTCATCAGGCCATCCACCCAGGCCTCGAACTGCTTCTGCTGCACGGCCTGCACCAGCTGCTCGCGCACGCTGTCGAACGGCGGCGGGGTGGCGTCACGGGTCTCGGTCAGGCGGATCACATGCCAGGCCACGTCGGTGCGCAGCGGCGTCTTGCTGTGTTCACCCTTCTTCATCTCGCGCACCGCCACCGCGAAGGTCGGCGGCATGCCGCCGAGCGTCGACCACAGCAGGTCGCCGCCCTCGGCCTTGGTGTTGTTGTCGAGCGAGTGCTGGCGCGCCAGTGCGGCGAAGTTCGCGCCCTTGTCCAGCTGCTCGATCAGCCTGGCGGCGGCCTCGGAGGTTTCCACCGCGATGTGGCTGAGGCGGTACTGGGTCTTCTCCATGTTGGCCACGCGCAGGTCATATTCGGCGCGCAGTTCGTCCTCGCTGGGCTGGCGGTCCTTCACCAGGTCCTGGCCGGTGGCCCGCTGCAGCAGGGTCAGGCGCTGGATCTCCAGCGCCGCGGCCACTTCCGGCCGCTGCGTGACGCCGGTGCGTTCGGCCTCGTTGGCCACCACGACGGCGCGCACCAGGCCTTCGAGCAGCTCCTGGCGCTCGACTTCCGGCACTTCCGCGAACGGCCGTTCGGTCACACCGCTGACATAGGTCTCGTAGGTGTTGCGGCTCAGGGTCTTGCCGTCGATGGTGGCTACCACCTGGTCCTTCGGCGTCGCGGGCTGCTGGGTGCAGGCGGCCAGGGCGGCCGAGCACAGCGCGGCCAGCAGCAGGCGGTAAGCGTTCATCGTCAGTCCTCTCCCTTGTGTTCTTCTGGTGTCAGGGCGCTGATCTGCAGGGCGTGGATGCGGCCTGCCATCAATGGCGCGGCCGCATCGTAAACCAGCCGGTGCCGTTGCAGCATGCGCAGGCCGGCAAAACGCGTCGATACGATGTGCACGGCAAAATGGGCGCCTTCGCGGGCGCCGGCATGGCCGGCGTGGTGGTGGCTGTCGTCGCGCAGGGTCAGTCTCACCGGGTCGAGCGCGGCCCGCAGGCAGGCCTCCAGCTCCTGCGCCACGCTCCGGCGATCCGGGCCGCCGTTGCCGGCTGGCGGGGCGCCCGCGGCGGGGTCCTTACTTGCCGGGCTCATCGCCCTTCCCGGCAGGCGGTTCCTCGACCCTGAGCTTGCCGCTTGTATGCAGCCAGAACATCAGGCCGACCATGAACACGATCATCAGCCCGGTCAGGCCGAGGAACTTGAATTTCACCCAGAACGCCTCGCTGGTGTGGCGGGCGACCAGGATGTTGGCGGCGCCGGCGACAAGGGCATAACCCACCCAGGCCGCATTGAGCTTCAGCCAGTCGCCGCGGACCATGCGGGACTCATCCACCATCTGGTGCATCAGCCGCTCCGCCAGGGTCTTCTTCCCCACGAAGCTGCTGACCAGGAAGGCCACCGCGATCGCCCACATGAAGATGCTGGGCTTCCACTGGATGAAGCGGGCGTCGCGCAGCCACAGCGTCGCGGCACCGAAGGCCAGCACCAGCAGGGTGCTGATGAGGAACATCTGCGGCATCTGCCGGTTCCTCAGCCACAGCACCAGCAGCATCAGCGGCATGCCGATCATCAGCACGGTGGTGGCCACATAAATGCCGCCGAAGAAGAAATAGGCGACGGCGAAGGCCACCAGGGGCAGGAATTCGAGCAGGAGTTGCATCGTCGCATGATACCGGTCCCCGGCCCGCCACAGGGCAAATGGCGGTGCGCGGAAGGGCCGTCAGGCGCCCCCGGGCGGCTGCCCGCACGGGGGCCATTCGCGCCGCCCGCCGGCCCGGCCGGCGTGGCTATAATCGCCGCCGATGACTTCCTCCCCCCCGACTGTGCAACGGGAGCGCGTGCTTTCGGGCATGCGACCCACCGGCAAGCTGCATCTGGGCAATTACCACGGCGCGCTGCGCAACTGGGTTGCCCTCCAGGACCGTTACGAAGGCTATTTCTTCGTGGCCGACTGGCATGCGCTCACCACGGATTACGAGAATCCGGCCAACCTGCAGCAGCATGTGCACGACCTGGTGGTGGACTGGCTGGCTGCCGGTCTCGATCCGGATCGCGCCGCCATCTTCGTGCAGTCGGACGTGCCGGCGCATGCCGAGCTGCACCTGCTGCTGTCGATGATCACGCCGCTGTCGTGGCTGGAGCGGGTCCCCACTTACAAGGACCAGCAGGCGCAGCTGAAGGAAAAGGACCTGGCCACCTATGGCTTCCTCGGTTATCCGCTGCTGCAGAGCGCGGACATCCTGCTGTACCGGCCGGCCTGGGTGCCGGTGGGTGAGGACCAGGTGGCGCATGTGGAGATCACCCGCGAGATCGCGCGCCGCTTCAACCACATCTATGGCAGGGACCCGGCCTTCGGCAAGAAGGTGAAGGCGGCGATGGGACGCCTGCCGGGCGCCGAAGCCCGTGCCCGCTATGGCGAGCTGCGCCGCGCGTTCCATGAGGCCGGCGACCAGGGCGCGCTGGCCGAGGCCCGCGCGCTGGTGATGGGCGCACACCAGGTCCCCGCGGACCAGCGCGAGCTGCTGCTGGCCAACCTCGAAGGTGAGCACCACCGGCTGCTGCCGGTGCCCGATGTGCTGCTGACGCCCACGGCGAAGGTCACCGGACTCGACGGGCGCAAGATGTCCAAGTCCTATGGCAACACCATCGGCCTGACCGAGGATCCGGCCTCGATCGACAAGAAGATCCGCGCCATGGCCACCGACCCGGCACGCGTGCGCCGCACCGATCCGGGCAATCCGGAGAAGTGCCCGGTGTGGGACCTGCACAAGCTCTACACCGACCAGGCCACGCATGAATGGGTGTGGCAGGGCTGCACCACCGCCGGCATCGGCTGCCTGGACTGCAAGAAGCCGGTGATCGACCGGATCTGCGCCGATGCCTCGGCGATGCGCGAGCGCGCCGCGCCGTATCGCGACAACCCCGGCCGCGTGCGCGAGATCCTCGAGGCCGGCGCGAAACGCGCGCAGGCCACCGCCGAGGCCACCATGCAGGTGGTGCGGGGCGCGATGAACCTGCTGCCGCCGCGTGCCGCTGCCGCGGTTGAAGCCGCGCCCGCCGGTACCGCCGGTGCGCCCGCGCCGCAGGGCGCTGCGTCGTGACGACGCAGCCGCCGCAACAGGCCGTGCAGGTCGAGATGCCGTTCGCCGTGGTGCTCGGTGAACCGCTCACCGAGCTGCCGCGTGACCTGTACATCCCGCCGCAGGCGATGGAGGTGTTCCTCGATGCCTTCGAGGGGCCGCTGGACCTGCTGCTCTACCTGATCCGGCGCCAGAACCTCAACATCCTCGACATCCCGATCGCCGAGATCACCCGCCAGTACACGCAGTACATCGAGGTGATGACCGAGCTGCAGCTGGACCTCGCCGGTGAATACCTGGTGATGGCCGCGACGCTGGCGGAGATCAAGTCGCGCATGCTGCTGCCGCGCGCGGCGCCGCAGGGCGAGGGGACCGAAGAAGACCCGCGCGCCGAGCTGGTGCGTCGCCTGCAGGAATACGAACGCTTCAAGCAGGCCGCGCAGGACCTGGATGCGATGCCGCGCATGGAGCGCGACCACTTCCAGGCCGTGGCGGAGTTCTCCGCGCGCCGCGCGGTGAAGGTGCTGCCGGACATCACGCTGAAGGAGCTGCTGCTCGCGTTCAAGGACGTGGCCGTCCGCGCAGAGATGTTCGCGCACCACCACATCCAGCGCGAACCGCTGTCGGTACGTGCGCGCATGAGCGATGTGCTGTCGTATGTGCGGCCCGGCGAATTCACCGAGTTCTCGCGGCTGTTCAACGCCAATGAAGGGCGCATGGGCGTGGCGGTGACCTTCATCGCCATCCTCGAACTGAAGCGCGAGGGCCTGATCGAGATCGTGCAGAACGAGCCGTTCACCCCGATCCACATCTCCGCCGCGGACCAGTCCAAGGCTGCCGGTCGTGTCATCGACGGCAGCGCCGAGGATGTGACCGAGGCGGATGGACGACTGCTGGCGGAATCGATCGCGGCGGATGGCGTTGATGATCCGGTGGACGATGAACTGCCTGAAGAGGATCTGCCGGAAGAGCCGCTGGCCGATGACCAGCCGCAGGACGATGTGGCGCAGGAGGCCGCGCCCGGGTTGCAGGACGAGGCCGCGCAGCAAGGCGAAGACGCCGTGCCGGCCGCAGAGAACAAGACGGAGCCCTGAGGCATGAATACCGAATACACCCGCAAGGTGCTCGAAGCGGGTCTGATGGCCGCCGGCCGCACGCTGTCGCTGGCGGAACTGGGGCAGCTGTTCGACGAGGTCGACCGGCCGGACAACGAGCAGCTGCGCACGGCGCTGGCCGAACTGGGTGAATCCTGGGCCGATCGCGCCTTCGAACTGAAGGAGACCGCGGCGGGCTTCCGCGCGCAGGTGCGGCGTGATTTCGCCGAGCAGGTGTCGCGGCTGTGGCCGGAGCGTCCGCCGCGTTATTCGCGCGCGCTGCTCGAGACGCTGGCCATCGTGGCCTATCGCCAGCCGATCACCCGCGGCGAGATCGAATCGGTGCGTGGCGTGGCGGTGAACCCGAACATCGTGCGCACGCTGTTCGAGCGCAACTGGATCCGCGTGGTGGGCCATCGCGAGGTGCCGGGTCGTCCGGAACTGCTGGGAACCACGCGCGACTTCCTCGATTACTTCGGACTGAAGTCGCTGGACCAGCTGCCGACACTGGCCGAGATCAAGTCGCTGGAAGAACTGGACCCGCAGCTGGCCCTGCCGGAACCGGTGGGTGTGGCGCTGCCTGCACCGGAGAGTGTGGGAGAATCCGCCAATGACGAAGCGGACCCCGAAAAGAACGATGAACCGGAGCGCGAAGCCTCCGATGGCGAGGGACCCGCAGGGGAACCGCAGGCCGGCGAAGAGCAAGCCGCAGTCGCCGGGGAAGACCCGGTTCCCGCGGAAGGAGAGCCTGCCGCCGGATCTGAAGAAGCCGGGGAAGAGCCCGCCGCGCAGTCCGAACCCGGAGGCGCGGGAGACATCGAGCAGGACGGGTCGGCCGAATCGCTCGAGCCGGCCGAAGTCGTCGCCGACGCAGAATCCGAATCCACCGAGGCGGAGTCCGGCGAGCAGCCGCAGGACGAACCGGCCGAGCAGGCCAGCAGCGGCTGATTCCCATCACGCAGCCGAGCGCGTGCAGAAGATCCTGGCACGCGCCGGCCTCGCATCGCGGCGTGAGGCGGAGGAATGGATCCGCGCCGGCCGCGTCACCATCAATGGCGAAGTGGCCACGCTGGGCAGCCGCGCGCAGGGCAACGACCTGTTGCGGCTGGATGGTCGTGTCATCCACCAGGCGCCGGTGCGCCGCTCGGCCACCTGGCTGTGCCATCGTTCCCCGGGCGAAAACCTGCTGCCGCCGCGTGACGCGGAAGGCGCCGACACCGAGGACCGGGATGCGCTTTCACAACGCCTGTCCCGTCGTGTCGGGCGTCGTTACATCCCGGTGAGCCCGATGCCGCGCGCGGATGGCGGCCTGGAGATCCTGACTTCCGACGGTGAACTGGCGCTGCAGCTGCAGCGCACCGTGGGCGCACTGCCGGTGGAGTTCAGCCTGCGCCTGCGCGGCGAACTCACGCCGGCGCAGATCGAGGCGGTGCTGGCCGGCGAGCTGGAAAACGGCACGCGGCTGCGCATCGAGGAATGCGAACCCACCGGCGGCGAAGCGGCCAACCGCTGGTATCGCGTGCTGGCGATCGGCGTCAGCGGCCGCGAGCTGCGGGACCTGGTCGAGGCGCAGGACGCCACGGTCAGCCGTGTGCTGCGCGTCGGCCTGGGTGGCCTGAAGCTGGAACGCACGCTGGCACGCGGCCATGCGCGCCAGCTCAGCGAGGCGGAGATCGCCCAGCTGCTGGAAGTACCGGAGTCCGGATCCGACGAAGAAGCCATGGAGAGCGATTGATGCAGGCTGCACTGGATGCGCTGAATTCCTGGATCTGGAGCCCGCCGCTGATCTGGCTGTGCCTGGGCGCCGGCCTGTATTTCTCGATCCGCACCCGTTTCATGCAGGTGCGCGGCATCCGCGAGATGCTGCGGCTGCTGTTCGCCGGCAGGCGCTCGGAGGCGGGGGTGTCGCCATTCCAGGCGCTGGCCATGTCGCTGTCCGGACGGGTGGGCGTGGGCAACATTGCCGGTGTCGCCACGGCGATCGCCTTCGGTGGGCCGGGCGCGGTGTTCTGGATGTGGATGGTGGCCTTCCTCGGTGCCTCCACCGCCTATGTCGAATCGACCCTGGCGCAGATCTACAAGGAAAAGGACGCCCGCGGACAGTATCGCGGCGGTCCGGCGTATTACATCGAGAAGGCGATGGGGCAGCGCTGGTATGCGTGGCTGTTCGCCGGTTCGACGGTGCTGGCCACCGGCTTCCTGCTGCCGGGTGTGCAGGCCAATGCCATCGCGGTGAGCATGCACAACGCGCTCGGCGTTCCGCACCTGGTCACTGCCGGCGTGCTGGTGGTGGCGCTGGGCTTCATCATCATCGGCGGGGTGCGCCGCATCGCCTCGTTCGCGCAGGTGGTGGTGCCGTTCATGGCGCTGGGTTACCTGCTGGTGGCCATCCTGATCGTGGCACTGAACGTCGAGATGGTGCCGGCCGTGTTCGGGCTGATCTTCCGCAGCGCCTTCGGCATGGA
>CAYNEX010000093.1:5629-11275 GCA_964396335.1 uncultured Steroidobacteraceae bacterium | reverse complement strand
AAAACTACCGTGGGTTCACGCCCACCGTGGGTTCGAATCCCACCCCTTCCGCCAGGTTCAATCACCCTGTCGTGCCGCCCAGCTTCCGCAGCTGATGGCGCGCCCAACCGATCTCGGTCGCATCAAACATTCGCAGCCAGATAAGCCCTGCGCCGAACAGCAGCAGGCTGCCGGCGATCGCCGCAGTGAGCGAGTGATCCCGCAGCACAAGCCCGGCTGCGATGGATATGCCGGCACACACCAGCAGGCGCGCCGCGACTCCGGGGATTCCGAGCAGGGAACCCCTGACGCGCCACAAGGCGGCCAGTACGCCAGCGAGCAGCACCAGCGAGCCAGCAATGGCCGTCAGCGTCGCACCGTGGGCGCCGTAGCGGCGGATCAGCAGGAAGCCCAGCAGCAGCTTGGCGCCCACTGCCAGCACCATCACGTACATGACCAGCGACTCGCGGCCCAGCGCGCGCAGGCCGACGAATGCGAAGGTGGCGAGGAACAACATGGCGGGCACGGCGGCCAGCGCGGCCAGCACATATCCCGCCCGGGTGAAATCCGCGCCATACAGAAGCCGCACGATCTGCGGGCCGAAAGTGGCCATCGCCACTGCGGCTGCCGCCGCGGCGATCAACAGGTGTCGGCAGCCGCGCGCGAAAACCTCGTCGAAGGCTTCCAGGTCGCCAGCGCCGTTGGTGGCCAGGCGCGGATAGAAGGCGGCGCCCAGCGTGTCCGGTGCAACCCGCAGTCCCTCGACCATGCGGAATGCCGCACCGAAGAGACCGGTGACCAGTGGCGTCGACCACACCGAAACCATCAGGATGTCGAGCTGCCAGTACAGCGCGGACAGCGCGATGGCGATGCCCAGCGGCAGCCCGGTGCGCAGCAGCCACTTCGACAGTTCCGCGTCGAACTGCCAGCGCAGCCCCGGGAACAGGCGCGGCGTGGCAATCATGTACCCGATCGCGATCAGCGCGCGCACCACGACGAAGACCTGCGCCAATGCGATTTCCCCGCCGCCGAAGTGCAGCACACCCCAGCCGATTACCAGGATGGCCGCGGCGTCCGCGAACACCACTGCCGCTTCCGAGGCGAACCGGTCGATGGACTGCAGCAGGGCGCGCGAACTCATGTTGATCGAGCGCAGCACGCCGGAGAGGGCAAACAACAGCACCATCGAGCGCTGCAGGGGATCATCGAAGGCGAGGGCAAGCAGCGGCAGCAGCAGGGCGGTGCCCACCGCCGAGATGCCGAGCCGGCACAGCATCAGCTGCGAGGCGGTCCGCGTGGCTGACTCCGGATCGGTGGCGATGCGCCGGATCGCAACGCTGTTGACGCCCATGTTGAGGCCGAAGGCCACCGCATTGGCCACCGCAATGCCCAGCGCGATATTGCCCAGCGCCTCGGCGCCACGATAGCGCGCCACCAGCAGGAACAGCAGCAGGAACAGGATGTTCGATGCGCCGGTCATGCCGGCGAACATCGAGTTGCGCAGCAGGTGGAAGGGGCGACGGGCGCTGGTCACGGATTGTCCGCCCGGTGCAACCCTTCCATCAGCCGCCGCTGCATTTCCGTGAGCCGGGTTTCGAAGACCTGGGGGCTGCTCAGGAATGCCGGTGCCAGCGCGGCCTCGCGCATGGCCGCCACCGCCTTGCGGAACTGGCGTTCATCCAGGCGGCGGTGCAGCGCGGACAGGCCCGGCAGCTTGAGCACCCCCTTCAGCAACACCACCCCGTACAGCGCCACGCGCCGACGCAGCGCCGTGGCGATGCTGCCGCGGCGCTGCAGGGTCTGCGCGTGGAAGGCCAGTGCTTCGTCCATGGATGCGTTCTTCAACCGGTAGTCCGTGCGCAGCAGCTCCGCGAAGCGGCTCTGCAGGTGTTCCAGCAAGCTGCTCGGCGGCAGCTCACGCGGCCGGTAGGGCAGTTGCATGGCGGCCGTCCAGTCCAGCCACTTGAAGGTATGGTTCTCGCTGCTGATCGACAGGGGGACCCAGGGAACGCGCAGGGTATCCGAACAGATGGCCGCATGCATGGCGTCGGCGAGCACCCGCCGGGCCGAACGCAGCCGGGCGAGTACCTCGCGGCTGTCCTGCTGCGGGCTGACGAATTCGACGCCGGCGGCTTCGCAGACCTCGCGCCAGCGGCCGAAGCGCAGCTGCTTCCAGTGGGGGACGAAGACGATGCCGTGGCGTTGCGCCTCCGGCAGCGGCGTGCCGCTGCCATCCGGCAGGGCCGCGACCAGGATGGCGGAATCGGTGACCGCGGCTTCCTCCGGCAACCCCAGCACGCGCGCGGTCAGCGGACCGCGGACCGCGGCGAAATCCCATCGGCCCCGGGTGAGGTCGGGCGGAGGCGAATAGCCCGTGCCCGAACCCACCACCAGCCAGCGCCGGTTGCGCGGCATCAGGTCCGAGAGCAGGGTGCCGATGCCACACAGGGAAACATCGCCGGGCCTCGACGAAATGCCCGGGACCAGCGCGTCCCAGATCCACGCGTTCAGGTCATCGCCGAAGTTTCCCTGGCGCAGTCTGAAATAGAAGATTTGCAAGCCGCGTTCCTGATGTTCTTTCGCGGCGGACCCGGGTGCGCGGTCCGTCGGATTGAATCGACCGTAGCACGCGGCGGGGCGGCTCTCTGTCAGCCTGCACCGGCATCGGCAGCCGGAGTGTCGCCGCCGGCGAGGGCGGCGACACGTGCGTTGATTACTGGATGGTCTTGCTTCCCACGGCCGAGAAACCGCTTTCCGCACCGGTGCTGGTCACCGCGGTGACCGCGAAGTAATGCGTGCCGCGTGGCAGGTTCTGCACGTTGAAGCTGGTCGTGCGTCCATCCACCTCGGCAATGCGGTTGAGCGACGAGGCACTGGTGCCGCGGTAGATGCGATAGGCCGAAATCGCCGAGGAGGGCAGCGAAGAGCCGTTGGTGTACTGCGTGGGCGCCTGCCAGGACAGCGCCGCGCTGCCGGTGGCGGGCTGCTGTGCCGTCGTGGCGGTGATCGAGAAGGCCGGCAGCGAGGCGGATGCGCCGCGGCTGTCGGTGGCGGTGATCACGATGTTCGACCAGCTGCCCGCCGCGGTGGGCGTCCAGCTCAGTCGCCCGTTGCTGACGCTGAAATTGGCCGCCGCCGGCTTGCCGCTGATCGACCATGTGATCGAGTCACCATCCGGATCGGTCGCCGTGGGCGTGAATGAATACGCCGATCCCACGGTCACCGTCGTGGGTGGCGTGCCACTGACCACGGGCGCACGGTTCGAAGGCTGCTGCGATCTGGAGGACTGCACCGTGATGCTGAAGGCCGGCAGCGAGACTGAGTTCTGCCCGTCACTGACCGTGATCACGATGTTCCGGTAGGTGGTGCCGACATGCGAGGTGCCCGGGGCTCCGGCGAGCCGACCGGTCTGGGTGCTGAAGGAGGTCCACGGCGGCTGGGTGTTGATCGAGAATTTCAGCGGGCGGCCGTCCGGATCGCTGGCCGTCGGCAGGAAATTGTAGGTTTCGCGTGGCACGGCCACGCTCGGCGGTGTGCCGGAAATCACCGGCGGACGGTTGCCCGAGGTCGTGGAGGAAGAAACCGTGATCGAGAACGCCGGCAATGCCGTGGTGTTCGTGCCATCGCTGGCACGGATGACGATGCCGGAAGTCGTGCCGACATGATTGCTGGATGGCGTGCCGGACAGCCGGCCGGTGGAGGTATTGAAGCTGGCCCAGGCCGGGCGGTTGGTGATCGACCAGGTCAGTGCGCGACCTTCCGGGTCGCTGCCGGAGGGTGTGAAGGCATAGCTCTGTCCGACGCGCGCGGTGGTGGTCGGTGTACCGGATACGACCGGTGGCCTGTTCGTGGTGCTGCCGGAACCGGAACCGGAGCCAGAACTCGAGCCCGAGCCGGAACTGGAACCGATCGGAAGGATGCGGATCGAGAAGGCGGGCAGCGACACGGTGTTCCTGCCATCACTGACGCTGATGACGATGTTCTGGTGCGTGCCCACATGCGAGACGCCCGGTGCACCCATGAGTCGCCCGGTCTGCGTACTGAACGAGGCCCAGTCCGGTTTGTTGCGGACCGAGAACGTGAGCTTCTGGCCTTCCGGGTCTCGCGCCGTCGGCAGGAATTGATACATCTCGCGCGCGACGACGCTGGTCGGTGGAGTGCCGGATATGGTCGGGGCGCGATTTGTCTGTGCCTCGACGGCATTAACATGCGATAGGAAGACGGCGAGGACGGCCAGTGCGCGCAGGCGGATTTGCATCAGGTTTCTCCCGCTTCACGAATGGAAGTGGTCGCGCGACGTTACGGGCTCATGCTTGTGCCTCCAACGTGTAGGGTCACGCCGACATGTCGGCCTTGCCCGACAACCTGGTGTGAACATGCGGAAAAAACCGAAGCAAAATGCACGGCTGTAGGAGCGTGCCTACCATCATTTGCAAGTTCAGCATGGCAACCGCATGCGGCAGCATCGATAGACTCTGGCCATCTGCCGATCGGAAGTGAGGCGCCATGTTCTTCCTGTTGTACGCACTGGCCCTGCTTGTATTTGCCGCCGGATGGGCGCTCGGCCTTGGCCTGCCGGAAACCATCCTGATCTATGCCGCACTGGCACTGTTGGTCTCGTCGTGGGTGTCCGCGGCGCGAGCCAGGCGGCAGGCTGCGAAGCCGACGATGGAACGTCGTCGCACCTCGTTCCCGTTGCAGCCCACCCATTAGTTTCCTGACGACGGCCGGCGGCCTATGCCGCCTGCGAGTGCGATCAGGATGGTATCGACAGAGCGCTTTCTGCTTCGGTCCGGGCTGGACGTCAGGCGTCGCTGATCGCGCGCCACATGCCCGTATAACCCTTGCCCTGCGCCTTCACTTCGTAAAGCGCCGCATCGGCACGGGCCAGCAGGACTTCCGGTTCGCGGCCCTGTTCGGGGGCCGTGCACAGGCCGACGCTGCAGCCGATGCGCACCGCGCGGCCATCGGCGAGGCGATGCTCGCGGGCGATGGCGGCGATGATCTCGTCCGCGACGCCGCGGGCGGTCAAAGAGTCGGCGTCGCGGAGCAGGGCGACGAACTCATCCCCGCCGATGCGGGCCACCAGTTCTTCCGGTCCCGCCGCGCGACGCAGCGCGTCGGCCACCCGCTGCAGGATCTCGTCGCCGGCCGCATGGCCATGGCTGTCGTTGACGGCCTTGAAGCCGTCGAGGTCGATGTACAGCACCGAGAAGCTGCGGCCGCGCACGCCGGTGTGCGGATCAGGCAGCTCGGCGCAGGCCTCGGCCATCCGCTGCATCAGCTCGGCGCGATTGGCGAGGCCGGTGAGATGGTCGGTCTGGGCCTTGCGGCGCAGGAGCTCGCCGGTGGAGATGGCCGCATGCAGTGCGGCGCGGTTCTGGAAGATGAAGCTGGCGATCACCACCGCGGCGAAGGCCAGTGCCAGTGCCGCCACCAGGTTGACGCCCCCGGAGGCCACCAGCACCACCAGCGGCGGCAGCACCGAGATGGTCATCACCGCGATGGCGATGCGCGGCACCACCGCCCAGCGGGTGGCGATGCCGGCCAGCACGCCCATCTGCCCGGACAGGCCCATGGTGGCCAGCGCCACGTCGCCGGTGGCGAGGCAGAAGGCGCAGCCCACGCCGAAGCTGATCATCGCCAGGCCGCTGGGGACCATCACGG
>CAYNEX010000093.1:0-5529 GCA_964396335.1 uncultured Steroidobacteraceae bacterium | reverse complement strand
GCAGGCGCTTGCGGCGCCGGTCCCACACGGTCAACACGGCGCGCCACGCCACCAGCGCCAGGGACAGGATCAGCCAGGTCCAGGCCCAGGGGGCGCGGGTGATGTACACGGCCGAGACGCAGATGGTCAGCAGCGTGACGGTATAGAACGCCAGCGACAGGTTGGTGGTCGGGATCGTCTCGAGCATCCGCTCCTGCACGCGGGGCGGCGCCTCGGCGAGGCTGCCCAGCATCAGGCGCAGCAGAAATCCCTTTCTCTGAGACTCTTCGGTTGGCAATCAGGTCTTCCAGTCGAAATCGGCCGGCAGCCAGCGCCGGCGGCGCCCTGTGTTATTCTTCCCGAACTGTTGCCCGGCATCAAAAAGAATTTTTCGCTGTTACATATATCGGTTTGACACAGGCGGGCGGGGGCTCCAAGAAGACTGATGCAGCGGCGGCAGCCGGGATCACCCGGACAAGACAAGATCATCGTCACCTGTCACGCCGTTTCCGCGGCCAGGCAGGTCATTTGCACAGAGGAATGACGAGATGGCAGGCAGTACTGGCGGGACCAATCCGATCGCGGTAATCGACGACAATCCGATGAGCCTGAGGCAGTGGATCGTCGTGATCCTGATGATCCTCCTCAACGCGCTCGACGGTTTCGACGTGCTCTCCAGCGCCTTCGCGGCTCCCGGCATCACTGCCGAATGGGGTATCCCGCGTTCGGAACTCGGCATCATGCTGTCCGCCGAACTGATCGGCATGGGCTTCGGTTCGCTGCTGCTGGGGCGCCTGGCCGACCGGGCCGGACGCAAGCCGGCCATGTTGTACTGCCTGGCCATCATGGCGGTGGGCATGTATTTCGCCCATTCCGCGCAGAGCGTGGCGTCGCTGACGTTCTACCGCCTGGCCACCGGCCTGGGCATCGGCGGCATGCTGGCCGCGACCAACGCGGTCGTCGCCGAGACCAGCAGCCGCGCCTCGCGCAGCATCGCCATCGCGCTGTACGTGATCGGGTATCCGATCGGCGGCGTGATCGGCGGGTTCGCCGCATCCCAGTGGCTGCTGGTCGACTATGACTGGCGCGCGGTGTTCCTGTTCGGCGCTGTGGTGACGGCCATCATGATCCCGCTGGTGATGCTGCTGGTGCCGGAAACCCCGGCGTACTTCCTGACGCGTCGCAGGCCCGATGCCCTCGAGCGCATCAATCGCTCGCTGCGGGCGCTGCGCCAGCCTCCGGTGGATTCGCTGCCGGTGATCAAGGCCAACGCGCCGAAGCCGAAGGTCATGGATATCCTGACCAAGCCCGGCCTGCGCAAGGTCACCTGGTACCTCGCGCTCGGCTACACCTTCCACACGCTGACCTTCTATTTCATCCTGAAGTTCGCGGTGCAGATCGTCTCCGACTCCGGATACGCCCAGAACGTGGCGGCCACGGTGCTGACCTGGGCCAACGTCGGCGGCGCCATCGGCGGCCTGCTGATCGGCTTCGCGCAGGCCAAGTGGGACATCAAGGGCCCGACCATCTTCGCGCTGCTCGCCGGATGCGCCGCGGTGGCCTGGTTCGGTGCGGGTCACGAGACGATGGGCGCCTGGCGCACCTCGGCGTTCCTGGCCATGTTCTTCCTCAACGCGGCCATCGTGGGCTTCTATGCCGCCTTCGCGCGCGGTTTCCCGGCCTACGCCCGTGCCACGGGAACGGGCTTCGCGCTGGGCGTGGGGCGCGCCGGCGCGGCCGGCTCGCCGATCCTGGCCGGCTTCCTGTTTGTCGCGCTGGGCAATTCCGAGTTGCTGACCGTGTCGATCATCATGACCTTCGGCTCGATCCTCGCCGCGGTGATGCTGTGGCTGTTGCCGCTGCGTGACGCCGACCGCGACATCGCCGACGAAGAAGCCCGCAGGGACGCGGAAGCCCTGAGGAACGCGTAATGACTGATATCAAGCGAATCGAAGCCTCCGCCCGCATGTCGCAGGCGGTGGTGGCCAACGGTTTTGTCTTCCTGGCCGGACAGGTGGCGCCTGATCCCTCCACCGGCGTGGAGGACCAGACCTGCCAGGTGCTGGGCGAGATCGACCGGCTGCTGGCCATCGCCGGTTCGAACAAGAGCCGCATCCTGACCGCCACCATCTACCTGGCCGATGTCTCGACCTTTGCCGAGATGAACCGCGCCTGGGAGGCGTGGGTGGCGGCCGACGGCAAGCCGGCCCGCGCCACGGTGGAGGCGAAGATGGTCGCCCCCGAATACAAGGTCGAGATCCAGGTCACCGCCCTGGCCTGAGGGGAACCGTCATGCGTTACCGGCACTGCCTGATCCTCGGACTGACGATGATGATGGCGGCGCCGGTGATGGCGGCCTCCTGCGACCGCGACTGCCTGGAGGGCATCGCGGCGCAATACCTTGATGCCTACCGCATGCGCGATACCCGCCGCGCGCCGTTCGCGGCGCGCGTGCGTTTTGTCGAAAACAATGTCGAGATGCCGTTCCCGGATGGCAGCTGGGACACGGTGACGCAGCAGGTGGGCAGCCCGATGGTGCTGTCCGACCCGCGCAACGGTCAGCTGGGCATCTTCACCAGCATCCTGCAGAACGACACGCCCACCTTCGTGGGCATCCGCCTGGCGGTGAAGAACGGGCGCATCACCGAGGTGGAGCACATCCTCTCCACGCGCCGCAACCTCAGCTCGCCGCCCACGCCGATCGGCGACATCTGGACCTATGTGCGGGACCCGGACTTCCCGCGCGAGGTGCCGGTGGAACAACGCGCCACGCGCGAGCAGCTGCTGCGCCACGCCAATGGCTACTTCGACACCCTGCAGTTCAACAATGGCGAGATCCGCGGCACGCGTTTCGCGCCGGGCGCCACGCGCAACGAGAACGGCCTGCTGTTCACCGAGATCGAGCAGGGCTTCCGCAGCGGCCGCTATCGCTTCAACAACCGGGTGCGCGACCGGGAGTGTTTTGTGGTCGACGAGGTGCGCAGCGCGGTCATGTGCCGCGGCTACATCGACCACAAGGGCGTGCTCGACGAATACCGCCTGACCGACGGCACCACCACGCGCTCGGTGTTCCGCGAGCCGCAGACCTGGTCGTTCTTCGAGGCGTTCAAGGTCAAGGATGATGCGATCACGGCGGTGGAGGCCACCTTCACCGGCGCGCCGTATTACATCCGCTCGCCGTTCGTGAAGAAGCCGGATCCGCAGTACGACGCGCTGAGGGGTGACCAGGGCGGCTGAGTTGCGGCGCTGACCTCACGCCCGCCGCAATCATTTTCCACCCCGGCAGGAAAGAGGGGCGATGACCTGCGTCATCGCCCCTTCCCGTCCTGCCTGGAGGTCTTCCGGGCTTCAGCCTGACGCGCGCGTCAGAGCTTCAGCCGGAACCCGGCCCACACGCCACGCGGCGGACCGGCGCCGAAGAAGCGCGGATCCTCGAAGTCCTCGAACACCTCGTCCGGCTCACCCAGCAGGCCGAAGGTCTCGTACTTCTTGTTGAACAGGTTCTCGGCACGGGCGAAGAACGACAGCGAGCGGGTGTAGTGGTACTCGCCGTGCAGGTTCACCGTCAGGTACGAGCCGGTGCGGCCCAGCACGTTGATCTCGTCGCCGCGCAGGTAGACACCCGAGCGGTAGTTGAGGTCGGTGCCGAGGCGCAGCTTCGCGGTGGCCTGCCAGTCGAGCAGCAGGTTGGCCTGGTGGCGCGCGATGCCGGGGATCCTGCGGCCGGCGGTCACCTGCAGTTTGTCGTCGCCGACGATGAACTCGGCGCCATCGACCTCGTCGGCATCATCGCCGAACAGCGGATGGTTCGGGCTGTTGACGATGAAGTCGTCGCGGAAGGTGGCATCCACCATGCCGTAGTCGAGCTTCCAGGAGAACGCGCCCAGCTTCTGCGCCAGCTCCAGCTCGACGCCGCGGCGACGGGTGTCGGCCACATTGTCGAAGAAGCCGACGTTGGCCTGCGCGCCGCCGACGGTCTGGAACAGGATGTCGTCGCGGTTGACGGTCTGGTAGGCGCCGACGTGCCAGCGGATGCCGCCCACGCCATTGCCACGCAGGCCCGCCTCGACGCTGCGCGCCACGACCTCATCCAGCGGCGGGTCCGCCAGGAAGGCGTTCGGCAGGCTGCAGGGCGCATCCTCGTCGGCGCAGGCCAGTTCCACTGCGGTGGGGGTGCGGCTGGCCTGCGACACGCTCAGGTAGCCCACCAGGCCATTGGCGCCGCGCCAGGTCAGGCCCAGGGCCGGGTTGATGCGGTCGAAGCGGTGGCGGCCGTTCAGTTCCGGATCCAGTCCCGAACGATCCTTCAGCGTGATGCGCGTGTTGTCGTAGCGGGCGGCTGCGGTCAGCGACAGGCTGCGCGTCAGGTCGAAGGTGTCGGCCACGTACAGGCTGTAGGTGGTCACGCGGCTGTCCACCGCGGTGGCGAACTCTTCGGCGAAGATGCCGGTGCGCGTGGTGGAGCGGTCCTCGTCCAGCTGCGCCACTTCGAGCACGGAGTCGAAGCTGGCCTTGCCGGTCTGCCAGGACGCGCCCACGGTCAGGTCGTTGCGGCGGCCATTGCCGAGGTCCAGCTCGTGTCCCAGCTGCACCGAGGCGCCACCACTGCGCTGGCGGCGGCGGCTGATGTTGTTGATGGCATTGAGCTCCTCGTCATCCAGCTCGGCCTCGATCGGGTTGCCGAACTGGTCGAGCACCAGCGAGTAGACATCGCCATCGCCGCATTCGCCGTCATCGTCGAGGTCGTCGAAGTCTTCCTCGACCAGCAGCTCCTCGCCGCCGATATCGCATTCCTCGAAGATGGTGCCGTCACCATTGAACGAGTTGGTGCGCAGGTTGCGGTAGAACGCGTTGCCCGACAGGCTCAGGCCGCCGCCCAGCAGCTTGCTGCCCGAGGCGATCACCTGCGTGAGTTTGTTGTCGGTCAGGTCCGGATGCGTGAACACCGCCTTGCGGCGCTCTTCCAGCAGTTCGACCGGCGAGGCGCCATTGCCGCGCAGTTCGCTGTCGGCATGGGCCAGCGACAGGTCGAAGCGGTCCTCGCCGTTGCGCCAGCTGAGTGCACCGAAGCCGCGCAGCGCCTCCGATTTCGAGAAGTCGCGCCAGCCATCCTCGGCAAAGTAATCGACGTTGCCGTACCAGCCCCAGCTGCCGTTGTTGCCGCCGTGCTGCAGCGAGCCGCCGCGGCGACCGAAGGAGCCGCCCCAGGCCTCGGCACCGGTGCCTTCGTAGCTGAAACCGTTCTTCATCGCGATCGACAGGGCGCCGCCGAGCGAGTTCTGGCCGAACACCGGGTTGGTGCCGGCCAGGGCCTGCGCGCCCTGGATGGCCGACAGCGGCAGCAGGTCCCAGTTCACGGTGTCGCCGAAGACCTCGTTCATGCGCACGCCATTGGCATACACCGAGATGCCCTGCGGCAGGCCCAGCAGCGGCGAGGCGGTCTGGCCGCGGAAGTTCACGTCCGGCTGCAGCGGGTTGTTCTGCGCGTGGTTGATGCTGACGCTGCCGAAGCCGCGGTGGAGCAGTTCGGTGATGTCCAGCGGCTGCAGC
>CAYNEX010000092.1:0-11405 GCA_964396335.1 uncultured Steroidobacteraceae bacterium | reverse complement strand
CCGGTGCGACATGTCGGCGCGCTGTGGCGCAAGACCTCCGCGCGCGGACCGGCCATCGAGGCCGTCTGCGACGTGATTGCCGAAGCGGCCCTGCGCCAGGTCGGCGCATGAGCGACGCCGACGAAGTCTCGGCGTATGACCGCCTGGTGTGGCCGGAAGGCAAACTCGAACAATGGCTGGCCAGTGGTGCGCATCGCCGCGAGCTGACCGCCTTCTTCGGCGAGGCCGAATACGCGAAGCTGCGCGGCATGGCCATCGCGGCCGCCGCGGTGAAGCAGGATCCGCGGCGAGTGGTGTGGTACCTGCCCGGCATCATGGGCACGCAGCTGGCCCTGCCCCGCCCGCGACCGCTGCCCGACAACCTGCTGTGGCTCGATCCCACCGACATCCACCACGGCCGGCTGCCGCTGCTGCACATCCCGGGCGAGACGCTGATCACCTGCGGCCCGGTGCTCTACACCTGGCTGCCGCTGAAGCTGGCACTGAACATTGCCGGCTACACCGCGCATTGCTTCGCCTATGACTGGCGCCTCGACCTGAACGACGTCACCGCGGCATTCGCCAGGACGCTGGAGGAATCCGGCGCGGAGCAGGTGAACCTGGTCGGCCACAGCATGGGCGGCCTGGTCGCCCGCGCGCTGTTGCAGACTTCGGCCGGGCGGCGCGTGCAGCGTCTGCTGACCCTGGGCACACCGCATCGCGGATCATTCGCGCCGGTGCAGGCCGTGCGCGGTGTCTATCCACTGGTGCGACGCCTGGCGCAGATCGATCCGGTGAATTCCCCGGAAGTGCTGTCACGCGAGGTGTTCTCGAGCTTCCACAGCCTGTACCAGATGCTGCCGCGCGACCTGCAGCCGGACCTGATCGACCCCACCCAGTGGCCGCCGGAAGGACCGCAGCCCAATGCGACGCTGCTGGCGCGCGCCACGCTGTTCGATCCGGGCCCGCCCGATCCGCGCATCGACGCCATCGCGGGCCATGGTTTCCTGACCACCTCGCATGCGGCGGTAACGCAGGGCGAGTTCTGGTACCGCTACGATTACAGCGGCGACGGCACCGTGCCGGTGACGCGCGCCACCGTGGCGGACTGCCGCGCGTGGTACGTCCAGGTGGCCCACAACGAGCTGCCGCGTGATCCCGGCGTGCAGGCCGCGGTGGTGACGCTGCTGGACGGCGGCACGCCCTCGCTTGCAGCACAGAAGCCGACGCGCCACGATGCACCGGTCGCGACTTCCGACTCGCAGCTGCGCCAGCAGCTCACCGGCAAACTCGACTGGGCACACATGGACATGGACCAGCGCCGCAATTTCCTCGATTCGCTGAACGCACCGCCACCGGCGGCGCGGCTGACCGGAGACGCTGCCTGATGAGCCGATACAGGACCTTCCGCTTCTGCATGCTGGTGGGCGTCGCGGCGCTGCTGGCCGTGGCGATGTATTACTTCACCACCTACGCGATGTCGCTCGATGCGGCGCTGGGCAACAGCAGCCTGCGACCGGAACTGCAGGCGTCGATCCGCGCGCTGTGGCTGGCGTTCGGATTCCAGGCCCTGCTGATCGCACTGCTCTACGCACTGGTGGCGTTCCGTCCGCCGGCGATCTCGCGCGAGGTGATCGTGCTGCTGGGACTGCTGCAGCTGCTCGAGGCGGTGCTGCTGTTCATGTTCTCCGGCACGATGTGGATGGCACTGGTGCTGGTCGCCGCGGCCGTGTTCGTGCTGGTCGGCGCCGTGATGTGGCCATCGACGTGGCCGCCGCCGCTGGAAGAAGCGCCGCCCGCGCCACGCGTGGAAGCGCTGGATGCAGAGGTGGCAACGCAGGTGCCTGCGCCCTCGGCGGCGGACCTGCCGCCGCCACCACCTCCGCGCGACCCGGTCTAGATCAGGTCCACCGGCGCGTCCGCCACGCTGGCCGCGCCGCCCTTCACCACGCGCGCCAGGCCCACCGCTTCCGGCAGCACCTGCTCGGCATAGAAGCGGCTGGTGACCAGCTTGCCGCGATAGAAGTCCTCATCCGCATTGCCGGCGGCCAGCGCCGCCTCGGCCACCGCCGCCGAGCGCGCCACCAGCGCGCCGGCAATCACCAGCCCGCACAGCTTCAGGTACGGCACGGACACCGACAGTGCCAGCGTCGGCGATTCGCCATGCATGCGCAGCAGCGCCTCGGTGGCATCACGCAGCGTGGTCAGGCCCTCGATGGCGGCATTGCGCGCCGCCCTGGCCTCGGCGCCCAGCGCACGCGAGGCGTTCAGCTCTTCCAGCAGGTCCTGGATCAGCGCATACATGGCGGCGCCGCGGTCACGGCCCAGCTTGCGGTTGATCAGGTCATTCGACTGGATGCCGGTGGTGCCTTCATAGATGGAGGTGATGCGCACATCGCGCAGCGGCTGCGCGGCGCCGGTCTCCTCCACGTAACCCATGCCGCCATGGATCTGCACGCCCAGCGAGGTGACCTCGACGGCGGTCTCGGTGCACCAGCCCTTCACCACCGGGATCAGCAGCTCGGCGCGCAGCAGCGCGGCCTTGCGCGCCGCCTCATCGCCGATGCGTGCGCTGCGGTCCAGCTCCAGCGCCGCATATCCGCACAGCGCCCGCATGGCCTCGGTGCGTGACTTCATCGACAGCAGCATGCGGCGCACGTCCGGGTGCTCGATGATCGGCACCGGACCGGGCTTGTCGACGGTGCGACCCTGCAGTCGCGTGCGCGCCCACTCACGCGCGCCCTGCAGCGCGCGCTCCGACTGCGCCACACCCTGCACGCCCACCGACAGGCGCGCGGCATTCATCATGATGAACATGAACGACAGGCCGGCATGCGGCGGACCCAGCAGGTATCCGATCGCACCGTCCTTCTCACCGAAACTCATCACGCAGGTCGGGCTGGCATGGATGCCCATCTTGTGTTCGATGGAGATGCAGCGCAGGTCATTGCGCTCGCCCGGCGAACCATCGGCATTCACCATGAACTTGGGCACGCAGAACAGCGAGATGCCCTTCACGCCCTCGGGCGCGCCGTCGATGCGCGCCAGCACCAGGTGGATGATGTTGTCGGAGAGATCGTGGTCACCGTAGGTGATGAAGATCTTCTGGCCGAAAATGCGGTAGTGGTCGCCTTCGGGCACCGCGCGCGTGCGCAGCAGCGCCAGGTCCGAACCGGCCTGGGGCTCGGTCAGGTTCATCGTGCCCATCCACTCGCCGCTGGTGAGCTTCGGCAGCACCATCTGCTTCAGCTCGTCGGTGGCGGAAGCGGCAATCGCCTCCACCGCGCCATGCGCCAGCGAGGTGCCGAGGAAAAACGCCATGTTCGAGGCGAACATCACTTCCTCGATGGCGCTGGCCAGCAGGTGCGGCTGGCCCTGGCCGCCCAGCTCGGTGCGGATGGCCAGCTGCGCCCAGCCGGCCTCGACATACGACTGGTAGGCCTCGCGGAAGCCCTTCGGCGTGAGCACACCCTCCGGCGTCCAGCGGGCGCCTTCCCGGTCGCCCGGGGCATTGATCGGGTCCAGCACCGTTTGGGCGAAGTTCGCCGCCTCTTCGAGGATGCTGTCCGCCAGTTCGGCGGAGTAGTCGACATCGGAATACCCCTCGGCCAGCACTTTCTCGCTGGCCAGGAGCTCATGCATGACAAAGCGCTGGTCGCGCAGGGGAGCTTGGTACATCCGGCCATCCTAGCGCGGCCGGGAGGGAATGCGAGGGGGCGCGTTTTTCAGCCCGTGCCAGCCAGCGCCGGCACGATGTTGGCGGCCAGGAAGTCGATGAAGCTGCGCACCTCCGGCGCCTGCGCACGCTCGGCCGGGGCCACCGCGGTGAGCTCGACGGTATCGGCCACCTGCCATTCGGGCAGCAGCCGCACCAGGCGTTTCATGGCCAGGCCATTGCGGCACATGAACTCGGGCAGCGCGCCGATGCCCAGGCCAGCCGCCACGGCCCCGTGCAGCGCCGTCAGGTCCTGGGCCACCAGGCGCGGCGTGCCCGGCACCGTCACCGTGCCGCCATCCTTCGAGAGACGCAGCGTGGCGTCCGGACCGGCACCGGCCCACAGCAGCGCATGCTGGGCCAGCTCGCTGGGTGACTGCGGCAGCGCCTTGCCCGCCAGGTACTGGGGCGCGGCGCAGAGGATCATCGGCGGAGTGCCCAGTGTGCTGGCCACCTCCCCCTCACCCACCCGGCCGTCGGTGCGCAGTTCGACGTCAAAGCCGCCGCCGGCGGCGATGTCGTCCGGGTTCAGGAGACGCAGCGTGACGCCGGGGAAACGCTCGAGGAAACGCGGCACCAGCGGCGCCACCAGCAGGCGACCGAAACCCTGGTCGATGGCCACGCGCAGCTGCGCACCCTCGGCCACCGGCTGCAAGGCCGCACGGGCCGCCTCGACCTCCAGCGCCACGCGCTGGCAATGCGCCAGGATCGAGCGGCCGGCCGGGGTCAGGGCGATGCGGCGGGTGGTGCGCTCGAGCAGGCGGGCGCCGAGGGCGCGCTCCAGCGCCGCGACGGCACGACTGACCCGCACTTTCGGCACTTTCAGGCGCCGGGCGGCGGCCGTGAAGCCGTTGTGTTCCACCACCTGTGCGAATACCGCCATATCGTCGGCAATCATCGGTGAGTGATTCATGGCCGCGCCAATCCCCCGGGGTTTCCCTGATATTGTAGCGCCGGGGCCCTGCCGATCGCAGCCCTGCGGGATGCGTCACGGTAGACGACCAAGACCCTGCGCAGACTCGTCAACATGACCGGCGAGCCCGAAACGACCATCAAGACCTTGCGCACCAAGGTCACCGAGTCGGCGCTCGCCCTGGGCGAGGCGCTGGGCGGCTGCAATGTGCTGCGCCTGTCGATCCATGACGCCACCGGCGCCACCGCCTGGAACAACGGCGCGCCGCTGACCAGCGCCGAACACGACTTCCTGCTCGACGCGCTCGACTGCTTTGCGCTGGAACCCGCACGGACCGCGCTGGAGCGCGCCGGCCCGGGTGGCCAGGGCCTGGTGGCCTTCGCCGCCCGTGATCCGCGTGGCGCGCTGCACGGCGCGCTGCTGCTGGAGGCGGAACTGGTGACCATCAACGGCCGCGCCGGGGAACGCCAGCTGCCCGCCAGCGCCGAGCGGCTGCTGCGCCAGCTGGCACTGCGTCTGGCCGGCAGCGCCCGGCCGAAGATCCAGAACCTGGGTTCGCCGGCCTTCGCCGCCGAAGGCCTGACCCTGTACGTGCAGCAGCTGCTGGGCCTGGGTGCCACCGGGCGCACGCGGCGCTTCGAGGTGCTGCTGCGGACCCATGACACGCCCTCCGGAGCACCGGAGCTGCCGCAGGACCGCATTGCCGCGGCCGAGGACCCGGCCTCCGGCGGCCAGCTCGACCGCGCGGTACTCGACGAGCTGTGCCGCTGGCTGATCCACAACCGCGCCCAGTTCGAAGTCGAGCCGGCGGCATTCTCGATCAACCTGTCGACCGGCGCGCTGCTGGATGAATCCTTCCCGGCCGATGTGTCGCGCATGCTGCGCGAGACGCACCTGAACCCGCGCCTGCTGGGCTTCGAGGTGCGCGAATCCCAGTGCCGCGCCTACCCGGCGGCCGTGCAGCGTTTCTTCGAGCGCTGCGAGGAGATCGGCTGCCATGTGGTGCTGGACGACTTCACCTTCCATTCGGACGTGCTCGAGCTGCTGCGCGCGCGCGCGGTGCGCATGGTGAAGATCTGCCCGTCACTGACGCTGGATGGCCTCGGCGACAAGATCTCGCAGGCGCAGGTGGCGGCCATCTCGCATGGCTCGCGCGTGCTCGGCATCCGCAGCGCGGCCAAGCGCATCGAATCGGCGCAGGTGCGCCAGTGGCTGGCCGCCGCCGGCGTGGAATTCGCGCAGGGTTACCTGTTCGAAAGCCCGGTGCCGCTGGCGGAGCTGGGCGCGGCCCGCATGGCCACGCCGCAGCTGCGGCGCTGATGACCTACCAGCTGTAACGCACCCGGTAACGCACCGTGGTCGCGCCATTGCGCGGCACATTGGCGCGGAACAGGATGGTGCGCGCATCTTCCTTCTCGAATTGCTGGCTGCTGGAAAGCACTTCCCAGTTGCTCCAGCGGAACAGCGCCTCGCGCACCTGCACCTCGATCGCCTCGTCCTTGTGGTTGCGAAGCGTGACCTCGATTTCCTCTTCCATCCAGCGCGCACGGCTGTCGCTGCGGAAGTCGACCTGGCGGCGCTCACCCACCACGTCGAAGGCGGAGCCGAGCTTGATGCGCACGCGTTCGTCACGCGGCGTATGGCCGATGGCATCCTCGCCGATGAACTCCAGCGAGTTGTCGGCGGGATCCAGGCGCGACACGCGGACGCGGCCGGCCGGCAGCGGCACGCCCAGGCCCGAGGCGCGGTCGTTGCGGAACTCGAGGTAGGTGTCGACCTTGCTGCTGCCGGTGTACGGGAAGTTCGGATCCTCATAACGCCCACCACCGCCGAACATCGCGTTGTTCGCGTACACCAGCATGCGCTGCGCCGGCACGCGGCGCGCCTGGTCGAACAGTTCGATCTGCTTGGTGGAGTTGTTCGGCAGCGTGGTCGGGCGACCCAGCGTGTAAAGGTGGAATTCGTCGAAGGACTGCTCGGTGAAGCCGCTACCCCCACGCGCATCCGCCGCCATCGCCTCCATGCGCAGCATGCGCGGGGGCTCGACACGATTCACGTCGCCGGCGATCAGCTTCAGCTTCGCGTCCTCGAAGGTGGCACCGGACTGGTTGATGATGCTCACCCAGGCCGCCAGGTCGACCGTGCCATTGCTGGCATTGCGACCCTCGGTGAAGATCAGGTTGTAATCCGCCCACCAGGTGATGCCGCCGGTCTGGTAGGTGACGCGGGCGCGCTGTGTGCCGCCGCGGTCGGAGTTGATATCCCACAGCAGCGTGGGGCGCGTGATCAGTCCACCGGGCAGGTCCGGGAAACGCAGCGCCGAATAATCGCGCAGCGCGGTGATGTTGCCGTCCTCGCCACGCAGCACCAGGCCATCCACTGACGAGAGCAGAGTGCCCGAGGTGGTGGCCGTGTTGCCACCCGGCAAGGCGCGCTCCACCGACAGCGGCTGGTCGATGAACTTCAGCAGCAGCTTGTCGGTGCTGACCAGGTCGAACTGGAAGTTCTGCTCCAGCACGCGCGCGGCCGGATCGGTCAGCGAGGTGAATGTCACCGTGGTGGGATCGATCAGCGCCGCCACATCGGTGAAGCGCACCTGCGAGCGGCCGCGCGCCAGTTCCACCGGGCGTTCCTGCCGCACCATCGCGTAGCCGGGAACCCCCATCGCGTTCGGCGTACCCTGTCCGGGCAGCGGGCGGTAATACTCCGCCGGAATCGCGCCGGGACGCGCCGAGCTGTAGATGGTCACGGCCGTGTCCGCCTGCGCGGCCGGTGCGGCAGCCACTGACGGCAGCACCGGCAACAGCAGCGTGGTGCTGGCGATGGATGCAACGGCCCGGCGGCGCTGCGAACGGGGTGACCTGTCGCGCTTTTTGGTCATGGGAGAAATTCCTGACTTGGCAAACTGTGATTGGCGTCGCAACGGGAGGCGGCGCAGGAGGCACGATACCGCAAATGGACGTCGCGTTTATCCAGCAGAATCAGATCATCGAGCGCTACCTGATGGGCAAGCTGCCCCTGAAGGGCGCGCAGGATTTCGAGCGGTGGTGCCGCGAGAACCCGGACACGGTCGCAAGCCTCGGCATGCAGGACCGCATCAACGCAGCGCTGCAGCTGCTCGATGCCGCCGGCGAGCCACTGCCCTGGGCCGAGAAGCCGCTGGCCGCCTGGCAGAAGCTGCCGGTGTTCGCCGGTGTCGCGGCACTGGCCGCCGCTGCAGTGATCGCGGCGGGCGCCCTGTTCTTCAAGCTGCAGGATCGCAATCACCTGATTGTCGGCCTGGAGCATGACCTGGCCACGCAGCCGGTGTTGCCGGTGCAGGGCACCCGGCCGGTGACCGTCGAGATGTCGCGCACCGGTCCCGAGCAGCGGCCGGTCATCAGCATCGGCGGCGCCCGCACCGAACTGGTGGATTTCAAGTTCGACCTGTCGTGGTCGAAGTTCTCGAACTTCAACCTCACCATCGACCGCGTCGGCCAGGGCCGCGTGGCCGTGCTGACCAACATGCAGCGCGACTCGAACGGCCATGTGCGCGTGGGACTGAACAGCTCCGCGCTCGGCGCCGGCGACTATGAAGTGAAGGTCGAGGGACTGGACCTGCGCCGCGGCACCGAGCCGCAGGCGTGGACACGCTTCGCCGTCACGCGCTGATCATCATCCTGCGCGCAGCACCTGCATCGGCGGCTGCGTCAGCGCCGTGCGGGTCGCCAGCCATCCGGCCGCGCACACCAGCAGGGCGCCGATCAGCGCACCGCCGACCCACAGCAGCGGATCCGGCTGCCAGGGAATCTCGAGCAGGTTGCGGGCGATGAACCATGCGCCGGTGGAGGCGGCGGCTGCCGCCACGGCACCGGCCATCACGCCCACTGCGGCGAATTCGGCCAGCACACCCACCAGCACCGTGCGGCGCGAGGCGCCGAGCGTGCGCAGCATCGCGCTTTCGTAACGCCGCTCATCGCGCGTGGCCTGCACGGCTGCCAGCAGCACCACCACGCCCGCCAGCAGCGTGAACAGGAAGACACTCTGCACCGCCAGCACCGCCTTCTCGATGATGGAGCGCACCTGCTCAAGCAGGTCGTCCATGTCGAAGATGGAGACACCGGGAAACTGCCGCACCAGCTCGGCCACTTCCGACGGATGTGAGGGTCGGTAGCGCGCACTGCCCATCCAGGTGCCGGCGGCGCCCTCCAGCAGTCCCGGCGGGAACATCAGGAAGAAGTTGGGCTGCAGGCTGTCCCATTGCACGCTGCGGAAGCTGGTGACCGTGGTTTCCACCGTTTCACCGGCCACATCGAAGGTGAGCCGGTCACCGAGCTTCAGCGGGATGGATTCCTGCATGTCGGTGGCCACCGAGACCACCGGTTGGCCGAAATCATCGGCATCGAACCACTTGCCGGCCGTGATGGTGTTGTCCGGGCCGATCCGGTCGGACCAGGTCAGGTTCTGCTCGCGCGTCGCCAGTCCTTCGCCGCGCGGCGATGCGAAGCGGCGCTCGTCCAGCGATTCGCCGTTGATGGCGATCATGCGGCCGCGGATCATCGGCAGCATGCGCGTCATCTCGCCGCCCTGCTGCGCCAGCAGCGCGCGGAAGGGTTCGCGCTCCTCCGGCGGGATGTTCACGAAGAAGAAATTCGGCGCGTCCTGCGGCAGGCGCGCGCGCCAGTCGTCAATCAGGTCGCCACGGATGATGGTCAGCAGCAGCAGCGCGGAAAGCCCCAGGCCCAGCGCGACGATCTGCACGATGCTTTCGCCGCGACGGCGCGCGAGGTTGGCCGCGCCGAAACGCCACGCCGCCCCCATGCCGCCGCGCAGCCGGCCGGCCAGCGAGACCAGCAGCCAGCCGCCAAGCGCCAGCGCTCCCAGCACCGCGGCCAGTCCGACGACAAAACCGATCGACAGCATCAGGTCGCGCGTGACCCAGTGGATCAACAGCGCCACGGCCAGCACCGCCGGGCCATAAGCCAGCATCGTGCCCAGCTGCGGCGGGCCGATGTCCCGGCGCAGCACGCGGATGGCCGGGACGCGCGAGAGCTGCAGCATCGACGGCAGCGCAAAGCCGGTGAGCAGCAGCAGCGCGGTGGAGAAACCCATGATGACCGGCTGCCAGCCCGGAGCAGGCAGGTCGACGGTGACCACTCCTTCGAGCAATGCCAGCAGGCCTTGCTGCGCCAGGAACCCCGCGATGGCGCCGGCGATCGCCGCGACCACGGCGATGCAGATGAGCTGCGCCAGGCTGATGGTGAGCACCATGGCCTGCGAGGCACCCAACGTCTTCAACAGCGCCGCGAGGTCAAGGTGCCGCTTCACGTAGCGCCGCGCGGTCATCGCGATGGCCACCGCGCACAACAGCACGCCGGCGAGGCTGGCCAGCAGCAGGAAACGCGCGGCGCGCGAGCGGGCATTGCTGATCTCGGGGCTGGCCTCGGCGATGTCACGCAGGCGCTCGGCCGGCTTCATGCTGGCATCGAGCCATTCCGCGAACTGTGCCGACTGGCCCTGCGGGCCGGCGAACAGCGCGGCATAGCGCACGCGGCTGCCGGGCTGGATCAGGCCGGTGGCGGGGACATCCGCATCATTGATCAGCACCGAGGGAGCAAGATCCACGAAACCGGAGCCCTGGTCGGGGCGGGCGATCAGCACGCGCGTGACGCGCAGGTCGATTTCTCCCACCGACAGCAGGTCGCCGACGCGTGCCCCCAATGCCGCAAGCAGGCGTGAATCCGGCCAGATTTCGCCCTGCGCGGGGATGCCTTCCGCCTCCACGGCTGCTCCGAAGGCCTGGTCCGAAACACGCACCGTGCCACGCAGCGGGTAACCGTCCGTGACCGCGTGCACATTGGCCAGCTGCGTGGCGTCGTCCTTCATCACGACCGAAAGCAGCGAGGTGACACGCGCGGCGGCCATGCCGCGCCGGACAGCCTCATCTTCGTAGGCAGACTCGATGGGATCGGGAGACACCACGCGCAGGTCCGCCGCCAGCACCTCGCTGGCCTGCAGCTGCATGGCCTTGTCGATGCGCTCGACCAGGAAACCCACGCCGGTCAACGCCGCCACGGCCACGAACAGCGCCAGGAACAGCACCGCCAGGTCGCCGGAACGCCATTCACGTCCCAGCGTGCGAAGGCCGAGCGACAGTGCGGCGCCGAGGCGCATCACTCCATCCTTCCGGCAACCATGGTCAGTCGGCGCTGGCAGCGCGCGGCCAGTTGCGGGTCATGCGTCACCAGCACCAGCGTGGTGCCCGACTCGCGGTTCAGTTCGAACAGCAGCTGGCAGATGCTTTCGCCCGTGGCGGTATCGAGGTTGCCCGTGGGCTCGTCCGCGAAAAGGACCGCGGGCCGGGTGACCGAAGCACGCGCCAGCGCGACGCGCTGCTGCTCACCGCCACTGAGCTGGCGTGGGTAATGTCCGACACGCTCGCCGAGGCCTACCCGGGCCAGCATTGCACGCGCGGCCTGCGCGGCATCACGCCGGCCCGCCAGCTCCAGCGGCAGCATCACGTTTTCAAGTGCGGTGAGCGAAGGAACCAGGTGGAAGGCCTGGAACACGAACCCGACGCGGTCGGCGCGCAGGGCGGCGCGCTGGTCTTCATCGAGTTGCGTGAGGTCCCGGCCATCCAGCCACACCTGGCCGGACGTCGGAACATCCAGGCCGGCCAGCATCGCGAGCAGCGTCGATTTGCCTGCGCCCGAGGCGCCGACCAGCGCCACGGTTTCGCCGGCTTCGATGCGCAACGACACATTGCGGACAATGGTCAGTTCGCCCTCCGGACTGTTAACCTTTCGGGTCAGATCCCTG
>CAYNEX010000091.1:0-11634 GCA_964396335.1 uncultured Steroidobacteraceae bacterium | reverse complement strand
CCGGCTAGCTGTGGTCCTTGATGTGGTTGCGCAGGTATTCCTGGTGCGCGTGGTCCTTTTCCTTCTTCACGGCGTTGGCCTTGCCGCGCGCCACCGACAGCGCCTTCTGGCGCGTCTTGGCGGTGCTCACGGCGGCGGAGAACGGGAAGAAGCGTTCCGGGTCGGTGGCCTGGCAGGCCGGACAGGACGGGGTTTCATCCGGCTTCACGACCTGCTCGAATCGGTGGCCGCACTGGCGGCACTGGTAGTCGTAGATCGGCATGCCGCAAACCATACCCGAGGCGGCAGGCGGAAGGCCACGAAGCCCGGACCGCCGCGACGGGCGATGTATGTGCCGGGCCATTGTTGATGTCGACAGTTGCCCGCCTGCATCACCGGAACTGAATACAGATGCAGTCCCCGGCGCGGCATTTGCAGCGGTTTGCGGGCCATGCGCGCGCCAGACCCGCTATAATCACTCAACAATGACCGCCAAGCGTACGCGTGGCCGGGCGCGCAGCCCCGGTCGCCCTCGTTCAGACGAATCCCGCGCCGCCATCCTCAAGGCCGCCTACCAGATCCTCCAGGAAGGTGGATTCGCCGGTTTCACGGTCGAGGGCGTGGCCGCACGTGCCGGCGCCGGCAAGGCCACCATCTACCGCTGGTGGCAATCCAAGGGCACGCTCGCCATCGAGGCCTTCCTCGTGGCGCTGTCGCCGCGACTGGAATCCGCTCCGCAGACCGACAGCGCGCTGGCCGACCTGCGCGCGCATGTGCATCGCGCCGCCACCATCTACCGCGGTCGCGCCGGGCAGCTGCTGCGTGAGCTGATCGCACTGGGCCAGGAAGATTCACAGACCAGCCGCGTGCTGCGCACCGACTTCGTCGCGCCGCGCTACCGCGAGGCCATCCGCCTGCTCCAACGCGCGCAGGAATCCGGCGAGATCCGCCCGGACGTCGATGTGGAAGTGCTGGCCGACGCGCTGTGGGGACCGATCTTCCACCGCCTGCTGGTCAACCGCATGCCCATCGGCCGCAGCTTCGTCGAGAAGCTGCTCGACCTGATCCTCGGCGGCGTCGCCCGCCGCTGATCGCGTTGGACCCGGTCCCTCCCGCGCGAGGGCCGGACCCGGATCGCTTCCGGACCCCGAAAGCGCCTATACTGGTGCCGAACAACAATGGAATCCGCGATCCATGCCGGTCGCGAGAGCCTGTGGGGTAAAGCGCGCGTGGATCTGCAGCAGTTCAGCGATTGGCTGTCTTCGTCCGGCCTGAGCCAGGCCATCCAGCTCAGTACCTGGGCCATTCCCGCCATCCAGACGGTGCACATCCTCGCGCTGGCGCTGCTGTTCGTGGCCGCGCTGGTCGTCGCGCTGCGCTTCTTCGGCAAGGGCCTGGCGGTGGAGCCGCTGCACCTGCTGGCGCATCGCTTCATCCGGCTGATCTGGTGGATGGTGGCGGTGCTGGCGGCAACGGGCACGTTGCTGATCATCGCCGAGCCCCATCGCACCATCTCCAACCCCATCTTCTACCTGAAGGTGGTCCTGCTGGTGATCGCCCTGCTGATCACCGCGTGGCTGTCGGCCGTGTCCTCACGGCAGCACGACCGCGTCGGCGCCCCGCAGCGCCTGGCTGCGGCGCTCACGGTGCTGCTGTGGATCGGCGTCATGTTCGCCGGCCGTTTCATCGCCTACTACGACCCTTACTGACATGAACTTCCTCGAGTGGCTGCAGAACACCGCCCTGGCCGTTACCGTGGGCGAGAGCTGGTTTCCCTGGGTCGAGGCCGCCCATGTGGTGTTCCTCGCGGCGGTGGCCGGCACCATCTTCACCGTTGACGCCCGCCTGATCGGCTTCGCCTCGAAGCAGATCCGCGTCAGCTACCTCGCCGAGCGCATGCTGCCGTGGACCTGGGTGGCCTTCATCGGCGCGGTGATCACCGGCGTGCTGATGTTCATGGCCAACGCCGTGGGTTACACCAGCAAGGCGCCGTTCCTGATCAAGATGGGGCTGCTGCTGGTCGCCGGCCTGAACATGCTGTACTTCCAGCTGGTCACCTGGCGCGGGGTCGCAGCCTGGGACACCGGCACGCCGCCGACGGCCGCGCGCGCCGCCGGCATCATCTCGATCGTCTGCTGGGTGGGCGTGGTGGCCTTCGGCCGCTGGATCGGCTTCGTCTGAAGCCGCGACGCCCTCAGGGCCCGGCGGTCACCATCAGCGGCACGGCGTAGACCGTCTCGCCGCGCACGCCGTCCGCTGTCAGGCGCACGACGAGGTCGACCAGGCCCTGCTCCCGGGCAATCACGGTCAGGTCCTGGTCAGCCGCGCTGTCCTCTTCTTCCAGCGCCAGCCCGAAGCGTTCCGGGCTGAATTCCAGTTCCGTCGATTCCACCGTCAGCTGCAGGCCGGGCACCGGCTGCGGGGCGGAAGCGGACAGGCGCACCTGGAAGGGCCGGCCCGCCACCGGGCGCTCCGGCAGGGAATAACGCAGGGTCGCCACCGGCGTGCCGACGGATTGGATCACCGCCGCCACCGAATCATCACCGGCCTGCGTGCCGGCCACGCCTGAGCCCCTGCCCGATCCGCCTGTGGCGGCATCCGTCGCATCCTTGCTGCCGCACGCCGGCAACAGCAGCACCATCGCTGCCAACACCGCACCCGGGATCCTGTGCACAAAAGCTCCGATCGGCCAGCAGGCCTCACATCCGCAACAGTGGCGGATCATCCAACGCCTGAAGCTGTTCACGCAACTCACCCACGTGGCGTTCCCAGAAGCGCGCCTCGGCAAACCAGGGGAAGGCCGGCGGGAAAGCCGGATCATCCCAGCGCTGCGCGATCCAGGCTGCGTGGTTGAGCATGCGCAGTGCGCGCAACGCCTCGATCAGGTGGGCCGCGTCGACATCCAGGTGGGTGAACTGTTCGTAGCCATCCAGCAGCTCGGTCCACTCGCGCCGCATCTGCTCGGGCGAGCCGGCGGCAAACATCCACAGGTCCTGCACGGCCGGCCCCATGATGCTGTCGTCGAAGTCCACGAACAGCGGGCCGGTGCGCTGCCAGAGGATGTTGCCGGCATGGGCATCGCCATGCAGGCGCAGCCAGCGCTGCTCGCCCACCGCGCGATGACAGTCGGCAATCGCCTGCACCAGTTCGGCGGAGACTTCGGCATAACGCGCGTCCAGCGGCTCCGGGATGAGGTCCAGCGCCAGCACCAGGTCGCGCGCCCGCGCGCCATGCCGCCACTGCGCGATCGAGTCACGATGGCTGAAACCGCGCCGGCCGCCGACGGCATGCAGGCGACCCAGCGTGCGGCCCAGCAGTTCGCGCGCGCCGGGCTGGTCCAGTTCGGGGGAGGACCCGGCGCGGCACTCGAACAGCGCGAAGCGGAACTGCCCGTGCCGATGCAGCGTGCCGCCATCGATGCGCAGCGCGGTGGCCACCGGCAGGTCCGCCTCGGCCAGTTCGGCGGCGAACTGGTGTTCCTCGAGGATCTGCGCATCGCTCCAGCGGCCGGCGCGGTAGAACTTGGCCACCACCTGCCCGGCAACCGTGCCGGGTGTGACGGAGGGCAATGCCTCCTCCAGCCCGACGCGGTATACACGGTTCTCGTAGCTGTTGAGGGCAAGGAGCCGTCCATCGGGCAGCAGACCCAGCGATTCCACCGCCCCGAGGACCACGTCGGGTGTCAGCCCGGCATAATGATGTGCTTGCAAAGTCGATCGAGGTGAAAGGTGAGTGAATCGATCCTGGTGACAGGCGGTGCCGGTTACATCGGCAGCCACACGGTACAGCAGCTGCTGGCGCGCGGCGAGTCCGTGGTGGTGCTCGACAATCTCTCCACCGGTTTCCGGCAGTCGGTGCCGGGCGTCACCTTCGTCGAGGGCGATGTCGGCGACCAGAAGCTGGTCGGCGCGCTGCTGAAGGAACATGGCGTGCGCACGGTGATCCATTTCGCCGCCCACACCATCGTGCCGGAGTCGGTGTCCGATCCGCTGAAGTATTACGGCAACAACACCTGCCAGACGCGCAGCCTGCTGGCCGCCTGCTCGGCGCATGGCGTCGAGCATTTCGTGTTCTCCTCCACCGCGGCGGTGTACGGCATCCCGCAGTCGGGACTGGCCGAAGAGGACGCGCTGCTCTCGCCCATCAATCCCTATGGCACCTCGAAGCTGATGTCCGAGTGGATGCTGCGCGATCTGGCGGCAGCCACGAAGCTGCGCTACGTGGTGCTGCGTTATTTCAACGTCGCCGGTTCCGATCCCGAAGGGCGCATCGGCCAGTCCACCCGCAAGGCCACGCTGCTGGTCAAGGTGGCCTGCGAGGCCAGCGTCGGCCGGCGCGAGTCGGTGAGCATCTTCGGCACCGACTACCCCACCCCGGACGGCACCGGCGTGCGCGACTACATCCACGTGGTCGACCTGGCCGACGCCCACCTGCTGGCGGTGGACTACCTGCGCGACGGGGGATCCAGCCAGACGCTGAACTGCGGCTACGGCCACGGCTACAGCGTGCGCGAGGTGCTCGACAGCGTGCAGCGCGTCAGCGGCAAGCCGCTGAAGATCCTCGAGATGCCCCGCCGGGCCGGCGATCCGCCGATGCTGGTGGCCAAGTCCGACCGCATCCGCCAGGTGCTGGGCTGGACCCCCCGCCTGGATGACCTGGACGGCATCGTCCGAAGCTCCCTCAACTGGGAGCGGATTCAGCTGACAAACCCCTGGTAGCCCCTTCCGGGGCGCCCGGGGCGCCATTGCCCTAGAATCCGGGGGATGAAGCGTCTGCGCCCGGGGTCCCTGAGCACTTTGGTGCTGGTGGCGCTGGCCATCATCGCCCTGCCCCTGGTGGCGGGCCTGGTGACGGCCGGCGTCCAGCTGCGCCAGCTCGGCAGCGCGGCCGAGCGCATCGTGGCCGAGGGCGTGGCGGCCACCCGCCTGTCGCAGGAACTGTTCGCCCGCACCAACTCGATGCACCGCCGCATGCGCACGCTGCTGACGCTGGGCGATCCGGACCTGCCCGAACATCACGCCACCGAGGACGCGCTGCTGGTGGACGTGGAACGCAGCCTGCTGGCCTACCTGCGCGACGATGCGGCCCGCACCGCATTGCGTGACTTCTCCGGCCTGCGCAGCGCCGTGGGCGTGCGCATCCGCTCCGGCGATGCCGCCATCAGCGATGTCGACGCCGATTTCGACCGCATGCTGCGCGTGGCCGACACGGTCGCCGCGCGCACCAACGAGCAGATCGACGCCGAGACCCTGCAACTGCGCGAGAGCATCCGCCGCGCGCAGACCATCATGTCCTGGGCCTTCCTGCTGCTGATCCCGCTGACCGCCACCGCCGTGCTGCTGTTCTCGCTGAAGGTGGTGCGGCCGTTGCGGCAGATCGACCGCGCCATCAACGAACTGGGCAGCGGCGCCCTGCACCGGCCCATCGAGGTGGACGGCCCCGCCGACATCGGCAAGCTCGGCCGCCAGCTGGAATGGCTGCGCCTGCGCCTGATGGAGCTGGCCGAGGAGCGCAACCGCTTCCTGCGCCACATGTCGCACGAACTGAAGACGCCGCTGGCCAATATCCGCGAGGGCACCGAGCTGCTGATGGATGGCGCGGTGGGCGAACTGCAGGCGGGCCAGCGCGAGGTCACCGGCATCCTGCGTGACAACGGCCTGCGGCTGCAGCGCCTGATCGAGAACCTGCTGTCATTCTCGGCCTGGCAGAGCAGCAGCGTGGGCCTGGAGATCAGCGAGTTCCGGCTGCGGCCGGTGGTCAAGCAGATCATCGAGAACCAGCAGCTGGCGCTGCTCTCGCAGCGGGTGCGCCTGGACGTCAATGTCGAGGACCTGACCATCGCCGCCGATCGCGGCAAGATCCGCCTGATCCTTGAAAACCTGGTCTCCAACGCCATCAAATACACCCCCCGCTCCGGCACCATCCATATCCTGGCCAGGGCAGAGGGCGACCAGCTGGTGCTGGAGGTGGCCGACAGCGGCCCCGGCATCCCGCCCGAAGAGCGAAAGCAGGTCTTCGAGGCCTTCTATACTGGCAAGGCACCCGCCGGACACATCAGGGGAACGGGCATCGGACTATCGGTGGTGATGGAATTCGTCAACGCACACGGGGGAGAGATCGAGATCGTGGATGGCGTCTGGCCGGGCGCGCATTTCCGCATCCGCATGCCCCTGCGCGCCACCGCCCAGGCCTCGGCAAGCACTGCCCGCCCCTCCGGGACGACCGCCCGTGCGGCCTGAGCGCATCCTCATCACCGGACTGTGTGCCACGCTGCTGGCGGCGTGCACCACGCTGCCGGCTACGCGCGACACCACTGCCACCGCGCTGCCCACCCGCGAGGTGCTGGAGGCCGCGCAGGTCAACAGCCTGCTGGGTGACCTGATGCGCGTCGCCGCCGGCACGCCCACCGAACAGGCCGAGGTGATGGCGCGGGCGCGCCATGACTACGAACAGGAACGGCAGGGCGCGGCGCTGCTGCGTTACGCCCTGCTGCTGGCCGCGCCGGTGCATCCGGCGCGCAATCCCAACGAGGCGCAGCGGCTGCTGCGCGAGAGCCTGGCGCGCCCGGAGCAGCTGTCTTCGATGGAACGCGCGCTGGCGCACGTGGAGCTGGAGCGCATCAACGAAGAGCTGCGCCAGACCGACGAATACCAGCGCCTGCTGGCCGAGAACGAGCAGGCGCGCGAACGGCAACGCAACGAGCCCAATGGCGCCGCCATCACGCGCCAGCTGCAGGCCGCGCAGGCGGAGAACGCCCAGCTGCGCGAGCAGCTGCGCGATGCGCGCGCCAAGCTCGACGCGATTGCCGATTTCGAGCGCCGGCAGAACGACCGGCCATCAGCCAGCGAGGGACGAAACCCGTGAGCCCGAACACCGCGCGCAAGGCGCGCATCCTCATCGTCGATGATGATCCCGGCCTGCTGCGGCTGCTGACCATCCGCCTGCGTGCCGAGAACTATGACGTCGAGGCGGTGGAAAGCGCCGCGCAGGCGCTGGCCGCCGCGACGCGCTTCCGCCCGGATCTTGTGATCTCCGACCTGCGCATGGAGCCGGTGGATGGCATCGGCCTGCTGAAGGAACTGCAGAACCGCTGGCCGGGACTGAAAGTCATCCTGCTGACCGCGCATGGCACCATTCCCGATGCCGTGCAGGCCACGCAGATGGGCGCGTTCGGCTTCCTCACCAAGCCGGTGGACAAGCAGGAACTGCTCGACCAGATCCAGCGGGCGCTGAAGATCTCCGGCTTCAGCGGCAATGCCGAGGAATGGCGCGCCGACATCATCACCCGCAGCGCCATCATGGAAGAACGCCTGGCGCAGGCGCACATGGTCGCGGGCACCGACGCGCGCGTGCTGATCCTCGGCGAGAGCGGCACCGGCAAGGAACTGCTGGCGCGTGCCATCCACAAGGCCAGCCCGCGCCGCGCCCGCCCCTTCATCGTGGTTCGCTGCACCGGCACGGCCGAGGACGAACTCGATGCCGAACTGTTCGGCGTGGCCGGTGCCGATGGCAGCACGCGTCCGGGTGCGCTGGAACAGGCCGATGGCGGCACCGCGCTGCTGGACGAGATCGGCGACCTGCCGCTGCGCCTGCAGCAGAAGCTGCTGCGCGCGCTGCAGGAGGAAGCCGTGCGTCCGGCCGGCGCCGATGCGCCGCGCCCGATCAACACGCGCGTGATCTCCACCACCAGCCGCGACCTGCAGGACCTGGCCGCCACCGGCCAGTTCCGCGAAGACCTGTATTACCGCCTGAACGTGGTGCAGATCGAGATGCCGCCGCTGGCGCGCCGGCGCGAGGACATCCCGCTGCTGATCGCGCATTTCCTGGCGCAGATCACCGCCGAATCCGGCCAGCGCAGCATCTTCCCGCCCGAGGCACTGGAGCTGCTGGCCACGGCCGACTGGCCGGGCAATGTGCGCCAGCTGCAGAACCTGGTGCGCCAGGCCGTGGCGATGTCGCAGACACCGATCGTGCCGGTGGAACTGGTGCAGCAGTCATTGGGCGGCGCACCCGGTCGCCTGCCCTCCTTCGATGAGGCACGCGACGAATTCACGCGCGGCTACCTGTCGCAGATCCTGCAGATCACCGGCGGCAACGTCAGCCAGGCCGCGCGCCTGGCCAAGCGCAACCGCACCGACTTCTACAAGCTGCTGGGCCGGCACCAGCTGGTGCCGGAAGACTTCAAACAGCGCTAGAGACGGCGCGTCCGCGCCAGCAGCACCGCCACCGTGGCGGCCAGCAGCAGCACGGGCAGCCACGCCGCCAGCGCCGGGTCCAGGCCGAACGCCAGCGTGCCGTTCTCCACGGTGCGCTCGGCGATGAAATAAAACAGCCCCAGCAGCAATCCCAGGCTGGCGCGCGCGCCGCTGCCGGCTGCCCGCATGAAGCCCAGCAGCAGCGGCACCGACAGCAGCATGGCAAGCGGGATCGCGGCAATGCGCGCGATGCCGGCCCACAGGGCCAGTTGCTGCGGCCTGGCTTCGCGGCCGACCGCCTGCAGCGCTCCGGCCGACCTCCACAGGCTCGTCAGCGACTGGTGGCGCGGATCCGCCGCCGCAAGATCGAGGAATTCCGCATTCACGCCGGGGCCCGGGACGAAGTCCGGGATGTCCTCCCGCACTGCGGCCCTGCCGTCGAACCGGATGCGCAGTGCCTGCTGTGACGGCATCGAGCCATCCGGCCGCGTGGTGGCCTCCGCCGCGCTGGTCACCGCTGCCAGGCGACCTGCCGCCAGCGTGAACAGCGTCAGCCTGCCGGTCGAATCAGCCCGCACCAGCGTGTCACCGTCGCGGACCCAGGCCGAGCCGGCCGACAGCCCCAGGCTGCCATTGCGTTCCAGCACCTTGGCCAGGCGTGCCCCCTGCGCCAGCGGCGGCGCCAGCCACTGCGCCAGGGCCAGCGCCAGCGGCACCAGCACCAGACCTGCCAGCGCCACCGATCCGGCAATGCGCGCCACCGACACGCCCGCCGCCCGCATCACGGTCAGCTCGCTGCCGCGGGCCAGTTCGCCCACGGCCAGCAGCGCGCCCAGCAGGGCTGCCACCGGCAGGAACTGCAGCACGGTCACCGGCAGCATGCCGAGCACGAAGCGCAGCGCCGCCAGCTGGCCATAGCTGCCCGCCCCCACCCAGCCCTGCTCGTTGACGAACAGGAACAGCGCCGCCAGCACGGTGAGGACCAGCAGCGAGAGTGCAAAGCGTCGCAGGATTGCGGACACGATGTACCGATCCAGCACAGTCATTGGGCTAAAATCCGTCGTTTCGGTACCAGCAGGCCAACGGCCCCGGAGTCTTCACATCATGGTCCAGTTCGATACCAGCGACCAGCGCCTCGCCGCCCTTGCCACCGACTGCCTCGCGGTCGGCCTGTTCGAGGATGACGACCCGGGTGCCACGGCCAAAGAGATCGATGCCGCCACCGGAGGCCTGCTGCGCAAGCTGAAGTCCGCTGGCGACCTGCCGGTGCGTCCGGGCGAAACCCAGCTGCTGCTGTCCGCGACCGGCCTGAAGGCGCGCCGCCTGCTGGTGGTGGGTCTGGGCAAGCGGGCCGACTTCCGCCAGCGCGGCTGGCGCAAGGCCGTGACCGCGGCGCTCGCCGCCTGCGGCCGCACCCGCTCCACCAGCCTTGCGCTGGCCATCGAGCAGCCCCAGTCCGAAGCCGCCGACGCCTACTACCAGGGCCGCGCGGTGGCCGACCTGACCGGCGCCTCCCTGTACCGCACCAACGATTTCAAGACCGGCCGCAAGCCGGCCGCTCCGGCGCTGCGCAAGGTCACGCTGACCGGCATCGCCGCCGGCGACAAGCGCCAGGCGCAGCGCGGCCTGGAACATGGCAAGGCGATTGCCGCCGGCCAGACGCTGCTGCGTGACCTGGGCAACCTGCCCGGCAATGTGTGCACGCCGCGCTACCTCGCCCGCCAGGCACAGGAGCTGGCGCGCGAGCATCGCTCGCTGAAGGTGAAGGTGCTCGACGAGGCGGAGATCAAGCGCCTGAAGATGGGCTGCCTGCTGGCCGTGTCCAAGGGCAGCGCCGAACCGCCGCGTTTCATCGTGCTCGAATACCGCGGCGGCGCGAAGTCGGCGAAGCCGGTCGCGCTGGTCGGCAAGGGCGTCACCTTCGACACCGGCGGCATCTCGCTGAAGGACCCCGGCGCGATGGACGAGATGAAGTACGACATGTGCGGCGCCGGCAGCGTGCTGGCCACCATGCTGGTCACCGCCCTGCTCGGCCTGCGCATCAACCTGGTCGGCGTGATCGCGGCGGTGGAGAACATGCCCAGCGGCCGCGCCACCAAGCCCGGCGACATCGTCACCAGCGCCGACGGCAAGACGGTGGAGATCCTCAACACCGACGCCGAGGGCCGGCTGATCCTCTGCGACGCCCTGCACTACACGCGCCGCTTCGAGCCGGAGACGGTGATCGACATCGCGACGCTGACCGGCGCCTGCGTGGTGGCCCTGGGCCATCACCACACCGGCGTGATGGGCAATGACGATGCGCTGGCGCAGGAACTGGTGGCCGCCGGCCGCCGCGCCAGCGACCGCGGCTGGCACCTGCCGCTGACCGAGGAATATGCCGAGCAGCTGCGCAGCAACTTCGCCGACCTCGCCAACGTGGCGGGCCGCGATGGCGGCGCACTGACCGCCGGCGCCTTCCTCGGCCGCTTCACCAACGGCCTGAAGTGGGCGCACCTGGACATCGCCGGCACGGCGTGGGTCTCGGGCGCGCAGAAGGGAGGCACCGGCCGCCCCGTGCCGATGCTGGCGGATTTCCTGATCCACCGCGCCGGCGCGAACAAGGCCTGACCGTGGCGGCATGGCGCAGATCCGCTTCTACACCCTGAACGCCACAGGCGGCAGCGGCCGCCTGCGCCATGCCTGCCTGCTGACCGAACAGGCCTACCTGGCCGGTGAGCGCGTGCTGGTGTGGTGCGACGACGCGGCGCAGATGGACCAGTTCGACCAGCTGCTCTGGACCTTCAACGACCGCGCCTTCGTGCCGCATGAACCGCTCGCGGACGACCCCGCTTCCGCCGATACGCCACCCGTGCAGCTGCATGGTGGCGACCGGCTTGATGCCCGCATCCTCGATGCCGGCTTCAGCACCCTGATCAACCTGCACAGCGCACCGGCCGCCGAGGTGCTGCGCTTCGATCGCGTGATCGAAGTCATCGATGGCGACCCTGCGACGCGCGACGCCGGCCGCAAGCGCTTCCGTTTCTACCGCGAGGCCGGCGCCTCGCCCGAACATGTCGAAGTACCCAGCCATGTCTGAGATGGAAAAGGCCTACGAGCCCTCCCGCATCGAATCCCGCCTGTACCGCGAATGGGAGGCCGCCGGCCATTTCGCGCCACAGGGCAACGGCGTGCCCTACTGCATCATGATCCCGCCGCCGAACGTCACCGGCACGCTGCACATGGGGCACGCCTTCCAGGACACCATCATGGATGCGCTGGTGCGCCACCACCGCATGCGCGGCGAGCGCACGCTGTGGCAGGTGGGCACCGACCATGCCGGCATCGCCACGCAGATGGTGGTGGAGCGGCAGTTGAATGCCGCCGGCACCTCGCGCCGCGAACTGGGCCGCGAGGCCTTCGTGCAGCGCGTGTGGGAATGGAAGGCGCAGTCCGGCGGCACCATCGCGCAGCAGCTGCG
>CAYNEX010000090.1:0-11747 GCA_964396335.1 uncultured Steroidobacteraceae bacterium | reverse complement strand
AGAACACCGGCTGGATCGAGGTGCTGGGCTGCGGCATGGTGCATCCGAACGTGCTGGCCGCCTGCGACATCGACAGCGAGCGGTACACCGCCTATGCCTTCGGCATGGGCATCGACCGCCTCGCGATGCTGCGCTATGGCGTCAATGACCTGCGCCTGTTCTTCGAGAACGACCTGCGCTTCCTGAAGCAGTTCCGCGGAGGCTGGTCATGAGGCTGCCGGTATCCTGGCTTTCCGACTGGGTGGACATCCCCTGGGCACCCAGTGACCTGTCGCGCCGCCTGACCGCCTCGGGTTTCGAGGTGGAAGGCGTCGAGGGCACCGGACCGGAGTCCGTGCTCGAACTGAAGACCTATGCCAACCGCGGCGACTCGATGTCGGTGCTGGGCGTGGCGCGCGAAGTCGCGGCGCTCACCGGCGGCCGCGTGAAGTCGCCCGATGCGGCAGACCCGGTGGCCGGCGATGAGTCGGTGGCCACACCGACGCCGGTACTCGAGGCACCGGCCGCCGCGCCGCGTTTCCTGCTGCGCCGCCTTGAAGGCCTCGACAACCGCCGCAGCTCGCCCGAATGGATGGTGGCACGGCTGGAACGAGCCGGCCTGCGCAGCATCTCGCCGGTGGTCGACGTGACCAACTACGTGCTGCTGGAACTGGGCCAGCCGATGCATGCCTATGACGCCAGCCGCGTGCAGGGCACGCTGCGCGCGCGCATGGCGCGTGCCGGCGAAACGCTGACGCTGCTGGATGAGCGCACGCTCGAGCTGGCCGACGATGTGCTGGTCATCGCCGATGACCGCGGCGCCGTCGGCATGGCCGGCGTGATGGGCGGGCAGGGCAGCTCGATCACCGAGGACGCCACCGACGTGCTGCTCGAGGTGGCCTATTTCTCGCCCGCGGCCATCGCCGGCCGGGGCCGTCGTCATGGCCTGGCCACCGACGCCAGCCAGCGCTTCGAGCGCGGCGTCGATCCGCATGGCCAGCAGCGTGCCATGGAACGCGCCACCTCGCTGCTGCTGCAGATCTGCGGCGGCAAGGCCGGCCCGGTGCGTGAAGCGGTGGAGCCCTCGGCGCTGCCGCAGCCGAAGCCGGTGCGCCTGCGCCGCGCGCGCCTGGCCCGGGTGGCCGGCGCCGAATTCGAAGACCAGCGCGTGGTCGGCGCCCTGAAGGGCCTGGGCCTCGGCGTGGCCGACGATGCGGACGGCTGGACAGTCACGCCGCCGTCGTGGCGCTTCGACCTGTCGATCGAATCGGACCTGATCGAGGAAGTGCTGCGCATCATCGGCTTCGATGCCGTGCGTGAATCGCCCAAGCGCCTGCCGCAGCGGTTCCGCCGCCTGCATGAAACGCGCATCGGCGAGCGCGCGCTGCTCGATGTGCTGACCGCGCGCGGTTACCACGAGTGCATCAACTACGCGTTCGTCGACCCGGCGCTGCAGGAAAAACTGTTCCCGGGCCGCGAGGCCATCCGTCTCGCCAATCCGATCGCCTCGGACCTGGCGGTGATGCGCGTGTCGCTGTGGCCGGCGCTGATCCGCACGGCCCTGACCAACACGGCACGCCAGCAGGATCGCGTGCGCCTGTTTGAACTGGGCGCGGTGTTCGACCATGCCGGCGGCGCGGTGAAGGAATCGCCGCATGTGGCCGGCCTGATCACCGGCACGCGTTTCCCCGAGCAGTGGGGCACCGGCCGCGACGCCGCCGACTTCTTCGACCTGAAGGCCGACGTCAGCGCCGTGCTGCAGCTGGCCGGCAATGGCGCGCACTTTGATTGGCAGCCCACCAGGCTGGCCTGCCTGCATCCGGGCCGTGGCGCCACCATCGTGCGCGATGGCCGCGAGGTCGGCTGGGTGGGTGAACTGCACCCGCAGCTGGCGAAGGAATGCGGTTTCGACGGCGCCTGCCTGCTGTTCGAACTCGACATAACGCATGCGCTGCAGGCGCCGCTGCCCACCGTGGAGGCGATTTCGCGCTACCCGCACGTGCGCCGCGACCTGGCGGTCACAGTGCCGGTGGACACGCCTTTAAGCGCCGTGATCTCCCATGCTAGTGTTGCCGCAGGGGAGTTGCTGACGGATCTCAAGGTCTTCGACATCTACCAGGGCGTCGGCATAGAACCCACTCGAAAAAGCGTCGCTTTGGGCTTGATTTTCCAAGACAAAAATAAGACGCTCACCGATGCTGAAGCGGATGCCCTGATGGCCTCCGTGGCGGCCCGTCTGGGTGACAAGCTGGATGCGAGGGTGCGGAGTTGAGTTCATGGCGCTGACGAAGGCAGAAATCGCTGAAGCGCTGTTCAACCAGCTCGGCCTCAACAAACGCGAGGCCCGCGAACTGGTCGACCTGTTCTTCGAGGAAGTGCGCGGTGCGCTTTCCTCGGGCAGCCAGGTCAAGCTGTCCGGTTTCGGCAATTTCGACCTGCGTGACAAGAACCAGCGCCCGGGGCGCAATCCCAAGACCGGCGAGGAAATCCCCATCAGCGCGCGGCGCGTGGTGACCTTCCGTCCCGGCCAGAAGCTGAAGGCGCGCGTGGAAGCGTATGCTGGAACCCCGGAACAATAACGAGCTGCCCGCGATCCCGGGCAAGCGTTACTTCACCATCGGCGAAGTCAGCGAGTTGTGCGGCGTGAAGCCGCATGTGCTGCGTTACTGGGAGCAGGAATTCCCGCAGCTTAAGCCGGTGAAGCGTCGCGGCAACCGCCGCTACTACCAGCGCCAGGACGTCATCGTCATCCGCCAGATCCGCAGCCTGCTGTACGAGCAGGGCTTCACCATCGGTGGCGCGCGCCAGAAGCTCGAGGGCGAAGAGGCGCGCACGGACGTGAGCCAGAGCCAGCAGATCGTGCGCCAGGTGCGCGCGGAGCTGGAAGAGCTGCTGCGCATCCTGCGCCGCTGAAGAATTCTTCCCGCCACGCGGGATGCCGGAGGAGGGTCGCCCGTGAAGAAATCCATCTCGAACCTGTGTTCGCTGCTGCCGGCACTGGCCGTTGTGGCGTTGGCCGTCAGCGGCTGCGCGGAACGCGAAGCGCCCCGGGCGGATGCCTCTATCAACGCAACACTTCCGGCAGCCTTCAAGCCGGCCGCCAGCATCCTCGACCTGATGCTTGATCCCATCGACACTCATGCCGATGAGCTGTGGGAGGCCGTGGCCACCGTCAGCACGATGGAGGGCACGCGCGACGTCCACCCGCAGACTGACGAGGAGTGGGACAACCTGCGCCGCAAGGCGCTGATCCTGATGGAGACCTCGACCCTGCTGGTGGTCGAGGGGCGGCGCGTGGCGCATCCGGGCCAGAAGGTCGAGGGTCCGGGCGAAAGCACCGATTACACGCCCGAGCAGGCACAGGCCGAGATCGACAGGAACCCGGCGCTGTTCACCCGCTTCGCCGCGGCCATGCACAACGCCGCGGGAGAGCTCGTTTCGGCCATCGATGCACGTGATGTCGACGCCTACCTCAGCGCCGGCAGCAACCTGCAGGAAGCCTGCGAGGGCTGCCACCGGGTGTTCTGGTATCCGGACTCGCCGCTGGCGCCGGGGCTTTGACGGCCCGTCAGGTCCGGCGACGCGCGATCCAGGTATCCAGGTGACCCGCGAATGCATTGCGGTTCGCCTGAGTCAGCGGTGGCGGACCATCACCGACGTTGCCGCTGGCGCGCATGGTGTCCATGAAGTCGCGCATGTTCAGAATGCCGCGGATCGTGTCCGGTGAATACCGTTCGCCGCGCGGGTTCAGCGCCTGCGCGCCCCTGGCGAGCACCTCGGCCGCCAGCGGAATGTCGGCGGTGATCACCAGGTCGCCGGCCATCGCGCGGCGCACGATCTCGTTGTCCGCCACGTCAAAACCCGGCGATACCTGCAGCACCTTCAGGCCCGGGACACGCGGCACCGTCAGCGGCTGGTTCGCCACCAGCGTGACGGCAACACCCGTGCGTTGCGCCACGCGGTAGAGGATTTCCTTGATGACCTTCGGGCAGGCGTCCGCATCCACCCAGATGGCTGCCGGCCGCTGGCCGGATTCCGCATCCATGCTCATGCGGACCCGGACCCGTCCTCCATCTGCCAGTCATTCACCAGCTTGTAGCGCGCCGCCTTGATGTGGCGGAACAGGCCGTCCTCGACCCAGTACATGCCGAAGCTGATGACCCGCAGCACTTCACCGGCCTTCAGCGGGCGATTGAAGTAATTCGGCGTGGGCCAGTCCTTGAAGACGCGGAACTCGGTCGGGATCTCCGCCGCCACGCCGGTGGCATCGGCGACGTAATGGTTGATGGTGACCGTCTCCTTGATGTGTTCCTTCACCGCCGCATAGAAATCGCGGATCGCGGCAGCACCGGTCAGGGTGGCGTTGCCCAGTTCGAGCACCACGTCGGGGTGGTAGAACTCGAGGAAGCGGGGGTCATTGGCATTGAACCACTCGACGTACTGTTCATAGCGCTCGCGGGTGAGGACGCCAGGCGTGTTGCCGGCGGAAGGCGCCGCGGCCGCGGGCTTTTCACTGGAGCAGCCGGCAACCACAAGGCCTGCCAGGCCAGCACCTGCAATACCTGCGGAAATCACGCGTCGGCGGTCGGTGCGCTTCGAATCCATGTCTGCCCCCCCTTGTTGTTCAGGGGCTGATTATGCGCGTCCTCTTCACGGGTGGCAGCGGCTTCAATGCCGGCTGTTCAGCCCGTGCGCCGCGGGATGATCACCAGCGCCACCACGATCAGCGCCGCCGGCGCCGCAAACAGCGAGACGAGGGTCTGTGGATCCATGCCCGCAGACATCGCATGACCGATCGCGATCGGCGGAAGGATGGTGCCGAGCCGGCCGATGCTTTTCGCCCAACCGACGCCGAGGGCACGTAACGGGCCCGGGTAATAGCCAGCCAGCACGACATTGATGCCTCCGTAAGCGCCGAGCATGAAGAAGCCGCAGGTGCCGAGCAGCAACAGCAGCGGCCAGTCGGCCAGCGTCTGCAATGACTGGCCGATCACGAACAGCAGCACGGCCGAGATCGCGAACGACAGGCCGAGCACACGATGGGCGCCGAAGCGGTCGATCAGAGGACCGATCAGGAGGCCCGCCACGACTCCGCCGCTGGTGTAGCTGCCCACCGCGACGGCGGCAAGGCGGGCGCTGCGGCCGATATCCACCAGCAGCGTCGGCAGCCAGGAGCTCAGGCAGTAGTAGATGGTCAGGGCGCAGATGAACATCAGCCACAGCAGCAGGGTGCCGGACAGCATCGGTGGCTTGAGGATGTCGATGAAACGGCTGCGCGGCGCGGCTGCGGCGTTGCTGCCGGACTTGAGGGGCGATTGCGCTTCCGGCGGGGGTTCCCGCAACCAGAACCAGCAGGCGACAAACGCCAGCAGGCAGGCTGCTCCGGTCACGCTGAACGCATGCCGCCACTGTTCACCTTCGACGAAAAAGCTGCCGAGGAATCCGGCCACGGCACCGCCGAGTCCGAAGGCGGTGAACAGCAGCATCGTGGCCAGCCCGCGCCGCGCCGGCGGTGTGCCCTGCGTGACCGCCGCGACGCAGCTGGGCAGCGCGCCGCCCAGGAACACGCCGGTGATGAAGCGCGAGGCCACCAGCGTGTCGCGATCCACCACGAAGGTGGTCAGCAGCTGGCAGATGCCGAACCCCAGCGTGGTCCAGAGGATGATGCCGCGATGACCGAGGCGGTTGGCCGCCAGCGGAATGGTCACCAGGCCCAGGCACTGGCCGGCCAGGTTGGCCGAGAACACCGCGCCGAGCTCCGGCCTGGTCAGCGACAGCGATTGCGCGATCGGACTGGCCAGCGGCCCCATCAGTGCCGGGATCAGGCAGTCCAGGAAGAAGGGCAGCGAGCACATGCCCACCAGCAGCAGCACCTGCCGGTCGAGCCCCAGGAAGGTCCACGGCTCGCGCCGCGCGATGGAGGTCAGATCCTGAATCGCGCGCGAGCCTCTTCGACGGTCGCCGGCTGCATACCGTAGATGGCCGCGATCTGCGCCGCGGCCTGCACCATCTCGGCGTTGTCGCGCGCCACGCGGCCATCAGGAAGGTGGATGCCATCCTCGAAGCCGACGCGCACCAGGTCACAGCCCAGTGACAGGCCGAGGGTCACGATGCGGAACATGTCGCGCCCGGTGGCCGTCACGCCCCAGATGGCCTTCGGGAACAGGCGCTGCCCTTCGTCGATGTTGAACAGCACATTGCGCGCGATCGGCGGCGTCGCGCCGAACCCGCCACCATGCAGCAGCCAGATGTTGTCGCGGTCGCGGTCGAACAGGCCCTCGTTGGCGTAACGCAGCAGCCGGTGCAGCGAACTGGCCTCGACGACTTCGTATTCCAGCGCGGAGCTTTTCTCATACACCGCCTTGATGGTCTGCTTCAGCAGCGCCGGCGAATTCACATAGGGCGTCTCTTCCGGATATCCGCCTTCCGGGTTGTGGAAATCGGCGGATCCGGCGGCGATGCCATACAGGTCCTGCTGCGGCTCCAGTGTCAGCAGGCCGAGGCGCTCGGCATCGGTGGGCCAGATGAACTGACCGGTGGCCGGGTCGCGGCGCACGCCGATGCCATTGGTGGTCTGGATCAGGATGGGCGAGCGCTTGCGGATCTGGCGGATGATCTCGGCGTAGATCTCCCGGTCGCCGGTATTGCGGCCCTGCGGGTCGCGGGCATGCACATGCACCATCGAGGCACCCGCGGCGTGGCAGCGGGCCGCCGCCTCGCCGATCTCCTCGGGCTGTTTCGGAATCACCGCGCCGTCGCGGTCCTGCTGCATGCCGCCATTGATGGCGCAGGTGATGATGACCTTGTTTCCGGGCAGCATGAGCCCCTGTCCCCCCGATGTTGCTGGCGCAAATCTAGCGCGGGGCAGGGGGAGGGCCTGTCCTCCGGGCAGAGGACAGCCGGGCCGGAAAAAGGGCAACATCGGTGCTCGAGCGAAGGAATGCAGGGGGCGTGATGTACGACATCCGGCAGATCACGGACTGGCGCGTGTCGCGCGACCACGGGCCGGTGTATGAGCGGCTGCTCGGCGCGCTGGGCAGCGATGCATTCGGTCCGACGGTGCGTGATGCCATCCTGGGCAGCTGCAGCGGCGTGCGGCGGCTGTACCTGTTCGAGGCGAAGGGGCAGGCGGACAGCTCGCTGCAGTACTACTTCGGCGAACCCGGCCTTGTGAACCTGTTTCCCGATTACCTGCGCTGGTACCAGCGGCAGGACCCGGTCACCGAGGCCTACCAGGCCGCGCCGCGCGTGGCCGACGTGGCGCTGCAACGGGTACGCCCGGACCACATCCAGTCGCCGGGATTCCGCCGCCGGGTATTCGACGAGGCCGGCATCGTCGAGCGCGTCTCGGTGATCCAGCGCGGGCCGGATGCCTGGCGGGTGATGAACGTGGCGCGGCATGAGTCCGAAGGTTGCTTCACCGACGAGGAGCTGTCGGCGCTGGTGGGGATTGCGTTCCTCGCGCTGCCGATGCTGCCGCTGAACCGTGAGCGACGCGCGCGGGTGCCGCCGTTGTCGGTGGCGCAGCTCGAGGAGCGGTTTGCAGAGCGCTGCGGAATGCTGACGCCGCGCGAGCGGCAGGTGTGTGCGCGCGCCGCGGCGGGGATGAGTGTGGATGACACCGCGCAGGACCTCTGCATCGCGCGGACCTCGGTGCTGACCTACCGGCGCCGCGCCTATGAGCGGCTGGATGTGCACAGTCCGGTGGAGCTTTGCGCGCTGGTCGCGCAATGACGGGTACTGGCTGAGCGCGCTTGACCCGCCGTTCTGCCCGCGCCATCCAGTCGTGGTCAATGACACCGCAGTGCGCTTTCGCCGTCCGGCTGGCAGAACTGGCCCCAGTGGCCCGTGGTGCGCCAGTAATCTTCGAGCCCTCGTTCACGCACAATGTCGATGAACGCCGGATCCTTGCGCAGGCTGGCCATCACCGGCCACCAGATCGCGCCAGCGGTGGTCTCGAATGTGAAGCCGCTGTTGTGTGACGGAAGTGACGGACGGTACCCTGGCAAAGCTGCCCGATGCGCTGAAGCAGCCTGCCCGGCGGGTTGCAGGCGGAAGCAAGTTGAAACGCTGACAGCGGGCGGCTGGAGAGACATCCGCGCTGCAGCGGGCGGGCAGGGTCTGCCTGGCCCGCTGCGCCGCTTCGTGGAGCGGCGGGTTATGCTTTGCCGACCGATCACGAACAAGAAACGAAGTGTCGTCCCGGGACTCCATACCCATCGCCGTCTCGGCCCGCCATGTCCACCTGAGCCAGCCGACCATTGATCGCCTGTTCGGGGCAGGGCACGTGCTGCAGGCGAGAACCCCGCTGTCGCAACCCGGGCAGTTCGCCGCGGTCGAGACGGTGACCCTGCAAGGACCGCGCGGACGCCTGGAGGGTGTACGCGTGGTCGGCCCGGCCCGCAATGCCGACCAGGTCGAACTGTCGCGCAGCGACGAGATCACGCTGGGGATCCATGCACCGCTGCGCCTTTCCGGCGAACTGGCGCAGACGCCGGGAATCGAGGTCATCGGTCCTGCGGGACGGGTGCGGCTGCCACATGGGGTCATCACCGCGCTGCGTCACATCCACATGAGCCCGGAGGATGCGCGCCATTTCGGGGTGGTTGACCGGCAGCCGGTGCATGTCTCGGTCGACAGCAATGGCCGGGACGTGATCTTCAGCGATGTGGTGGTGCGCGTGTCACCGGACTTCAGGCTCGAACTTCATCTGGATACCGATGAAGGCAATGCCGCCGGCGTTGATGCCAATACACGGGCGACCCTGTTGAAATCAGGGCCGCTTCCGTCCGGGTGATTCACGTCGCTAAAGCGGGCTCGTCCAGGGGCAGGAGCGCCGCCAGGCGTTGACGCAGGGCCCGGATCCGCCTGCGGGAGAGATAACCCGCCGGGGGCATCACGATGCGCCCCTCATCCCGATCGAGGTACTCAAGCAGGGCGCGAATGAATTCCGCCTCCGTGCCCCGGCTTGCAACCACGGCCTTGCTCTCCGACTCCAGGATCTGCCTGAGCCAGTCTGGAAGCGCGCACAACGCATCCAGTGTCGCGACGGATGTCGGCAGAGGTTCGGCACGGGCCACTGCACCCGCGACCGCATTCACGATGTTTGCGCGCAGCGCATTCGTCAGGGCAGGCCGCGGGAGCTCGACGGGCTGACGGCGCAGGAACGCCGGGATATCCAGGAACGCCTGTGAGAGTTCCCGCGCGGGCGCGGAATCATCCCCGGCGCGCGCGTATCGAAACACTGCAGGTGACGCGGGCGTCTCCGTACTGTGTGCGGATACCGTTCCGGCGCCACCCCATCCGGCCGCCAGCATGTGCGGCACGGCAATTGTTTCGGGCAGCTGCTGCACCTTGTCCTGGTCGGCCCGTCCGGCAACCAGCACCAGGCTCGTGTGTTCCGATGCCAGCTGGTACTTGATCGCGAGGTCGCGGGCTTCCTCCCCGGAGAGTTGCGCGAGACGTTGCGCGGCGGCAAGGCGGGGAAGCACATCGCCGGGCACAAGCTGTGCCACCGGCAGCGTGAGCGTGGAATCCGGGACGCCTTCACCGGCAAGTGTCACCGATACCTCGGCCCCGGGACGACTCTTGAAGCCGGCGATGAAATGAACGGTTTCGTTCGGGAAGACCGCAACCGGGACCGGTGCAACCCAGTCCGGTGTCACCGGCCAGTCAACCTTGCGCACCGTGCGCGGCGCCGCGCGCAAGCGGGAGAACATGCGCAGGATCGCCGGTTGCACCGGTTCGCCTGCGGCAAGGAAGTCGCAGGCGCCACCCGTGAGCTCGCTGACCCTGCGCGCCAGCGCCTCGTTCGGCGCGGCGCCGATCGCAACCACAAAGAGACGGTGCCGAGATTTCGCGGCGACCTTCACCACCCGATCGACATCATGCACCTCGCCGTCGGTGATGAGCACGATGTCCGCGCGGGCGGTCGTCGGAACGGGAATCGCGATGGTTGCCGCGATCGCCTCCGGCATGTTCGTGCCCCCCATGTCAGCGGACATGCGCTGCACGAGTTCAGTGACCGGCCCGATGGAGCGGGGATCAGCGGGTTCCAGACCTTCCGTGACATGCTCGACATGCGTGCCGAAGCGCGTGAGGCTGAACCGGTCGGACCCGGCAAGCCTGCCCAGGACCTGGACCAGTGCGTGCCTGGCGGCATCGATGCTGTCGCCGGCCATGGACCCAGAACAATCGAGCAGGATCTTGGCGGTCAGCGGCCTGCTTTCCTCCTCGGTGGCTGGCAGCACCGCGCTGGCCAGCGCGACAAATCCATCCCCATCCGCAGCGACCAATGTGCCGGCGAGTGCGCCCGGGTGATCCAGGTTCAGCACGAAATCACGGTCCATCAACCCCGCGCGGGCGATCGCGACCGCAAGTCCGTTTTCCGTCGGCGTCGTCGCGATCTGGTGCGACGGAGAAGAGACGCGCGCCGCGTCCGAAACGCCAGCCAGTTCCATACGCAGGCTGAACGGGTACTCGACAGACAGGTCCGCGCCGGGAATCGACGGGCCTTCCAGCCCGGCATCAGCCGGATTGCCATAGCGGGGCGCGATGACGGTCGGCACGGTCAGCCGCACCTGCCTGCCGTGGGCGTGGAGCAGCAGTGCGTAGCGATAGCGCACCGTGGCTGTTTCACCGGGCTTCAGGTTCGCGACGGTAGCGGTATACAGGCCATTGCCGTTGTACAGGAGCAGCGCCGCCGAATCGCCGTCGTCGATGGCGTTTTCATAGCGGCGCTCGGCCTGCTGGCGGCCGAATGCCGTGGCAACGTGGCGCGTGCCATGGAGGTCGAGTTCGAAGGCCAGCAACACGGCCTTGAGCGGCAGCGGAAAGGTATAGACGGTTTCAATCGCCGATTCCGAGGTGTTGCGGTAGTGCTGTTCGACCGTCAGCTCGAACAGCAGTCCATCGAGCCTGCCGACGGCAGAACTGCCGACGAGAGGCACGCGCATGCCGGCCTTGGTGCGAAGGCCCGGGTGCGGTTCCGCGCAAGGGACAGGTGCAGGGTTCCTCGTCATGGCAGGACTACTCCTTGGCGTTGCTGAGGCGCTCGTATGCGCGGAGGACATCCTTCGCAAGAGCGCGCACTTGTTCCGGGGAAAGGTCGGCGAGTCCCGGGTCGATCAGCAGGGACAGTCCTGCTGCAAGGTGCACCTCGCTCTTCACCGAGATCGTGCCCGGCGATGGTGCTGCGGCCACTGGCGCGGGCGCCGGATCACTGAGCATCTGTCCGATCTGGCCGAGCGAGTAACCCTTCTCGGTCCACTCGCGGATGCGCAACAGGCGGTTCAGGTGATGCCAGCTGTACTGGGCCGCCCGCGTCTCCCCGATGGGCCGGTCCAGCAGGCCCAGCTGGATGTAATACCTGATCGTGCGCCGGGGCAGGCCACTGAGCGCAGCCAGTTCATCGGCGGAATAGGTCTTGCGGGTGGGATCGTCCCGGGTCGGCATGAATCGATACTGCCACTTCTTTCTGCCACTCACAACTGGCGAAATGTAGCCGCGGTGGCTGCGCCGTGTGCGAGTCGAAAACGGATCCGCTTGCTGTTCCTCCCGTTTCAGCCGGGGGACTTCCACCTTTTTCCGCTTTCTGCCACCATTCGCCCCCCGGTTTATCACTGTTGTTTAAAACCCCATTCAGAAACAACGGGTTATACAAATCGGGAACCCCTTTGGAAGGGGGTGACGTGATACAGTCACGAAGTTTTCTACGGTCGGGGCGTGGCGCAGCCTGGTAGCGCACTTGCATGGGGTGCAAGGGGTCG
>CAYNEX010000089.1:4150-11858 GCA_964396335.1 uncultured Steroidobacteraceae bacterium | reverse complement strand
TTTCCTGGCTGCCGAGGAAGTCGATCTCTTCCTCGGGGAAGTCGATCGCGGCTTCGACATACACGCGCAATCCGGTCAGCGCGGCACGCGCCGCATTCACGCGCGCACTGAACTCACCCTGCATCGAACGCAACGCTGCCTGCGCGGCCCGCTGCGAGCCGGCATCGATCAGGTCGGCGATGGCTTCGGCCTGGGTGAGATCGATCTTGTCGTTGAGGAAGGCGCGTTCGGTGAATTCGCCCGGACGCGCGCGCCGCGCCCCCAGCTGCACGATGCGCTGGATCAGCATCTCGACCGGGTAGTCGCCGCCGTGGCCGTGGAACTCCAGCGTGTGTTCGCCGGTGTAGCTCTGCGGCGCGACGAAATAGATGACGAGGCCGGCATCGATCAGATTGCCGTGCTCGTCACTCCAGCAGGTGAAATGCGCATGCCGCGGCGGCGGCAGGTCTCCCAGCAGTGTCCGGCCGATAGCCGGAACGTCATCGCCCGAAACGCGGACCACCGCCACCCCGCCGCGTCCAGGCGGCGTCGCGCAGGCGACGATGGTGTCGCGTTTCTTCAGAGCGTGCGCTCCCTCATCAGTTGCGCAGCTTCTGCGCGGCCTCGATGCGGCGGTTGATGTTCCACTGCTGCGCGATGGTCAGGATGGTGTTGGTCACCCAGTACAGCACCAGGCCGGCCGGGAAGAACGCGAACATCACCGACATCACCAGCGGCAGGATCATGAACACCTTCGCCTGCACCGGATCGGCGGGCGTCGGCTGCAGCTTGTACTGCAGGAACATGGCACCGGCCATGATGGCGGGCAGGATGAACAGCGGATCGCGCGAGGACAGGTCCTGGATCCAGCCGATGAACGGCGCCTGGCGCATTTCGACCGACTCGAGCAGCACCCAGTAGAAGGCCAGGAACACGGGCAGCTGGATCAGCATCGGCAGGCAGCCGGCGGCCGGGTTCACCTTCTCCTTCTTGTACAGCTCCATCATCGCCTGGCCGAGCTTCTGGCGATCGTCCTTGTAGGTTTCCTGCAGCTGCTTCATGCGCGGCGCGATCAGCTTCATCTTCGCCATCGAGCGGCCCGAGGCCTCCGACAGCGGATAGAACGCCAGCTTCAGCAGGAAGGTCACCGCGATGATGGCGAAGCCCCAGTTGTTGAACACGGCATGGGCCTTGTCCAGCAGCCAGAACAGCGGCTTCGACAGGAAGGTCAGCTTGCCGAAGTCGGCCGCGCGGTCGAGCTCGGGATGCAGTTCGCGCAGCTGGCGCTGCAGCTTGGGACCGACGAACAGCACCTGGCGGATGGTGTCCTGGGTGCCCGGCGCGATGGTGCGGGTCTCGCCGAGGTCGGTGGCGCGGTATTCATTGCCGCGCACGCGCATCGTGAAGCGATGGGTTTCGCCGGCGGTCGGCACCATCGCCGAAACAAAATGGTGCTGCAGCGCGGCCAGCCAGCCATTGGTGATCTGGCGGTCGAGGCTGGCGTCATCGGCCTTGGTGATCTTCAGCTTCTCGTACTTGGAACCGTCGTAGATGGCCGGTCCGGTGAACGAGTAGCTGTCGACGTTGAAGTACGAACGCTCCGGCGTGGGCATGTCGTGGGTGATCTGCGCATAGGGCGCGACCGTCCAGGCCGTGCCGCTCTGGTTGCGGATCTCGTGCTCGACATCGATGCGGTAGGAGCCGCGGCGGAACACCAGCGTCTTGGTGACCTCGATGCCCTCGGGCGAGGTCCAGGTGAACGGCACGCGCAGTTCGTCGAGGCCGTCCTCGAGGCGGAAGGCGGAGAACAGCGTGCTGAACTCGGCCAGGTGGGTCGGGTAGCTGGCGCCCTGCCCGCTTGCGCCGGTCAGGCCGGTCTGCAGCACGTACTGGTCGCCGGGGCCGTTGTTGCGCAGCAGCCGCACCGGCTCGCTGGCGCCCTTCTTCACCGGGTACTGGATCAGGTCGGCGCGCACCAGCTCAGCGCCGCGCAGGCTGATATCCACATCGAGCACGTCGGTGCGCACATTGAGGATGCGCGGTGCGCCGGCGGCCGGCGCCGCGGCAGGCACATCACCGTTGGCCGCCGGCGCGGCCACCGAGGGCACTTCATCGGACGCGGCGGCGGCGGGTGCGGCCGCGGACGGGACCGCGCCGCCATCACCGGGCACGGCCACCGGCACTTCAGCACCCAGCGGGTTCTCGATCTTCTGCTGCTGCATGGCCAGGCGCTCGGCCTCGGCCTGCGCGGCATCACGCGGGCCGAACTCGGCCAGCCAGACCTGCACATTGACGACGAGGATCAGCAGCAGGCCGATCCACAGGAAAGTACGGGGATTTTTCATGGTACGGGGTCTATCCCGCCTTCATTGAAGGGGTGGCAACGCAGGAGTCTTCGGGTCGACAGCGACAGTCCCTTCAACGGTCCATGCCTTTCAATGGCCTCGCGGGCGTAGCAGGAACAGGAGGGGTGAAAGCGGCAGCATCGGCCCAGATGTGGACTAATGATGAGCTGATATCCCTTGATTAGCGCAATCAGGAAACGACGCATCGCTTTTGGATCTTTTTCCAGAGGCCGTCGAGGCTTTCGCGAAGCTGCGCATTATGCGCTGTCCGGGCACCGTTGCGGGCGCCGACAACCAGATCGAGTCCGCCGATGCCGGGTGCGGCATGGCGGAAGGATTCGCGCACCAGGCGTTTGATGCGGTTGCGCGAGACGGAATTGCCGACCGCCTTGGCGCCGATGGAAAGTCCCAGGCGCGCATGGCCGAGCGCATTCGGCGCGGCGTTCACGGAGAAATGGTCATCCACCACGCGCACGCGCCGCTTGTAGACGGCGTCGAAGGCTGCTGCGTTCAGCAGCCGCTGCGATCGGGTAAAGCCAGACCGGCGGGTGGGCGCGCTCATGGCGCCGGCCGGGGCTTAGGGGATCAGGCGCTTGCGGCCCTTGGCGCGGCGGCGGGCCAGCACCTTGCGACCATCGGCCGTGGCCATGCGGGCACGGAAGCCGTGCGTGCGGACACGCTTGATCTTGCTCGGCTGGAAAGTGCGCTTGGTTGCCATGGCTACAAAGGTCTGTGAATTCGGGGTGCGGCAGGGTAATGGCGACCCCCGGGTAAGTCAACCACTCCCGGACGCTGCAATGCGGATTGTGCGCTTTGCGGCCCCTGCGGGCACTGGGGCAAACGAAGGATGGCATCCTGCGGCCGGGCGGGTAGACTCCCCCTCCCCCCCACCGATCCAAACGCCACCAAGAGCGCTCGCGAGCACGACGACTCATGACTGAACTGTGGCCGCAGGTGCTCGCGCACCTGAGCAACGAACTCCCCGAGCAGCAGGTCAACACCTGGCTGCGCCCGTTGCAGGCCGTGCAGGAAAACGGGGTGCTGCGGCTGCTGGCGCCGAACCGCTTCGCGGTGGACTGGGTGCAGAACAATGCCGCCGAGCGCATCGGCAGCCTGCTGCGGGATGGCCCGGGATCGGACCTGAAGCTGGTGGTGGAGATCGGCTCGCGCAGTTCACGACCGGCGGCCCCCGAACCTGTGGATAGTCCGCCGCGCGGCGCGTCGGCCAATGGCGGTGCCAGGCCCCCTGCCCGCATGTCCGATGCGCAGCTGGGCGTGCGGCTGAATCCGGAGCTGACCTTCGATCGTTTCGTCGAGGGCAAGAGCAATCACTTCGCCAAGGCGGCCGCGATGCAGGTGGCCGAGAATCCCGGCAAGGCCTACAACCCGCTGTTCATCTATGGCGGCACGGGCCTGGGCAAGACGCACCTGATGCAGGCTGTGGGTCATGTGATCCGTGAGCGTGATCCTTCCGCGCGCGTGGCCTATGTGCATTCCGAGCGCTTCGTCGACAACATGGTGCAGGCCCTGCGCCACAACACGATGAACGAGTTCAAGACCTCGTATCGTTCGCTGTCGGCGCTGCTGATCGACGACATCCAGTTCTTCGCCAACAAGACGCAGTCGCAGGAAGAGTTCTTCCACACCTTCAACGCGCTGTTCGAAGGCCAGGCGCAGATCATCCTGACGTCGGATCGTTATCCCAAGGAGATTCCCGGCCTCGAAGAACGCCTGAAATCGCGTTTCGGCTGGGGATTATCCGTGGCGATCGAGCCGCCGGAGCTGGAAACCTCGGTGGCGATCCTGATTTCGAAGGCGCAGGACGCCGGCATGGAACTGCCGGAGGAAGTGGCGTTCTTCATTGCCAAGCGCATCCGCTCGAACGTGCGCGAGCTCGAGGGCGCGCTGCGAAGGATCATTGCCAATGCGCAATTCACCGGCCTGCCGATCACGCTGGACCTGACGCGCGAGGCGCTGAAGGACCTGCTGAACCTGCAGGCGCGCCTGGTGACCATCGAGAACATCCAGAAGACCGTGGCCGACTACTACAAGCTGCGCTTGTCGGACCTGCTGTCGGAGAAGCGCAGCCGTTCACTGGCGCGGCCGCGGCAGATCGCGATGACATTGGCGCGCGAGTTGACGCAGTTGTCGCTGCCGGAGATCGGCCAGGCCTTCGGCGGACGTGACCACACCACCGTGATGCATGCCTGCCAGCGCGTGCAGGAACTGCAGGAAGCAGACATGCGCGTGCGTGAGGATTATTCCAACCTCGTGCGCACCCTCACCGGCTGAAAATCCTGTGGACAACCCTGTGCACAAGGCTGTGCATCAAGCTGTGGAAATCGCCGGGACGCTTTTGGGGATGAATGATCCACAGCGGGCCAACAGGTCGTGGACGGTTGATCCCCGCGGTCATCGGGACCCGAAGCGACGCTAGAGGCATGTTCTGCAAGGAAGAAAGGATTTATCCTCAGTACCCACAGGCTCAATCACGACAGTGATTGTTTAAATTCCAGACAAGGTTTCTTCATGAAGTTCAGCGCGACTCGCGAGCAGATCCTGGGCCCGTTGCAGGCCGTCATCGGTGTGGTCGAGCGCAAGCAGACCATGCCCGTGCTGGCGAACGTCCTGCTGTCCGCCAAGGGCAATCGGCTATCGGTGACGGGTACGGACCTGGAGGTGGAGCTTGTGGCCTCAGGCGAGGTCAGCGTGGCCCAGCCGGGAGAAATCACCGTACCCGGACGCAAGCTGCTCGAGATCGCCAAGTCCCTGCCCTCCGAGGCGACAGTGACGCTGACGCTGGATGGCGAGAAGGTGAAGGTCACGGCCGGACGCAGCCGCTTCACGCTGTCGAGCCTGTCGGCCAGTGAGTTCCCGTTGGTCGAGGCGATCAACGCCACCCAGACCATCACCCTGCCCCAGGCCGAGCTCGGACGGCTGATCGCGAAGACGCACTTCTCGATGGCACAGCAGGACGTGCGCTATTACCTGAACGGCACCCTGCTTGAAACGGACGGCAAAATGCTCAGAACGGTGGCGACTGACGGCCATCGTCTGGCAATTGCCGAGGCGCCGCTGGCGGCCGGCGGCAAGGCACCGCAGGCCCAGCAGGTCATCGTGCCGCGCAAGGGTGTGCTGGAACTGCAGCGCATCCTGGGCAATACCGGCGATGTCGAGATCGCGATCGGATCGAACCACATTCGGCTCCAGATCGGCGACATTCGTTTCACGTCGAAGCTCATTGACGGCAAGTTCCCGGAATATGGGCGCGTGATCCCGGCCAATCCCAGCAAGGTGATCGTTGTGGACCGTGAAGCGATGCGTGCTGCTTTGCAGCGCACCGCGATTCTGTCGAATGAGAAGTATCGCGGCGTGCGCGTGAGCCTGGTGAAGAACTCGGTGAAGCTGCAGGCGCACAACCCGGAGCAGGAAGAGGCGCAGGACGAGGTCGAGATCGACTACGCCGGCGACGAGATGGAGATCGGCTTCAACGTCACGTATCTGCTCGATGCACTGTCTGCCGTCGATACCGAAACGGTCGAGATCGGCCTGACCGATGCCAACAGCAGCTGCCTGATCCGTGCGCCTGGCACCACCGCGTCGCGCTACGTCGTGATGCCGATGCGGCTCTGACGTTTCGCGCCGGCTGTGAGCCTGGCGACGCTCCGGATCCGGGATCTCCGATGTATCGCTGAGGCCGAGCTCGAATTCGGGCCCGGCCTCAATGTCATTCATGGCCCGAATGGATCCGGGAAGACCTCGATTCTCGAGGCGGCGTTCCTGGTGGGAAGAGGGCGGTCGTTTCGCTCGCGTCACACGGAAAACCTGATTAGCCGTGGGCGGCCCGCTCTGCAGTTGTTTGCGACGACGTCCCGGCCGGACCACCGGATCGGGTTTGAGTACCGGCGAGAAGACGCTTATTCGGCCCGTCTGGACGGGGAAGACGTCCGCGGGCTGGCGGAATTGCCTTCTGCATTCTTCGTGGAAGTCATTGACCCCCAGGTGCACCGTCTGGTGGATGGGGCTCCCAATGAGCGTCGGAGTTGGCTCGATTGGGGAGTGTTCCACGTGGAACATGGCTTTCTGGATGCCTGGTTCCGATTCCGGCGGGCACTGAAGCAGCGGAATGCGGCGCTGAAGAGCGGGCAGGGGGCGGCGGTTTGGGACGCGGAGCTGGCTGCTGCCGGCGAACAGGTCGCAGGGGCTCGTCAGGCCTGGTTTGATAGTGTCCGGCCGCAGTTGATTGAAACGATCTCCCGGTTGGCTGGCCTGGAGGTCGAGGCCACCTACTACCGAGGCTGGGCCGCAGAGCGTTCCTTACAGGAGGCACTGAGGGAATCCGCCGATCGGGATCTGCAGAGGGGCTCGACCGGGCCAGGTCCACAGAAGGCGGACATTCATCTGCGTGTGGAGGGGAAGGGCGCCAGAGAGACCCTGTCACGGGGCCAGCAGAAGCTGGTGGCGTCCGCGATGGTGCTGGCGCTGATGCATCGGCTGCGGGTGGAGCAGGCGGCGCCACCCACCTTGCTGCTGGATGATCCCGCTGCGGAACTCGACGCCTCTCGCCTGGACTTGCTGGTGGAGTTGGTCGCCAGCCTGAACTGCCAGCTGATCATCACCACGCTGGACCCCAAGAGGAGTCTCTTTGGATCCCCGGACCGGATGTTCCACGTGGAACATGGGGTTGTTTCGCGGGTGAGTTGAGGAGCTCGAAGGGGAGGGTACGCGCGGACAAGGCGAACAACGCGTCCTGCACGCTCAAATCGACCGGCGTGGATCGACGTACGACGGGGTCACGCGGCCTTGCGCGGAGGGAGATCCCAGATGGCAAAGACCCTCTGATTTCCGAGGGTGGTTCGAGGCTCGCTACTGACGTCCTATGAATTTTGGCTTCGAAGTGTGGCCACTGGCTCAGCCGCGACTCCCAATCCCGGCCACCCAATCTGACCTAGTTAGCCTTCAGAAGAGACCGCAATCAAATATCCGCTACGTCGGGACTCGTTCTGCTCAGAGATACGGCGAGCCCGAATGACTGGGCCGCACCCGAGGGATCGTTCAGCAGCGGCGGCTAGTTCTCGAGGATGTGCTGCATGCCGAGCGCGCAGCGAAGCGCCCAACAATGGCCGACACCCTGGATCTCGAGAGTCACCTAGATCGTTGCCCGGCTCACTGGATCCAGCCAACTGGATTGGCCTGAAAAAGGTCGGACGTCCAACTCTCCACTGGGTGGCCTCCAACCCCTCGCAGTGCCTCAACGGCCAAACCCACTCCACGTGAAACCGAGCGGCGAGAGAACCTGCTGGCGGCAGGCCAGAGTCAAACCGACCCAACGACACCCGCCGCCAACACGTTCGTTATCCGAATACCTACCCCGGATTCCGCCG
>CAYNEX010000089.1:0-4050 GCA_964396335.1 uncultured Steroidobacteraceae bacterium | reverse complement strand
GCGCCGCGCGATCCCTCCGATGCCTGCTGCTGCCGCTCCGGGATACGCGTGGCCTCATTATCCAGCGGAGCGTCCTCCTCGCCGGACAGCGCAGCCTGTGCCCGGCGCCAGTGTTCCTGCTCGCGACCCTGCGGATGGCCTTCTTCTTCCCAGAAGCGATGGGCCAGAGAGCGGATGCGCGATTCCAGTTCGGGATTCATTGCCTGCTCCGGTAGTCGTGGTGGCCAACGATGCTGGAGCGGCCTCGGTCCAACGAATGTCGGGCATCGGACCAGTCCGTTGTCGGAGGGCACGGACTCAAACATGGAACAACCGGATGAACGGTGACCTCACGCCCGACCGGGGTCACCACGACGCGTCACGGATCAGAGTTCGCGCGGCGCATCCTTCGCCGGCGCGCGGCGATAGCTGCGGGGCAGGGCGCTGCATGCCTTCACCCAGGCGCGATAGCAGGCCACGTGGAAATGCAGTCGCTGCGCATCCGGCTCGCTGCTGGCGCTGATCTCGTATCCCATGTCACCGGTCTCGATGGCGTGGTCACACAGTGCACAGGTCTGCTGTCGCCCCGGACCGGCCAGCACCCTGGACTGCAATTCGTAGGGAAGTCGCCCGTCGTGGATGCGCGAGATGGCCGCATCCATCAGCCATTGAGGTGGCGACATGGTGTCGGTGCCGTTGGAGGCCCGTGAGTCCCTGAAGGACGCCATCGATCTGCTCCCGATGATTTTCCGGACGGAGCCTGATCATGGTCACGCAGCGCGGATTACTCACTAACCTGCGTTATGTGAACCTTCAAGTCCGAGCTGCACACGCACGGCGCGTGCTGTCATCGCGAGATCTTCATTCGCCGCGGCGTGGCCGCGCAGATGCAGGTAGCCGGGATCAAACGCAGCCGCGGCCTGCAAGGCCCTGCGATCCAGCAGTTCGAGTCGTCCGCCATGCAGGCGCACGAGGCTGGCGCGACGCATACCCATCAACGTGCGATTGATATGCACCGCTGACAACGCAACGGCATCGCCGAGTTCAGTCTGTGTCAGCGGGAAGCGGCACTGGTTGTCCTGCGCCAGGCCAACCGACTCGAGCCGCCAGTACACCTCGCACAGCAGATGCGCGACGCGTTCATAGGCATTGCGGTAACCCACGTTCACCAGCCACTGCTGGGTGATGGATTCCTCCACCGCCGCCAGCCACCACAGCGCGCGACCGAGCCGCGGGTGGCGATCCACGGCACTGAGCATCGCCGAGGCCGAGACCAGCGAGGTCCGCACCGCGCTCAGCGCGGCAATCGAATGGTCCAGCCGCCCCAGCGGGATCAGCCGCAGGTCGACCAGGTCGCCCGGCAGCAGCAGCCCCAGGATCTGTCGCCGGCCATCCGGCAGCAGCTTGCAACGACAGGCGAAGCCCTCGACGATCAGATGCAGGCCATCGGAAGGCTTGCGCTCAGGCAGCAGCTCCTCGCGGGGGGCGAACCCGCGGTCCGAGGACAAGGTCCCGGCCAGCGCCAGCCGCTCGTCCGGGGCCAGCGGGCAGAATTGCAGCAGTCGTTGGGTCAGACGCTCAAGCCCGGTGTTGATGACCACTGACCGCATTGTCAGGCCGGGTCCAGGCGCGCGGGCCGCCGGGGCAGGATGTGCCGGCCGGGCGGCTTGTTCAGGGCAGGGGTGGGCATGCGCGCTCTCCGTTGCACGAAGAGCCACCTTAGGGACTCCATCCACCCCCCGAAATCCCAAAAAAATGTAATCCGGCCGTAGGGTTGCGCCTACGGTACCCCCTCACGGGGCAGCGCACGGGCTCAGGGGTTATAATAATAAGGTGCAAACCAGGGGTACCCGATGAGCGCCGAAGACACCTATACCTCCAGCCATATCAAGGTCTTGAAGGGCCTGGATGCGGTGCGCAAGCGACCCGGCATGTACATCGGCGATACCGACGATGGCACCGGCCTGCACCACATGGTGTTCGAGGTGGTCGACAACGCCATCGACGAGGCCCTGGCCGGCCACTGCTCGCGCATCATGGTGACCATCCACGCCGATGAGTCGATCACCGTGCGCGACAACGGCCGCGGCATCCCGGTCGACATCCACCCCGAAGAGGGCCGCTCTGCGGCCGAGGTCGTGATGACCGTGCTGCATGCCGGCGGCAAGTTCGATGACAGCTCCTACAAGGTCTCCGGCGGCCTGCATGGCGTGGGCGTGTCGGTGGTCAATGCGCTCTCCGACGTGCTGAACCTGACCATCTACCAGCGCGGCAAGATCTGGACGCAGGAATATCGCCTCGGCGTGCCGCAGGCGCCGCTGGCCGAGACCGGCACCACCACCGAGCGCGGCACCACGGTGCACTTCAAGCCCTCGCCGACGATCTTCACCAACATCACCTTCGATTACGACGTGCTGGCCAAGCGCCTGCGCGAGCTGTCGTTCCTGAACTCGGGCGTGCGCATCGAGCTGCGCGACGAGCGCGAGGACAAGGGCGAGGTGTTCCAGCACGAGGGCGGACTGCGCGCCTTCGTGCAGCACCTGAACCGCGCGCGCACCGCCATCCATCCGACGGTGATGCATTTCACCGCGCAGGAAGGCCCGATCGGCATCGAGGTGGCCCTGCAGTGGAACGACTCCTACCAGGAGACGATGCTCTGCTACACCAACAACATTCCGCAGCGCGACGGCGGCACCCACCTGTCCGGTTTCCGCGCCGCGCTGACGCGCACGCTGAACGACTACATCGAGAAGGAAGCCAAGAAGGAGAAGGTGGCCACCACCGGCGATGACGCCCGTGAAGGCCTGACCGCCATCCTGTCGGTGAAGCTGCCCGACCCGAAGTTCTCCTCGCAGACCAAGGACAAGCTGGTCTCCTCCGAAGTGAAGGGCCCGGTGGAACAGCGCGTCGCCGAGAAGCTCGGCGAATTCCTGCTCGAGCATCCGAACGAAGCGAAGAACATCGTCGGCAAGATCATCGATGCCGCCCGTGCCCGCGAAGCGGCGCGCAAGGCGCGCGAGATGACGCGTCGCAAGGGCGCGCTCGACATCGCCGGCCTGCCCGGCAAGCTGGCCGACTGCCAGGAGAAGGACCCGGCGCTGTCGGAGATCTTCATCGTCGAGGGTGACTCCGCCGGCGGCTCGGCCAAGCAGGGCCGCGACCGCCGCACCCAGGCCATCCTGCCGCTGAAGGGCAAGATCCTGAACGTGGAGCGCGCGCGCTTCGACAAGATGATCTCCTCGCAGGAGGTGGGCACGCTGATCACCGCGCTGGGCTGCGGCATCGGCCGCGATGACTTCAACATCGACAAGCTGCGCTACCACCGCATCATCATCATGACCGACGCGGACGTCGACGGCTCGCACATCCGCACGCTGCTGCTGACCTTCTTCTACCGGCAGATCCCGCTGCTGATCGAGCGCGGCCACGTCTACATCGCGCAGCCGCCGCTCTACAAGGTGAAGCGCGGCAAGCACGAGCTGTACGTGAAGGACGATGCCGAGCTGAACCAGCTGCTGCTGAACAACGCCATCGAGGATGCCGCGCTGTACGTCAACGACGGTGCGCCGCCGCTGGCCGGTTCCAGCCTCGAGACGCTGGCGCGGCAGTACATGGACGTGCAGGCCATCATCAAGCGCTGGAGCCGCCGTTACGACGCGCACCTGCTCGAGCAGATGATCTACCAGCCGGTGCTGGCACCGGCCGACTTCAACAACCTGGAGGCGCTGCGCGGCTGGGCCGAAGGCCTGTCGACGGCGCTGAATGCGCTGAACGATTCGGCGCGTCGTTACCAGATCGAGGTGCAGGCCGGTTCCGCCGCTGCCGCCGAAGGCGAGGACCCGCGTCCGGCGCGCATCCTCGTGCGCCGCACCGAACATGGCACGCTGCACGAGAAGGCGCTGCCGCCGGAATTCTTCGCCTCGGCCGAATACGCGCAGATCGCCGCACTGGGCCGCACGCTGCAGGGCATGATCGGCGAGGGCGCCTATGTGACCAGCGGCAACCAGCGCAGGGACGTGGGCTCGTTCAAGGAAGCCATCAACTGGCTGTTCGAGCAGGCGCGCAAGGGCC
>CAYNEX010000088.1:0-11868 GCA_964396335.1 uncultured Steroidobacteraceae bacterium | reverse complement strand
TCCAGCGCCCAGGCGATGGGACGCAGGTTGTCGCCGAAGCCCGGCCACAGGAACTTGCCATCCGCGCCCTGGCGGAACCAGTTGACGTGGAAGATGGCCGGCGGGTTCGACAGCTTGGCGCCGATGTTCAGCCAGTGCTGGAAGTAGTCGCCGAAGTTGTAGCCGCAGAACGGCTTCATCGCCATCGAGTCACGACGCACAACGCCCACCGCGCCGGTGGCGGCAGCCGTGGTCTCGGAGGCCACGCCGGCGCCGACCAGCACGCCATGGCGCCAGTTGCGGGCCTGGTAGATCAGCGGCGCCACGTCGCGGCGACGGCCGCCGAACAGGATGGCCGAGATCGGCACGCCCTTCGGGCTGTCCGCTTCCTTGTCGTAGGCCGGGTTGTGGCGCGCGCTCACGGTGAAGCGCGAGTTCGGGTGTGCGGCCGGGCCGTTCTTCGCATCGTAGGGTCGGCCCTGCCAGTCGATCACCGGCTCGCCCGATCCCATGCCTTCCCACCACGGCTCGTTGTCCTTCGTCAGGGCCACGTTGGTGAACAGCGTGTCCTTGCGGATGGTGTCGAAGGCGTTCTTGTTGGTCTTCGGGCTGGTGCCCGGGGCCACGCCGAAGTAGCCGGACTCGGGGTTGATCGCCCACAGGCGTCCATCCGGGCCGGGCTGCATCCAGCAGATGTCATCGCCCACCGTGGTGACCTTCCAGCCCGGCATGGAATCCGGCGGGATCAGCATGGCGAGGTTGGTCTTGCCGCAGGCGCTCGGGAAAGCGGCCGCAATGTAGTGCGTCTCGCCCTGCGGATTGGTCAGGCCGACGATCAGCATGTGCTCGGCCAGCCAGCCCTCGGTGCGTGCCTGGTAGCTGGCGATGCGCAGCGCATGGCACTTCTTGCCCAGCAGCGCGTTGCCGCCGTAGCCCGAGCCGAACGACTGGATCGACAGCTCCTCGGGGAAGTGCATGATGAAGCGGCGGTTCGGGTCCAGCTCGCCGATCGAGTGCAGGCCCTTCACGAACTTGCCACCCTCGGCGGCGATGCGCTCCAGGGCGGCGCGGCCCGAGCGGGTCATGATGGCCATGTTCAGCACCACGTAGGCGCTGTCGGTGATCTCCACGCCGCAGCGGGAGTAGGGCGAATCGATCGGGCCCATGCAGTAGGGCACCACATAGAGCGTGCGGCCCTTCATGCAGCCCTTGAACAGGCCGTCCATCTTCTGGTGGGCCTCATCCGGCGCCATCCAGTTGTTGTTCGGGCCGGCATCTTCCTTGTTCTGCGTGCAGATGAAGGTCAGGTGCTCGACGCGGGCCACGTCCGAGGGATTCGAGCGAGCCAGGTAGCAATCCGGGAAGGTCTTCTCGTTGAGCGGCAGCAGCTCCTTGCGGGCCAGCAGCTCATTGCGGAGCAGGGCGGTTTCGGCGGCGCTGCCGTCGAACCACTGGATGCGGTCGGGGGTGGTCAGCTTCGCCACTTCGGACACCCAGTCGGCAACTTCGGGTGAGATTTCTTGCAGTGGTTTGAATGCGCTGGGTGCGGTCGCCATTTGGGTTACCTTGCGAGACAACAAATGGATGGAAGAATCCATGGAGTATAACGCCAATCTTCCAAAGCGGTTGCCTAGCCAGTGATCGAGGTGAACGACCGCCTGGCGTCAGCTCGAAGGATTGGAAATATCCTCTTTAAATGATTGATCTTGAAGAAATCTTCGGGGCCGACGGTCCGCTGGCCAGGGCCCTGCCGGGATTCCGTGCACGGCCATCGCAGGTGGCCCTGGCGCGCGCCGTGGCCGATGCGCTGGCGACGCGCGGCTGGCTGGTCGCCGAGGCGGGTACCGGTACCGGCAAGACCTTCGCCTACCTGATCCCGGCGCTGCTCTCCGGGCGGCGCGTGATCGTCTCCACCGGCACCCGCACCCTGCAGGACCAGCTGTTCCATCGCGACCTGCCGCTCTTGTCGCGCGCGCTGGGCCGTCCGGCCACCGTGGCGCTGCTGAAGGGACGGGCCAACTACCTGTGCCGCGAACGCTGGCTGCGCATGCCGCGCGAGCTGCAGCTGGGCGGCGGTGGCGGCCTCTCCGCCAGCCTTGCGCTGTGGGCCGAGACCACCCGCGATGGCGACCTGGCCGAACTGCCCGAGCTGCCGGACGGCCATCCGCTGCGCGAGCGCATCACCTCCACGCGCGAGAGCTGCCATGCGGGACGCTGCGCGGAATTCGGCCGCTGCCATGTGTTCGCGGCGCGCCGCCGTGCCGCCGAGGCGGACCTGGTGGTGGTGAACCATCACCTGCTGCTGGCGGACCTGGCGCTGAAGGAGGAGGGCCACGGCGACATCCTGCCCTCGGCCGATGCGCTGATCCTCGACGAGGCGCATCAGCTGCCTGAACTTGCCGCACAGTTCTTCGGCACGCATTTCAGTTCGCGCAAGGTCGATGAGCTGCTGATCGACCTGCCGACCCTGCTGGTGGAAGGCGGTTTTGATGCCGATCATCTGGTCGAGGCCGCGCAGGCGCTGCGCCATGCGCTGCAGGGCGCACTGCGTTCGGCGCAGCTGGCCGCTCCCGGCGGCCAGCGCCGCGACTGGGGCGATGAACTGGCCGACCTGGATCGCGATGCGCGCGCGCTGGTCAATGCGCTGTGTGATCTCGCCGATGCGTTGCGCACGCTGGATGGCGGTGACGGCATCACGCATGCCGCCGTGCGTGCCGGCTCGCTGGCCGGCGAACTCGATGCAGTGCTGGATGCGCCACCTTCCGCCGGTGCGCGGCTGCTGCAGGCTTCGGCGCGCGGGTTCCTGGGACAGGTCCTGCCGTTCGACGTCGGCCCGAAACTGCGCGCCATCATGGAAAGCCGGCCGGCTGCGTGGATCTTCACATCGGCGACGCTGGCGGTGGCCGGCGACTTCGCGCATTTCGCCACGCGCCTGGGTGTGGCCGGCCGCTGCGATACGCTGGCCATCGACAGTCCGTTCGACTATCCGCACCAGGCATTGCTGTACCTGCCGGCGGGCCTGCCTGATCCGGCCACGCCGCAGCATGGCGCGGCCGTGATCGAGACTGCCGCATCGCTGGCGGAGCTCTCCGGCGGCGGCGCCTTCCTGCTGTTCACCAGCCACCGCGCGCTGTCGCAGGCGGCGAAGCAGTTGCGCGAGCGCTGGGGCACCGGTCCGGCCGCGAAGCTGCAGATCCTGGTGCAGGGCGAAAGCCCGCGCGAACAGCTGCTGCGCGAATTCCGCGAGCACGGCAACGCGGTGCTGCTGGGCACGGCCAGTTTCTGGGAAGGCGTCGACGTGCCCGGCCGCGCGCTGCGGCTGGTGGTGATCGACCGCCTGCCGTTCGCCTCGCCGGAAGACCCGGTACTGCGCGCGCGGGCCCGCAACCTGCGCGAGCAGGGCGGCAATCCCTTCAATGATTTCCAGGTTCCCGAGGCGGCCATCGCGTTGAAGCAGGGCGTCGGCCGGCTGATCCGCAGCGAACGTGATCGCGGCGTGGTCGCAATCCTTGATCCGCGCATCACCGGCAAGGGCTACGGCAAGCAGCTGCTGGCCGCGCTGCCGCCGATGCGCCGCACGCGCGAACTGCATGAGGTGAGGCAGATGCTCGAACAGGAGGCCACTTGAAACTGCTGGCCCTGGATACCGCCAGTGGCCAGTGTTCGGCCGCGCTGGCAATCGATGGCGCAATCACCACGCGCTCGGTGGTGACAGGACGCGACCATGCGCGCCTGATCCTGCCGATGGTGGATGAACTGCTGGCCGAAGCCGGCCTCTCGCTGCGCAATCTTGCTGGCATCGCCTTCGGTCGCGGCCCCGGCTCCTTCACCGGCCTGCGCATCGCCGCGGCGGTGACGCAGGGGCTGGCCGCCGGCGTCGACCTGCCGGTGCTGCCGGTGTCCTCGCTGCGCGCGCTGGCCGCGCAGGCGCACCGGCTGCTGAAGGATCGCGGTGAACCGCTGCCTTCCGGCGCGCGCGTGCTGGCGTGCATGGATGCGCGCATGGACGAGGTGTACTGGGGTCTGTTCGGCGGCGATCTGCGCGACGCCGATGAGGCCGTGGGTCCTGCCGCGCAGGTGCTGCAGGCGGTCGTGTCACCGGTGGCCGCTGCCGCCGGCAAGGGACTCCCTGCGTATCCGCAGATTGCAGTTTCATTGCAGATCGCACCGGGTCGCGTATTCGCCGATGCCGAGCCGCATGCGCAGGATGTGGCCGCACTGGCCATCGCCGATCTGGCCGCCGGCGCCAGCTGGCAGGATGCCGCGCAGGCCCAGCCGGTGTACCTGCGCAACCAGGTCGCGCACGTGAAAAAACCCGACCCGGCCGGACTGTAAGATGCCCGTAACCAAGATGTCATGGAATATCGGGTAGTCAACGACCGAGGACTACCGTGCGACAGATCCTGATCGTCGAGGACGAACAGCCCATCCGCGAGATGATCGCGTTCGCGCTGCGTCGCGCCGGCTATGAGGTGGCCGAGGCGGAGGACTGCCGCCAGGCCCGTGTGCACATCGCCGACCGTCGCCCGGAGCTGGTGCTGGTCGACTGGATGCTGCCGGACATGAGCGGGCTGGAACTCACGCGCCTGATCAAGCGCGAGGCCGGGACCCGCGACCTGCCGGTGATCATGCTGACGGCGCGCGCCGCCGAGGGCGACAAGGTTGCCGGCCTCGATGGCGGCGCGGATGACTATGTCACCAAGCCGTTCTCGCCGCGCGAACTGGTGGCGCGCATCAACGCCGTGCTGCGCCGTTCCGGCGGCGCCGCGGCCGAAGACGTGATCGACATCGGCGGCCTGCAGCTGGACCGCGGCGCGCACCGGGTCTCTGCCGCCGGCACCGAAGTGCCGCTGGGGCCCACCGAATACCGCATGCTCGAGTTCTTCATGCAGAACCCCGAGCGGGTCTACACGCGCGCCCAGCTGCTCGACCGGGTCTGGGGCGGGAATGTGTATGTCGAGGAGCGTACCATCGACGTCCACATCCGCCGCCTGCGCAAGGCGCTCGAGGAGGTTTCCATGTCACACCTGGTCCAGACCGTGCGCGGCAGCGGTTACCGCTTCTCGGCGAAGGGATCCGTGGCGTGAACGCGCGCAAGGCCGGCTGGTTCCTGATGGCGCGTGTCGGCGCCACGCTCGCGGCCGGTGTGCTGATCGGCCTGCTGCTGGGCCGCGTATGGGCGGGCATCGCGCTGGCGCTGGCCGGCATGCTCGCCTGGCAGCTGCTCAATCTGTACTGGCTGGATGACTGGCTGCGCGACCGCAGCCGCCGCGATCCGCCGGATGCCTCCGGGGTCTGGGGCGATGTGGTGGCTCGCGTGGTGCGCCTGCACCGGCGCAAGCGCTTCCACAAGCAGCGCCTGCTCGACGCCTTCCGCGAACTGCGTCATTCCACCGCGGCCATGCCCGATGGCGTGCTGATCCTGAACGAGCAGTGGGAGATCCTCTGGTTCAACCGCATGGCCGGGCACCTCCTGGACCTGCGCCGCAAGCTCGACATCGGCATCCGCATCGTGAACCTGATCCGCGATCCGGCGCTGATGCGCTACCTGGATCGCCAGCAGTTCGATGAACCGCTGGTGATCGGGCGCGGTGCCGAGCCGAAGGTGCACCTGTCCTTCCAGGTGGTGCCCTACAGCGGCACGCAGCGGCTGATGCTGGTGCGCGACGTGTCGCACATGGTGGCGCTCGAATCGATGCGCAAGGACTTCGTCGCGAACGCCTCGCACGAACTGCGCTCGCCGCTGACGGTGATGACCGGTTACCTGGAAACGCTGCTGCAGGATGGCTCGCTCGATCCATCGCTGCGCGGTCCGCTGGCCGAGATGCAGCGCCAGACCCAGCGCATGAACGGCATCGTCAACGACCTGCTCGACCTGTCGCGCCTGGAGGCGCTGGGCAGCGAGGCAGGCAGGGCGGATATCGACGTGCCGGCGCTGGCGGCGCTGCTGCGCAAGGACCTGCTGGCCCGCGCCACCCATCCGCAGGTGGAACTGGAGCTGGCCACCGACGCCCACCTGGCCGGCGATGAAACCGAGCTGACCTCGGCCTTCACCAACCTGGTCGACAACGCCGCCAAATACACGCCGGCCACCGGCACGGTGCGCATCCGCTGGTGGCTGGATGAGCAGGGCCAGGCCCGTTTCGAGGTGCAGGACACCGGCCCCGGCATTGCCGCCGAACACCTGCCGCGGCTCACCGAGCGCTTCTACCGCATCGACTCCGGCCGGGCGCGTTCAGCCGGCGGCGCCGGCCTCGGACTGTCCATCGTGAAGCATGTGCTGCAACACCATGGCGCCCAGCTTGAAGTGCGCAGCGAGCCGGGCCGGGGCAGCACGTTCACTTGCGTCTTTCCGCCACGGCGCGTGCTGAAAGCCGGGGGCGACGATACACTTTCCGGCCCAACGGAGGACCCGAATGGAAACCGCAGATCTCTCCCACCACATTTCGCGGCGGTTCAATGAAGACATGGAGCGGGTGCGCACGCGCGTGCTCGCCATGGGTGGGCTGGTCGAGGACGTGCTGGGCAAGGCCATCACTTCGGTGGTGGAGGGCGACAGCTCGCTGGGAGAGTCCCTCGCCACCGACGACCTGAAGGTCAACGCCATGGAGGTCGCGATCGACGAGGAGTGCAGCCGCATCCTCGCCACCCGCAGCCCGGCGGCCAGCGACCTGCGCCTGATCGTGGCCATCATCAAGACCATCACCGACCTGGAGCGCATCGGCGACGAGGCGGAGAAGATCGGCGCCATCGCGGCGCGCCTGGCCACCATGGAGCGGCCGGAAAACAAGTACCGCGAGATCAAGCACATGGGCCGCATCGTCGCCTCGATGGTGCACGACGCCCTGGACGCCTTCGCGCGCCTGGATGCAGTGGCGGCGCTGAACGTGGCGCGGCGCGATGACAATGTCGACGAGGAATACGAGTCGATCCAGCGCCAGGCCATCACCTTCATGATGGAAGACCCGCGCAGCATCCGCCGCGCGCTCGAGGTGATGTGGATCGTGCGCGCGCTGGAACGCGTCGGCGACCACGCCAAGAACATCTGTGAATACGTGATCTACATGGTGCACGGCAAGGACGTGCGCCATACCCGCCTCGAGGATGTCGAGCGGCACATCGACAGCGAGCGGGGCTGAGCATGCAGCTCATCGCCTGGATGCGGTCCCACCGCGTCACCGTGAACGTGGTCGCGGGCCTCATCTGCTTCGCGCTGCTGGGCTACGCGCTGTATGCCGAGAAAGTGCTGGGCTACGAGCCCTGTCCGCTGTGCATGTTCCAGCGCGTCGGCATCGTCGCGCTGGGCGTGGCGCTGCTGCTCGCCGGGCTGCTGGCGCTGCCGCGCAAGCGCGCGGCGTCCATCACCGCGGTGGTACTGGTGCTGCTGGCCACCGCGCTGGCCGCGGGCGTTTCCGGCCGGCATGTCTATGTGCAGGCCCAGCCGCCGGGCACCTATGCCTCCTGCGGCGCGTCGCTGGAATGGATGCTGGAGATCAACCCGTTCTTCGAGGTGGTGCGCAAGGTGCTCACCGCCCCGGGTGACTGCGCCAACATCGACTGGACCTTCCTGGGCCTTGCGATGCCGGCCTGGGTGCTGGTCTGGTCGCTGCTGCTGGGCGCAGTGGGCGTGCTGGTCAACTGGCCGGCGCGTCGCCGGCCGGCCTGATCCCGGAAAAAGTGGAGGGCGCCGCTCAGCCGAGCAGGCGCCGCAGCGTCTCCAGGTAGAGCTGGTGCAGGGTGTCGATCTCGTCGACGCCCACCGACTCGTTCACCTTGTGGATGGTGGCATTGGTCACGCCCAGTTCCACCACCTGCGTGCCCAGCTTGGCGATGAAGCGGCCATCCGAGGTGCCGCCGCCGGTGGACATCACCGGCTTTGCGCCGGTGACCTTTTCCACCGCCGCGCACACCGCGTCGGACAGCGGTCCGGGCGGGGTGTAGAACGGCTCGCCGGATACATACCAGTCGATGGTGTACTTCACGCCGTGGCGGTCGAGGATCTCCTCGACGGTGCGGCGCAGTTTTTCCTGCGTCTGTTCGGTGTTGTAACGCAGGTTGAAGCGCGCCTTCAGCTCGCCCGGGATCACGTTGGGCGCGCCGGTGCCGGCATTCATGTTGGAGATCTGGAAGGTGGTGGGCTGGAAGTGCGCATTGCCTTCGTCCCACACGTGCCGGGTCAGCTCGGCCAGAGCCGGCGCCAGCATGTGCACCGGGTTCACCGCCAGCTGCGGATAGGCCACGTGGCCCTGCACGCCGTGCACGGTCAGGCGGCCGCTGTAGGAGCCGCGGCGGCCGATCTTGATCGTGTCGCCGGCGCGCTTCTCGCTGGAGGGCTCACCGACGATGCACCAGTCGATGCGCTCGCCGCGGGCCTTCAATTCTTCGACCACGCGCTTGGTGCCGTCCACCGACGGGCCTTCCTCGTCGCTGGTGATCAGGAAGGCGATGGTGCCACGGTGGTCCGGGCATTCGCGCACAAAGGCCTCGGTGGCGGTCACCATGGCGGCCAGGCCGCTCTTCATGTCGGCCGCGCCACGGCCGTACAGCCGGCCATCGATGATGGTCGGCTTGAACGGGTCGCACTTCCATTCTTCCAGCGGGCCGGTGGGCACCACGTCGGTATGGCCGGCGAAGCACAGCACCGGGCCACCGTTGCCGCGCTTCGACCAGAAGTTCTCGACGCTGCCGTAGTTCATCGGCTCGTTGGTGAAACCCACGGCCGCCAGCCGCTGCATCATCAGTTGCTGGCAACCGAGATCGGCGGGAGTGACCGAGGGGCGCGAGATGAGATCCTGCGTCAGGCGCAGGGTGTCAGAATTCTGCAATGTATTGCCGGCTCCTTCGGGCCCGTTGCAATTCCCTGCGTGGGCAGGGCGTAAGTCGGTCAAGCACTTGTGGCTGCGCGCGGAATTGTTACAGACTGCAACAAGACTGCAATATTCGGTTCGTACATTGCGCCGGAACCGTGCCGGCCCGCCAGGGCCGCAACCGAGGAGAACCGCGCATGACCAGGCATCCGGCCGCCGCAGCCCTTCTTGCGGGCCTGCTGATCGCCCCGGGCGCAATGGCTGCCTCCGGCCGTGACTATGTCTCGGTGGTCGGCTCCTCGACGGTCTACCCCTTCACCACCACGGCGGCCGAGATGTTCGGCCGGGCCACGCGCTTCAAGACGCCCAAGGTGGAGGCCACCGGCACCGGCGGCGGCATCAAGCTGTTCTGCGGCGGGGTGGGCGTTCAGCATCCGGACATGGTCAACGCGTCGCGCGCCATCAAGCAGAGCGAGGTCGATGCGTGTGCGAAGGCTGGGGTGCGGGACATCATCGAGGTGAAGGTGGGCTACGACGGAATTGTCGTGGCCGGCTCCAAGAAGGGCAAGCCTTACAGCCTGACCCGCCAGCAGCTGTACCTGGCGCTGGCCAAGCGGGTGCCCGATCCGGCCCGCGAGGGCGCCCTGATCGACAACCCCTACCGCACCTGGAACCAGATCGATCCGGCGCTGCCGGCTGACCGCATCGAGGTGCTGGGTCCGCCGCCGACCTCCGGCACGCGCGACGCCTTCCTCGAACTGGTGATGGAGCCGGGCTGCGAGGCCTTCCCGTGGCTGAAGGCGCTGAAGGGCACCGACGAGAATCGCTTCAAGCAGACCTGCCACGCGGTGCGCGAGGATGGCGCCTACGTCGAGGCCGGCGAGAACGACAACCTGATCGTGCAGAAGCTGGAAGCCAATCCGCGCGCGCTGGGCATCTTCGGTTACAGCTTCCTCGAGGAGAACATCAGCCAGCTGCAGGGCGCGGCGGTGGAGGGCGTGGTGCCCAGCTTCGAGCGCATCGCTTCATCCGAATACCCGGTGTCGCGGCCGCTGTATGTCTATGTGAAGGCCGCGCACATGCGCGTGATCCCGGGGCTGCGGGAGTTCCTCGCCGAATATGTCAGCACCCGCTCCATGGGCGAGGAGGGGTATCTCTCCGACAAGGGACTGGTGCCGCTGCCTGCCGAAGAACTGGCGGACGTGCGCAGGCGCGTGCTGGGCGGGTCGAAGTAGATGAGAAGATCCGCGACCTGGGCGGCCGGTGCGTCGCTGCTGGCCGGGCTGCTCGGCGGTGCACCGCTGGCGGCGGCGGCGTCAGAGCACACCGCCGGCGACCGGTTCGCCTTCAACGGCGATTTCCGCTATCGCCACGAGATCATCAGCCAGCAGGGGGCGAAGCGTCGTGACCGAGACCGCCTGCGGGTGCGTGCCGGCGTCACCGCCCGGGTCAACGACACGGTGCAGGCCGAACTGGCGCTGGCCACTGACGAAGGTGGTGACCCGCGCTCCTCGAATGTCACGCTCGGTGGTGCCGGCGCGCGCAAGGATGTGAAGCTCGACCTGGCGGTGGTGCAGTGGCAGCCGCTGGACTCGCTGACCCTGCTGGGCGGCAAGATGAAATATCCCTGGCAGCGCGCCGGCGAAAGCGTGCTGTTCGACGGCGACGTGAACCCGGAAGGAATCGCCGCGCAGTGGCAGCAGGGCGCATTCTTCGCCAGCGCCTTCCATCACTACATCGCCGAACGCTCCGACGCCGCCGAAAGCACGCTGCGCGGGACGCAGTTCGGCTGGAAGCCGTCAGTCGGCGAGGGCAGGCTGACCATCGCCGCCGGCTGGTTCGATTTCCGGCGCGTGCGCGGTTTCGATCCCTTCCACGATGACGCCAATGGCAATTCCACCACCGATACCGGTTGCGCCGCCGGCGTGGCCCTCTGCCTGGCGCAGGACTACAACCTGGCCGAGGGGCTGGTGGAGTTCACCCACCCGGTGGCCGGCCGGCCGCTGCAGCTGTTCGCGGATTACTTCGCCAATGTGGCGGCGGACAACCGGGAGGATGAGGCCTTCAGTGCCGGCTTCCTTTACGGCCGTGCCGACAAGTCTCGCAGCTGGGAGATCGGCTACAGCTACCAGCGTGTCCGCAAGGATGCACTGTTCGGCCAGTTCATCGATTCGGACGTGGGCGCCGGCAACACCGATCATCGCGCGCATGTCATCCAGGCCGGTTATGCGCCGGCGAAGAACTGGACGGTCAACCTCACCTGGCAGTTCGCCGATACCGACCTTGCCGTGCCGGCCGTCATCGACGGTGTGCCGGTGCCTGGTCGCAACTATGAACGCCTGCACCTGGACCTCAACTTCAGCTTCTAGATGATGCCAGTGATCCCTTCCACCCCTGCCTCCGGGCGCCGGTTGCTTTCACGCACCGGGCGCATTGGGTAACCTCGCCGCGATGTCTACAGGCGCGCTGATTCTGGTGATCGCCGCCATGGCGGTGTCCGGCTACTGGCTGGGCAAGTCCCGTTCGCTGGCGACCGTGGGGGGAGGCCGTGGCATGCGCCGCCTGCATTCCCTGCCCAGTTACTACGGCCTGCTCACCGCCTTGTGGTGCGCGCTGCCGTGCCTGCTGGTGCTGATGCTGTGGCTGGCCTTCGAAGACAGCATCCTCACCGCGCTGGTGACTTCGGGCCTGGGTGCCGCCGCGCCCTCTGATCCGGATGCGCTCGGCCTGCTGATGAACGACGTGCGCAACGCCATCTCCGGCGCGGTGCCGATGGAATTCCTCGATCCGGAGGCGCGCGCGGCCGCCGTGCATTACCAGCGCCTGCATGGCACCTCGGCGATGGCGCTCACCGGCGTGGTGCTGGCGCTGGGTGTGCTGGGCATCGTGCTGGTGCGCGGCCGCATCGCGCCGGAGCTTCGCGCCCGCAACGGCGTGGAAAAGATCGCCGAGATGCTGCTGCTGGGCTGCGCCTCGCTGGCCGTGTTCGTGACCGTCGGCATCGTGCTGTCGGTGGTGTACGAGTCACTGCAGTTCTTCCGCAGCGTGCCGGTGCACGAGTTCCTGTTCGGGCTGGAATGGA
>CAYNEX010000087.1:0-11882 GCA_964396335.1 uncultured Steroidobacteraceae bacterium | reverse complement strand
GACGGCGTGCTGTATGTCTCCACCGCGTGGAGCCGCGTGTATGCCTATGACGCGGTCACCGGTGAGCAGCTGTGGCGTTTCAACCCGCGCGTGCCGGGCGAGTGGGCGGTGAACGTCTGCTGCGGCCTGGTGAATCGTGGCCTTGCCGCATATGGCGACAAGATCTACCTGGGGACGCTGGATGGCCGCCTGATTGCCATTGATGCGAAGACCGGCCAGGAAGTGTGGTCGGTGATGACGCACGAGAAGGAATGGCGTTATTCGATCACCGGCGCGCCGCGCATCGCCAATGGCAAGGTGCTGATCGGCAATGCCGGCAGCGAATTCGGCGTGCGCGGCTACATCACCGCCTATGACGCCGAGACCGGCAAGCAGGTGTGGCGCTTCTACACCGTGCCGGGTGATCCCTCGAAAGGTCCGGATGGCGCCGCCTCCGACAATGTGATGGAGATGGCCGCGAAGACCTGGACCGGCGAATGGTGGAAGTTCGGCGGTGGCGGCACGATGTGGGATTCGTTCGTGTATGACCCGGTCACCGACCTGGTCTACCTGGGTGTGGGCAATGGTTCGCCCTGGTCGCACAAGCATCGCAGCCCGCAGGGCGGCGACAACCTGTTCCTCTCCTCCATCGTCGCGGTGAAGGCCGAAACCGGCGAATACGTGTGGCATTACCAGACCACGCCGGGCGACAACTGGGACTACACCGCCACGCAGCCCATCATGGCCGCGGACCTGGACATCGACGGCACGCAGCGCCGCGTGGTGATGCAGGCGCCGAAGAATGGCTTCTTCTATGTGCTGGATGCGCGCAGCGGCGAACTGCTGAAGGCGAAGAACTACACCGAGGTGAACTGGGCCACGCACATCGACATGGCCACGGGCCGCCCGGTGGAGAATCCCGAGTCGCGTTATGACGAGGGCAAGCCCTTCCACGCGCTGCCCGGTCCGCAGGGCGCGCATGCCTGGCATGCGATGGCGTTCAGCCCGGAGACCGGGCTGGTCTATCTGCCGGTGCAGGAGGCCACGTTCGTGTTCGAATACGACTCGCGCTGGCAGTACCGCCAGACCGGCTTCAACCTCGGCGTGAACCTGATGGCGCGACCGATCCCGGGCAAGCCGAGTTATTTCCGCTCGCATGTGATCGCATGGGATCCGGTGGCCGAGAAGGAAGTCTGGCGTGGCCCGACCAACGAAGGCCCCACCGGCGGCGCGCTGGCGACCGCGGGCGGCCTGGTGTTCACCGGCGGCGGCACCGACAACCTGTTCCGCGCGCTGGATGCGAAGACCGGCAAGGTGCTGTGGCAGTTCGATGCGCAGACCGCCATCGTCGCGCCGCCGATCTCCTATGAAATCGGTGGCAGGCAGTACGTGGCCATCAGCGTCGGCGGCAACCAGGCGGCCGGCTATTACGCGCCGAACTACTCACGCATGCTGGTGTTCTCGCTGGACGGCAAGGCCGAGCTGCCGCCGACGCGGCCGTATACGCCGCCGCCGCTGAATCCGCCCACCGATGCGCAGCCGGCCGAGCTGGTGAACGCGGGCCGCGAGCATTACGCGCAGTACTGCGCCTCCTGCCATGGCGAGAACGGCCAGACGCGTGGCGCCACCTTCCCGGACCTGACGCGCTCGGCGATGCTGCACACGCAGGCCGGCTTCGACCAGGTGGTGCTGCAGGGCGTGCGCGAGGAGCTGGGCATGGTGTCCTTCGCGCATGTGCTGAATGAGCAGGACTCGGCCGCGATCCGCGCGTTCATCATCGCGCGCGCGCAGGCGCTGAAGAATGCGCCGCCGGGACCGTTCGGTGGCATGGGCCCGCCGCCGCCGGCGGCGACGCAGCCGCATCAGGAGCAATAAGCGCCCAGGAGAAAATGGCGGGGCCCTTGCGAGCCCCGCCATTCCTGCCCGAGCCCTTGGCTCGTGCGGATGTTCATCCGCACGGCAACTGCATCGAAGCGTCCATCCGCTGGACTACTGGTCGCGCGCGTAGCATTGAACTTGCGCGCATCCTCCATGGCCTTGAAAGGCCATCACGAGCATCCGTCGCTTAGCGACGAACCCCGCAATCACCAGCCAATGTGCACGGAGTTGCGACCAGACCAGCGTGAGAATGTGCCATTGGATCACCTCCTTCAGTTGCCGTGGGCTTCGAATCGGACGCCTGCCGCCCACCTGAGCCGGACGTCCACAATTCGTTGATCCGAGAATGCCGTGTATTGCGGCGCGGGGGAAGAGTTCAAGTCACGCTTCCTCCATTTTCGATTCTCAATTTTGTGTCATGGATAGCGCGCATCGGTAATTTTCCGAGTCCAGGACGGACTGGCCCGGGACGAATCTTCGGGAGTGTGGGATGCACGTTATTCACTGCAAGCTGGCGCAACGGAATGCGCCCTGGCCTGTGCGCACCATCGCTGTGTTGCTGGTGCTTCTGGTGGGGACCTGGAGCCCTGCATCGCGGGCCGCGGCGACCATCGCCACGACCACATCCGAGGCGGCCGGGTTGCCGGCCAGCTTCGATCCGGACGAAGAGCTGATGGTGCTCGACGAGGTCGTCGTCTATGGCACCGACGGCCGCCTGATCGAAGGCATGTATGCCGAATCCGAACTGGATGAAGCGGCGATGGCCGCCTACGGCGCCAACACCGTCGGTGACCTGCTGGCGCAGGTAGCGCCTGACGTGGACAACACCGAGGAAGGCCCGGTCATCCTGATCAATGGCCGGCCGGCCAATGGCATCACCAGCGTCAACCAGCTGCCGTCCGAATCGGTGGCATCCATCCAGGTGCTGCCCGCACAGGCGGCCGCGGCGCTGGGATACGGCCCCACGCGGCGCGTGATCAATGTGGTGCTGAAGACCAATTACCGGCAGGCGCTGGTGAATGCCACCGTCAAGGGCGCCACCGCCGGACGCGGCCTGAGCGCGAATGGCAATACCAGCCTGGTGAGCGTGGATGGCAACCGCTTCCAGAGCCTGTCATTGACGCTGTTGAAGAACCAGCCGCTGCTCGAGTCGCATCGCGACATCGAGAGCCAGCAGCCGGCCGGCATGCCCTATGACCTGCTCGGCAATGTGGTGTCGTGGCCGGTACCAGGCATGGACATCGATCCGGCGCTGAGTGGCATGACCGGCTTTCCCGTGACGGTCCTGGGTGTGCCGGCCGGATTGCAGACGCCAACGCTGGCGGATTTCCTGGCGTCGACGAACAGCCCGAATCCCGGCGAGGTATCGCGCTATCGAACGCTGGTTGCCGACCAGTTCACCCTCGGCATGAATGGCAACCTGTCATTGCCGCTGCCACGCAATACCTTCCTGAACCTGGGCCTGTACGCCGAACGCGGCGTGACGGTCTCGCGCACCGGTGCGGCCGGGGCGCTGCTGCATGTGCCGGCGGACTCACCCTTCTCGCCCTTCAGCCAGGACGTTGCCGTTGCGCGTTACCTGGGCAGTCCGCTGGAGAGACGGGACGAACCGTGGGCCGCCACGTTGAACAGCAACGTGAACACGCAGCTGGGTCGCTGGCGCGTGACGATGAGCGGCAACCTCACCCGGCGCGCGACGAGCTCGGATACCGACCGGTATTACGACACCCGCGCACTGCAGGCCGCGATGGATGCCGGGCTGGTGGACCCTTTCGCGCCGCTGCCGCCGGAACTGCTGGATGAACTGCTGGTGGATCACGCGCGCTCGAACGGGCGCATGTCCAACCTGCAGCTGCAGGCTTCCGGCACGGTGCTGAAGCTGCCGGCCGGCAACACGACGCTGGCGCTGCGTGGCGAGTTGCGCGACAGCCGCAACAGCTCGCGCACCACCGGCACCACCGATGTGCGCAGCCGCCGCGTGCGCAAGGACGAGATGGCCTTTGCCTCGCTGCAGATCCCGCTGCTGGGCAAACCGACGCCGCAGGCCTTCGGCATGGGCGCGGAGCTTTCCGTCAGCGCCCGCGATGTCACCGGCCTCGGCACGCTGTACGACCACGGTTATGGACTCAACTGGCGCTTCGGCCAGCGTTTCACGCTGCGCGCGTCGGTCAACGAGGAGCGGGTGGCGCCGCAACCGGAATCGCTCAGCGCGCCGATCGTGGTGATCGATGACATGCGCACCTATGACTTCATCCGCCAGGAGACGGTGCTGGTGCGTTACATCACCGGTGGCAATCCGGATCTCGACGTGGAGCGGCGCCGCGGCACGCGCATCGGCATGACGATGCGGCCACTGGCGGCCACCGACCTGCAGCTGAACCTGGACTACCAGCGCACGGTGGGCCGCGATGCGACGCTGCCGCTGCCGGCCGTGAGCGAGGACGTGCAGGCCGCCTTCCCGGATCGTTACCGCCGCGATGTCGACGGCCGGCTGGTCGAAGTGGATGCGCGGCTGGTCTCCTTCGCGCGCAGCGAGACCGGGCAGATCCGCTGGGGCGGCAGCTTCCGTCGCAGTTTCGGCCAGCCCGGGGCGGGCGCCGCGGCTGCGCAGACCGCAAACCGCGTCGTGTTCATGGATGGCAGCGGCACCGAGCAGCTGTCCGGACCCGGCTGGCGGCTCAATGCCAACTTCACCCACACCTGGCAGCTGGAGAACCGGCGCCTGGCACGCGAGGGCCTGCCGGTGCAGGATCTGCTGGCCGGGGGCCCGGGTACCGGCTCCAGCCAGTCACGCCATGCCGTGAACGCGCGCGTCGGCACGGCCTACAACGGCACCGGCCTGCAGCTCGCCGCGAACTGGAAGAGCCGCACCCGCTTCACCGCCGGCACGGCCGATGATCCCAACGACATCGTGTTCAGCCCGCTGCTGCGCCTGGACCTGACCGGCTTCGCGGACCTGGGCACGGTGTTTCCACAGAAGGAGATGCTGAAGGGCGTCCGCGTGACGCTGGCGGCGGAGAACCTGCTGGACGCCCGGCAGCGCGTGCGGGACCAGAATGGCCACACGCCGCTGCGTTACCAGCCCTACCTGCTTGATGCCCTCGGTCGCACGGTGTCGCTTTCCTTGCGCAAATCGTACTGATCGAGCATTTGTTCGAATGCCGTAGCCCGTGATCTTCTTGGCAACTTTTCCGGCCCGGAGGCGTCAGACTTCAGATCAACAAGAAGATTGATCGGGGAGTTGGGGGATGTCCGGTTCTGTTCCTGCGTCGCGCCGTGACGGGCGCGCGGCCGCTTTGGTTTCCCTCGCTGTCAGCGCACTGCTGGCTCCGCCGGCGCTGGCCGCCGGTGTGGGCGTGCTGCCGTTTGCGGCCAGCCTGAAGGGCCCGGCCGAGGTCGAAGAACCCGCGGATGACGGCGATCTGCTCGAACTGGACGAACTGGTGGTCTTCGGCACCGATGGCCGCCGCGTCGAGGGCCTGCGCGCCGAAACCGAGATGAGCGTGGCCGATGTGGCCGGTTATGGCGCCGACAACATCGGCGAGCTGCTGACGCAGATCACCGCCGATGTGGATGGCACCGAGGAAGGCCCGGTGATCCTGGTGAACGGCAAGCCGGCCAATGGCGTCAACAGCGTCAACGACCTGCCCTCCGAGGCGGTGGATTCAGTGCAGGTGCTGCCGCCGGAGGCGGCCACCGCGCTGGGTTATGAACCCACGCGCCGCGTGATCAACATCGTGCTGAAGCGCAATTTCCGCCAGGGCCAGGCCAATGGCCAGGTGCGCGGCGCCACCGCCGGCCGTGGCTTCAGCAGCAATGCCAACATCGGCATGGTGAAGGTGGACGGCGACCTGACGCGCAATTTCTCGCTGCGCGTGGCGAAGACCGAGCCGCTGCTGGAGTCGCATCGCGACATCGAAAGCCGGCTGGCCGGCATGCCGTATGACCTGGTGGGCAATGTGGTGTCGTGGCCGACCGGCAGCGGCGAGATCGATCCGGACCTGAGTGCGCTGGCCGGTGCGCCGGTGACGGTGCTGGGCCTGCCGGGCTGGCTTTCGACGCCGACGCTGGAGGCGATGCTGCCCGGCGCCAACCAGGCCAACTTCAGCGATGTGGGCCGCTATCGCACGCTGGTGGCCGACCAGTACACCATCGGCGTGAACGGCAACATGAGCTTCCGGCTCAGCGAATCGAACACGCTGAACCTGAATGTGAGCGGCGAGCGCGGCGAATCGGTGTCGCGCAATGGCGCACCGACGGCGCTGCTGCAGGTGCCGGCCTCCTCGCCCTATTCGCCCTTCAGCCAGGATGTGGGCGTGGCGCGTTACCTGGGCGCGCCGCTGCGGCAGGAGAACGAGCCGGTCAATGCCAGCTTCGGCGCCAACCTGAATTCGCAGCTGGGCCGCTGGCGGGTGCAGGCCAACCTGAATTACGCCTATCGCGGTTCCGATTCCGTCACCGACCGGCGGGTGGATACCACCGCGCTGCAGGCCGCGATCGATGCCGGGACCGTGAATCCCTTCGCGCCGCTGCCGGCGGACATGCTCAACACCGTGCTGGTGGACAACGCGCGCACGCGCGGCCACAACACGTCGCTGCGCCTGCAGGCCTCCGGCCGCGTGGCCGAACTGCCGGCCGGCAATGCCACGCTGTCGGTGCGCACCCAGATCCGCGACAACCGCCAGCGTGCGCGCACCACCGGCACCAACCTGCGCGACACCCACCGCAAGCAGCGCGAGGAACAGGTCTTCACCTCGCTGAACCTGCCGCTGTACCGCCGCGCGCCGGAGAGCTTCCGCATCGGCTCGGAGCTGTCGGCCAGCATGCGGGATGTCAGCGTGGTGGGCACGCTGTACAACTATGGCTATGGCCTGAACTGGGGTTATGGCAATCGCCTGACCATGCGCTTCAGCCTGAACCACGAGAAGGTGGCGCCGCAGCCGGATGCGCTGACCAATCCCATCGTCACGGTGGATGATTACCGCGCCTATGACTTCGTGCGCCAGGAGACGGTGCTGGTGCGTTACATCACCGGCGGCAACCCGGACCTGAAGGTGGAAAGGCGGCGTTTCGCGCGCATGGATTTCACGCTGCGTCCCTTCCAGGACGTGGACTTCATGATCAATGGCGAATACCGCCGCGTGATCGGGCGCAATGCGGTTTCGGGCCTGCCGGCGGTCAGCGAGGATGTGCAGCTGGCCTTCCCGGATCGTTATCGCCGTGACGACGAGGGACGCCTGGTGGAGATCGACGCGCGGCTGGTGTCGTTCGAGCGCACCGAGACCGAACGGGTGCGCTGGGGCGGCAACCTGCGGCGCAATTTCGGCGGCGCGCAGGGAGACAATGCCTCCGGCTGGCGGCTGAATGCGAACTTCACGCACACCTGGCAGCTGTCGAACAAGCGCCTGGCGCGCGCCGGGCTGCCCGAGCAGGATCTGCTGGCCGGCGGCACCGGTACCGGCAATGGCCAGTCGCGGCATGATTTCCAGTCGCGCATCGGCCTGTCACGCAATGGCATCGGCATGCAGACGCGGATCAACTGGAAGGGCCGCGCCACCATCATCGCCGGCACCACCGCGGATCCGAACACCATCGTGTTCAGCCCGCTGCTGCGGCTGGATGTGTCGGCGTTCGCGAACCTGGATTCGCTGCTGCCGCAGAGCGCGATGGCCAGGGGCACGCGCATCACGCTCGGTGTGGACAATGTGCTGGATGCCAAACAGCGCGTGCGCGATGAGACCGGTGCCACGCCGCTGCGTTACCAGCCCTACCTGCTGAATGCGCTGGGGCGCACGGTGTCGCTGTCGCTGCGCAAGGCGTTCTGAGGGTTCCGGCCTGTCCGCTCGCATGCGCCGGCCGCATGCGAGTTGCATGAATTTCGTTTGAGAGGCGGCCCATGACGGCGTGTCATGGCCGCCATGAGCACTCCGGACGACGTTTCTTCTTCGGCTTCTGCGGGACATGGGGTCGCCGCATCAGCTCCAGTGCGCGACGGCCGTTTGTTGCTGCTCGGCACCGACCATCATGTGCGTTTCACCACGCGCGTGCCTGCCCGGATCCACTGCGACGAGGGGCTGGTGTGGATCACCTGCAGCGGCCAGCTGCATGACTGGGTGCTGCGCGAGAACGAGGGCATGGAGCTGGGCGATGGCGATTGGCTGGTCGGCGCGCTGCGTCCCTCGGTGGTGCGGCTGGAATCCGCGCAGCCGGGACCGGTTCGGGAGCAGTCCCGCTGGCGGGGACTGCTGGATCAGTTCATGTCGCGCCTGGTGCGGCTTCCGCCTGCGCTGGCGCCGTCGGTCTGAGGGCCGGCCGCGCTTCCACGCAATGTTCCTGGCCGTGCGCCGGGGACCTGGATGTTGAATCGGCGCCGCGCCCCCTGCCCTGCGTGGCAGGATGCCGGCATGGGCGAGACGTCACGCGATCCTTCCCTCCCCTCGCGGCAGCAGCAGCCCGCGGACCCGGCTGCTTTCCCGGACGGCGATGCCGGGGTTGCGGCGGAGCTGGCGGCCTACGCACGCCGGATGGGACCAGCTGCGCCTTCGGACAGTGCCGAGGCCGATCCGCTGCAACGGCAGGCCGCGCAACAGCAGCAGTAGACCGGCGCCCCGGCGGCAGCGCACGGGCAGCGGGTCGGCACACCCGCGCGGCCGTCACACTTGCGCCGCCTTCGCTCTACGCCCGGTCACGCCGCGTGCTAAGTTCGAGGGCACCGCGGACTCACAAGGCCGATAACTACAAATGTCCCGCCCCGCCCCCGTGCAACTGTCGCGCAGCGACCTGGATCGCCTGCGCAAGCCCGTCCCGTTCCACAACCTGACCAAGATCCCGCTGTTCCTGTTCCTGATGGCGGGCCTGACCTGGGTGGCCTGGATCGAGGATGACCTGTGGCTGCGCGTCTTCTGGTACGTGGCCATCGGCTACATGTGGATGGGCATGGTGACCTTCATGCACGACGCCCTGCACTACACGCTGTTCAAGTCGCGGGCGGCGAACTGGGCCTTCGGCATCCTGTGCATGCTGCCGATCTTCGCCACCTTTGTGGGCTTTCGCGAAGACCACATCGAACATCATCGCCACAACCGCTCACCGCGCGACCCGGATGCCTTCACGATGGGCAAGCGTGGTTTCGCGGATTTCGTGCTGTTTTATGCCTATGCCGCGATCGGTGGCGTGCTGAGCTTCATCCACTTCAACTTCATCTATCCGTTCCAGAAGTTCGGGCCGCGGCTGTGGGCCATCCAGCTGTTCGAGCTCACCTTGAAGGGCGTGGTGTACTGGCTGGTGCTGGATGCCGCCGCGCGCCACGGCGTGCTGGGCAAGGCGCTGTCGGTGTGGCTGTGGCCGGTGTTCGTGCTGTCGCTGCTGAACTCGATGCGTTTCATCGCCGAGCATTACGGCACGCCGTGGAATGCCGGGCAGATGGCCGGCACGCGCACGGTGGTGTCGAACCCGGTGAACGCGTTCTTCTGGAACAACATCAACTGGCACATCGGGCACCACGTCTACCCGTCGGTGCCCTGGTACAACCTGCCCGAGCTGCATCGGCTGCTCGAGCCGCAGATCCGGGAATGCGGTGCGCCGGTGGACCAGAGTTACCTGGCGGTGTACTGGGATGCGCTGAAGCGCGGGCCGGAATCCACCGAAAAGCTGGCGGAAGCATTGGCCACAAAAAACCCCGCCGCGGCGCGAGCGCACGCGGCGGGGTGCGGGCAGCTCGCCTAGGGCTTACTGCGGGCGCGGCGCGCCGGGTCCGGGACCGCCCGGACCACCGGGACCGGCAGCCGGACCGGCTTCACTCTTGAAGCGTCCGACATAGGCGGCCTTCGCCACCACCTTGCCCTTGATCGCCTCGAGCAGCTCGGGGCGGCTCGCGGTGGTCGGCAGGTCGAGCTTCTCGCTCAGCGCGTAGAACTCGAACACATAGTGGTGGTAGCGCACGCCGGCCGGCGCGCCCATGCCCATGTATTCGTTGTTGCGCACGCCGCGGCCGACAACCGATCCGGCCGGCAGCCTGCCTTCCTCGATCTGCGTCACCGGGCTGGTGGCCGGGATGTTCCACACCACCCAGTGCAGCACGTCCTCGGAGTTGGGGCCGAAGGCCACATCCAGGTCATGCATGATGATGGCGAAGGTCTGCGCATTGGCCGGCACATTGCTCAGCTTGAAGTCCGGCTGCACGTTGCCGCCGGCCATCGAATGCTTCGGCGGCACGATGCCACCATCCTGGAATGCATTGCTCTCCACCAGCAGCTGCACCAGTCCGCCGCCGCCGCCGCGCGGCGGTCCGCCAGCACCACCACCCGGCTGCGCGGCATGCGCGGTGATGCCGATCGCGCACAGCGACAACAGCGCCGCACCCAGTCTGAATCTGGCTTTCATGTGAATTCCTCGGTGAACAGGTTTGGACACCCGGTGAATATTATCCCCGGGAAATCTGAACGCCGACCGAATGGCCGGCGTGATAGTCAGCGTGCCAGCGCCCGCTGACGCTGCACTTCCTGCACGTCCGACACGGTCAGGCCGGTCTGCTCGGCGACCTGGTTCAGCACGGCATGCTGCGGGTCCTTCGGCAGGGTGAGCTGGTGCAGGCGTTCCCACACACGCACGCGCGTGTCGGGCGCGCTGTCGAGGGCACGCTGGTCGAGCAGCGCGCGCTGGCGCACTTCCTCGGCTTCGATGCGACGACGTTCCTGCTGGGCGCGAAGGTCCGCGGCGTAATCGCCGCTGGTGGACAGAATGATCATTTGCGTTCTCCCGTGTGCGCCGTGGCGCTGATGCTGATCGTGGCGCGGATCGGGCAGGCCGATCGTTGCTGTTGCGCCTCAAGGCGCTGGCCGGGACACACCACGGTGAAACGCTGCACGCGAGGCGTGCGTTTCGTGCTGCCGGCAAGATTGGCGATGTAGCCCGCCAGGTCGAATTCCCCGTCACAGCTGTGGCAGGGACATGGATAGCGGAACAGGCTGCGGGCCGCCGGAAAGTGGCTGTAGTTCTGCAGCGAGGGCGGCGAATCGGTGCCGTCTTCGAAGGCGAACTCCACATGCACTTCGGAAAGCTGCGGGTACAGCTGTGAAAGCGGCGCGGCCTGGCGTTGTTCGTTGCGCAGACGCTCGCGGTTGTTGGCCGGTAGCGTGAATCGCGAAGGACGGCTCACTGTGCGTGGCGTCCTGAAAAGGTCTCAATCATCTTTCGGCTCCCCGAAAAGCAACGGGCCGGCTTGCGCCGGCCCGTCGTGAAGCTTGCTGGCTTACCAGCGGTTTCCACCGCCGCCGTAGCCGCCGCCACCGCCGCCGTAGCCACCACGGCCACCGCCGCCGCCACGGTTGCCGCCGCCGGCACCACGGGGCTTGTCCTGCGCCTCATTCACGCGCAGGGGACGGCCGCCGAGATCCTTGCCGTTGACGGCCTGGATGGCGCGCGCCGCATCGGCGCTGGACATTTCGACGAAGCCGAAGCCGCGCGGGCGGCCGGTTTCGCGATCGCTGGGGAGTGCCACGGACTCAACGGTGCCGTGCTGGGCAAACAGCGCGCGCACCTGATCTTCGGTAGCGGAGAACGGCAGGTTGCCGACGTAAATCTTGGCCATGTGTATAACTTCTCTCTAAGACAATGAAATGAACGAATGGCAGGAAACGGGTCGTAGAGAGCCGCTCACACAACGGCAGAAGACGATCCAGACACCTGACACCTGTTGATCGGCAGGCGTTTCGGCTCGAGCGGAAGCGCCTTTCCTGGCGCTGATGGACGAACGGACGGAGACGATCAAGAGTCAGTCTATCCCGTTTTCCGGGGGTCAGGTGTGGTATTTGGCGGTGAAATGTAGGAGAAACCCGCATTTACTCGGCTTTTTTGGCCGGTTCATTGTCACGACAGCGACTATCGGGCGAGTCCCGTACGTGGTTTTCGCGATTTACTGGTCTCTTCAGGGATGGAGGCGCAATGCAGCAAGGACAGTCGGCGGTATGCCGCTACATGACATGCGCACTGGTCGCGGGGGCACTCGTTGCCTGCGGCGGCGATGA
>CAYNEX010000086.1:0-12112 GCA_964396335.1 uncultured Steroidobacteraceae bacterium | reverse complement strand
CGCGCAGCCATCCGGGTGCGCCGCTGCCCTTGAGGCCGAAGCGCACGCCGGTGCCCACCACCCGCCAGCGGGCGTCTTCGGGCATCACGAAACGGGCGGTGGAAGGCAGGCTCATGCAGCCTCCATGCGCTGGCGCAGGTTGTCCGGGTCGTAGAAGGGCGGCTCCACCAGTTCGGCTTCATGCAGCCGGCCGGCGTCGTCGCGGAACCTCACGCGCCGGCCCGCCTGGGCCATTTCCGGTGTCAGCAGAGCCAGGCCGATGGTCCGGCCCACCGTCTCGGACCAGGCGATGCTGGTGATGCGGCCGATGATCTGGTCGCCATCGATGGCCAGGTGGCATTCGGCCAGCGGCGCGCAGGGTGCGCTGAGGCGGAAGCCGATCAAGCGCTGCCGGTCGCCGCGACGCTGCAGGGCCTGCAGGCTGCGCTGGCCGACGAAGAAAGGCTTGTCCATCCGTGCCAGGCGGCCCATGCCGGCCTCGAAGGGATTGGTCAGGCCGTCGGTGTCCTGGCCGATGATGATGTGGCCCTTCTCCAGGCGCAGCACCCGCTGTGCTTCCACGCCGAAGGCGCGGATGCCGAACGCTTCGCCGGCCGACATCAGTTTTTCCCAGGCTGCCGGCGCGGCGGCGAAGGGCATGTGGATCTCGTAGCCCAGTTCGCCGACGAAACCGACGCGCGCAATGCGCGCCGGGCTGCCGGCCACATCGGCTTCGCGCATTGCCAGATACGGGAACGAGGCGGCATCCAGCGGCAGGTCGGTGCACTGTGCCAGCACGGCCGCGGCCTTCGGGCCGGCGAGGTTCATCGCCGCCATGTGGCCGGTGAGATTGTGCAGCACGCAGTCCAGGCCCCACTCCGCCACACGCCGCTGCATCTCGCGATACACCGAAGTGCTGGCACCGGTGGTGGTGGTCAGGTAATAGCGGCCATCGGCCAGGCGCATCACCACGCCGTCGTCGACCACGGTGCCGGCTTCATCCAGCATCAGCGCGTAACGCGTGCGACCGGGGGCCAGTCCGGCGAAGCGGCCGGTGTACAGGCGATCGAGCAGCACCGCGGCATCGCGGCCCATCACCTCGATCTTGCCCAGCGTCGACACATCGATCAGGCCGCAGGCGGTACGCACCGCGGCCACCTCGCGCGCGATCGCGGCGGGAGCGTTCTTTGCATTCACGCCATAGTGGGCAGGACGGCGCCAGGCGCCGGCCGGCATCCACGCCGCGCCGTGCTCGTCATGCCAGGCATCCAGTGCGCTCCGGCGCAGCGGCGAGAAACGCGCGCCGGCCAGTGCGCCGAGGCTGACCGGCTGCCACGGCGGACGCGCCGTGGTCAGGCCCAGCGAGGGCAGTGGCTTGCCGGTGACCTGCGCCAGCTGGCGCGCGGCATTCAGGTTCGACAGCTTGCCCTGCGAGGGGCCCATACCGACCGTGCTGTAGCGCTTCATCAGCTCGACGCTGTCGAAGCCTTCCTGCGCGGCATTGGCGAGGTCGGCCAGCGTGATGTCCTCGTCGAGGTCGACGAATTCCTTGCCGGCCGGCGAGGGGAACAGTGGCGCGGCCAGCGACTGGGGGCTGGTGGCGCGTCCGGCGACCGCTGCGCCACCCGCGTCCGGCGTCGCGAGGTACGCCGTCGCCAGCGCGGATTCCAGCGAAGCCTGCGCCAGTCCGCCGCGGGCCGCGGCCTCGCGCGCATGGCGGGCCGCCATGGCGCCGGCGCGCTCGCCATCCTCGCTGCGTTCCGCGGCGCCGAAGCAGCCATTGGCGCTGCCGGCCACGAACATTCCGGAGGGCAGCCGGTCCGGCACATGCTGGCCCAGCGTGGCATCAAAGCGGATGGTGCCGCCGCGCTGCAGGGCCAGGTGCAGCGCCGGCATGAAGCCCACCGACATCAGCAGCGCGTCGCAGTTGATGCGGGCTTCGAGGCCCTGGCTGCTGAAATCCACTGTCGCCAGTGCCTTGGTGTGGTCGGCGCGCGCGCCGAGCTGCTTCACCTCGCGATGCACGCGGATGCCGGCCGCCTGCAGGCGCACCTGGTGATGCGAGACATCCAGCGGCGCGCCCGCAGGCACCATCAGGTCGGTGACGGTGAGTCCCTGCGAGGCCAGGTCCAGCGCCAGGGCCACGGCCGCCTCGTTCGCGCCCAGCACCGCGATGCGCTCGCCCACGGCCACGCCGTGGCGATACAGCAGCCGCTGTGCGGCGCGACCCACCACCACGCCGGGCAGGTCATTGTTGTGGAACACGGCCGGCTGCTCGATGCAGCCGGTGGCCAGCACCACCGCGCCGGCGCGCAGCAGCGTCAGTCCGCCATCCTCGCGATCGATGCGCGACACGGCCAGTTCATGGTCGGCATAACAGCCCACCACGCTGTGGCCGCACAGCAGTTCGATCGAAGGTTCGGCCCGCACGGCGGCGATCAGCGCGCGGCAGCGTGCATGGTCCTCGGGGCGGGTCCGGGCCTGCCACAGGCCGCTGCCACCGGGCTGTGCGGCCTCCTCGATCACCACCACGCGCCGTGCACCTTCGGCCACCGCCGACAGTGCGGCGGTGAGGCCGGACACGCCGGCGCCGACCACGGCCACATCGCAATGTGCATGGCGCCGTGGCCGCAGCGAGCCCGGCGCTTCGGTGTCGATGGTGCCGAGCCCGCTGAAGTTGCGGATGCGGCGTTCGAACCAGGGAAAGGCGCGCCTGCCGAGGAAGGCCTTGTAATAGAAGCCCACCGGCAGGAAGCGCGCCAGCAATCCCATGATCGCGCCGCGATCCTTCGCCACACCCCCGTGTGTATTGACGGCCGAGAACGCAAGCCCGTCGCGTGCCAGCACCTGGTCGCCGCGCTGGTTGGGTTCATGCCCGACCTGGAACAGGTTGTTCGCGTCGTGGCCGGCAGCGGAAACCAGTCCGCGCGGCCGGTGATACTTGAAGCTGCGGGCGGTGACCATCACGCCCGCGCCGGCCAGCGCCGAGGTCAGCGTGTCACCTTCGAAGGCCTCGATCTCGCGGCCTTCGAAATGCATGCGCAGCGGACGGCTGCGGTCGATCCATTCCCCGGCAACCGGGCGGGGCAGGCGGCGCATCATCCGTGTGCCTCCCGCAGCCGCGCCACCGGATAGGTGGCAATGAATTCATCGCTGGTGGTGTCGCGCTCGGCGATGAACCAGTAACCGCTGGGCGTGTGGCACCACCACTCGCGCTTCACGCCCGGCACGCCGCTGCGATGGAACACATGACGTGCCCATTCCTCGTCGCTGCAGGTGGCGGGATCGGGCATCTCGCGCACTTCGCCGCCATAGACAAACTCGTCGGCGGGGCGCAGGCCATTCAAGGGGCAGGGCACCAGCTTCATGTCAGTGCCCCACCGATGCAGCGCCCTTCTCGCCGGTCAGCGAGAAGCGTTCGAAGCGGTCCCAGCCGAAGCCGTGGATCAGTTCGTGGTTGCGGCCGGTGGCCACCGTGGCGGCCATGGTCTCGCCGGCCACCGGCGTGGCCTTGAAGCCCCAGGTGCCCCAGCCGGCATCGAGGAAGAATCCTTCGACCGGCGTGGTGCCCATGATGGGCGCGAAATCCGGCGTCATGTCGGCCAGTCCCGCCCACTGGCGGTTGACCTTCACGCCGGCCAGGAAAGGGAACAGGTCGAGCATGTGATGCGCAAGGTCGGTGATGAATTCGCGCGTGGAGCGCGTGGTGTGCAGTTCGCGCGGATCGAGCGAGGCGCCCATCACCAGTTCGCCGCGCGCGCTCTGCGACACGTACACATGCAGCGAGCCGGACACGATGATGGGATCCAGCCACGGCTTCAGCGGCTCGGACACCATCGCCTGCAGCGGATGCACGTAGATGGGGCTGGTGAGTCCCGCCATCTTCAGGATGCGCGGCGTGTAACCGGCCACCGCGCTGACCACGGTGCGGGTGGCGATGTCACCGCGCGTGGTGCGCACGCCGGCGATGTGCCCGCCCTCGATCACCAGGTCGGTGACCTCGGTCTGCTGGTGCACCTGCGCGCCGAGTTTTTCGGCCTCGCGTGCATAACCCCAGGCCACCGCGTCATGCCGCGCCACCGCGCCCGGCGCGTGGTACAGCGCGCCGACGATGGGCAGGTGGCCGCCGGCGGTCATGTCCATCATCGGCAGCGCGCGCGCGATCTCTTCCGGGCCGACCACGCAGGAATCCACGCCCAGGTGCTTGTTCACCTCGGCGCGCCAGCGCATGGTGCGCAGCGTGGCGTCGGTGTGCGCCAGCGTGTAATGCCCGCGGGTGGAATAGAACAGGTTGATGCCCAGCTCCTCCGACAGCCCGCGCCAGATCCGCACGCTGCGGTCGTAGAAGCGCACGCCCTCGGGCGTGAGGTAGTTCGAGCGGATGATGGTGGTGTTGCGGGCGGTGTTGCCGCCGCCCAGGTAACCCTTCTCGAGCACCACCACGTTGCGGATGCCGTGGTGTTTCGTCAGGTTGTACGCGGTGGCCAGGCCATGCCCGCCGGCGCCGATGATCACCACGTCGGCGGTGTGGGGCAGGTCACCCGCCTGCCGGAACATGCGCGGTTCCGGGTAGCGCGAGGACAGACCGATTCGAAGTAGTCGCCATGCCATGCTGGCGTCGATTCTTTGCGCGTGATTTACTTCAGGTCAAGAGTTTTGCGTATGAGTAAAAGTTTGAAAGGCCAACAATTGCCGGCGCTGCTGGCCCAGGTGGGGGCCACGGTGAAGCGGCTGCGCACCGCCCAGGGCCTGACGCTGGGCGAACTGGCGCGCTCGGCGGCCATCAGTCCGGCGATGCTGAGCCGGCTGGAGCACGGCGATGTCTCCCCGAGCCTGGAAACCCTGGCGGCGCTGGCCGAGGCGCTGGGCACCAGCTGTGCCACGCTGCTGCGCGACGCCGATGCCATCGCCAGCGACGCCCAGCTGGTGCGCAAGGGGGAGGGGCTGGAGGTGGTCCGCCGGGGCACCCGCCGGGGGCACACCTACCATCTGCTGGCCTCGGACCGGGGGCCGCGCAAGTCCTTCGAACCCTTCCTGGTGACCCTCACCGACAAGAGCGAGCTGTTCCCGGAGTTCGAGCACGCCGGCCACGAGATCATCCACATCCTCGAGGGCTCGCTGCGCTATCGCCACGGCGCCGAGATCTTCCTGCTCAAGCCCGGCGATACCCTGACTTTCCGCGGCGACCTGCCGCACGGGCCGGACAAGCTGCTGAAGCTGCCGGTGCGCATGCTCTCGATCATCATCTACACCGGCAGCGATGAGGCCGCGACTTGACGCGGCCTGAAGCCCCTCGCCATACTGCCGCAATGAAGACGACCCACGCTGCAATGCGCTGGTGGTGGCCCCACTCCTGACGGAGCGGGGTGCTGGTCGTCTTGCGCAAGCCTTAAACAAGCTTCAACGACTTCATACCAGAACCCATCTCCGGCAATACCGGTGATGGGTTTTTTATTGTCCGACGGAAACCGAACATCTCAAGGAAACGCTTCTGAAACCGCCATTCGACATAGCCGGGGACCTCGACACACCCGTGTCGGCGTTCGCGAAGCTGGCCGCGTTCAACCCGCGCTTCCTGCTGGAAAGCGTCGAAGGTGGCGAGCGGCTGGCGCGTTACTCCTTCATCGGCTTCGGCAACGGCCTGGAAGTCCGCCTGGATTCACGCGCGCTGACCATCGGCAGCGACGTGTATCCGGTGCCCGAGTCCAGGGAAGGCCTGCTCAACCGCCTGCGTGAGGCGCTGGCGCGCGCGCCGCGGCCGATGCCGGAACTGCCCGGCATGCCGCTGGCCGGGGGCCTGGTGGGCTTCACCGCCTATGACGTGGTGCGCTTCTTCGAGCGCCTGCCGATGCGCCACCCGCGCCGGCCGGATGCGCCGATCCTGCACTACGTGGCGCCCGAGTCCTTCCTGGTGTTCGACCACCTGACGCGCGGCATCGCGCTGCTGCACGCCGGCAGCGAGAGCGAGCGGCAGGTGCTGCGCCGGGAAGTGATCGCGGCGCTGCGCGGCGGACTGGTGTTCCCGCGCACGCAGAAGGGCTTCAGCGACCCGACCGTGTCGCTGGGCCGCGAGGACTACATGGCCGGCGTACGCCGCGCGCAGGAATACATCGCCTCCGGTGATGTGTACCAGCTGGTGCTGTCGTCGAAGTTCTCCGGCCACCACCAGCTCGATCCCTTCCAGGTGTATCGCGCGCTGCGGCTGATCAATCCCTCGCCCTACATGTATTACTGCACGCTGGGCGGCGTGACCGTGGTCGGTTCCTCGCCCGAGGCGCTGGTGAAGCTGAAGGGCGGCCGCGCCGAACTGCGTCCGATCGCCGGCACGCTGCCGCGCATGGCCGATGCCGAAGCGGACCTCGCCAACGAGCGCCGCCTGCTGGCCGATCCGAAGGAAAACGCCGAGCACGTGATGCTGGTGGACCTGGCGCGCAATGACCTCGGCCGCGTCGCGGCCGCGGGCAGCGTGCATGTGGATCCTTACCGCGTGATCGAGCGCTACAGCCATGTGATGCACATCGTCAGCGGCGTGCAGGGCCTGCTGGCACCCGATCGCGATGCCTTCGACCTGTTCGCCGCCACCTTCCCGGCCGGCACGCTGGTGGGTGCGCCGAAGGTGCGCGCGATGCAGATCATCGAGGAGCTGGAGCCGGTGGATCGCGGCCTGTACGGCGGCACCATCGGTTATTTCGGTGCGCAGGGCGACATGGACCAGGCCATCACCATCCGTACGCTGGTGTTCGAGGGTGACCAGTACAGCTACCAGGCCGGTGCCGGCGTGGTGGCCGACAGCAACCCCGAATCCGAATTCAACGAAGTCTTCGCCAAGAGTGCCGCGCTGCGCAGCGCGCTGTCGCTGGCGGAGGAGGGACTGTGAGCGAAACGCCCAAGCCGCGGCTGCTCCTGATCGACAACTACGACTCCTTCACCTACAACCTGGTGCAGGCCTTCCTGGTGCTGGGCGCCGACGTGCATGTCGTGCGCAACGACGAAATCACCGTCGATGAGGCCAGGGGCATGGACTTCACGCACCTGTGCATCTCGCCGGGCCCGGGCACGCCGCGCGATGCCGGCGTGTCGATGGACATGATCCGCGCCTTCGCGGGTCGCAAGCCCATCTTCGGGGTGTGCCTGGGACACCAGGCGATCGTGGAGGCCTTCGGCGGCGACGTGGTGCGCGCCCCGCGCCTGATGCACGGCAAGACCTCGGTGGTGAAGCACGACGGCCGCACCCTGTTCGAGGGGCTGTCGCAGCCGGCCGAAGTGGGTCGTTACCACTCGCTGATCGCCGAGAACGCCACCATCCCGCCGGAGCTGGAGGTCACCGCGACCACCGCCGAGGGCGAGATCATGGGCGTGCGCCATCGCCAGTACACCATCGAGGGCGTGCAGTTCCATCCGGAAAGCGTGCTGACCCCCGAGGGGCCGCGGCTGATGGGCAATTTCCTGAAACTGACCGCGCCGCTGCGCGACTGACGAGGACGAGAGATGGCTGCCGATGTCGCACAGATGCGCGCCTGGCTGGATGCCGTGCTGGATCAGCGCGCTCTGTCCACCGACGAGGCGCAGGCGCTGCTGGTCGGGCTGACCGACGAGACGCTGCCGCCGGCGCTGGGCGGGGCATTGCTGGCCGCGCTGCGCGCCAAGGGCGTGACCGCCGAAGAACTGCGCGGTTTCGCGCTGGGCATGCGCTCGCTGGCGCGCCGCCCGAAGATCGAGCGCGGCATCGAGGCCGTGGACATCGTCGGCACCGGGGGCGATCGCTCCGGCAGCTACAACATCTCCACCGGCGCTTCGCTGCTGACCGCGGCTGCGGGCCTGCCGGTGGTGAAGCATGGCAACCGTTCGGTGTCGAGCAAGTCCGGCAGCGCCGATGTGCTGCAGGAACTGGGGCTGGCGCTGCCGCTGGATGAAGAGCGCGCCGCGGCGTGCCTGGCGGCCACCAACTTCACCTTCCTGTTCGCACCGCATTACCACCCGGCGATGAAGGCGATCGCGCCGGTGCGCGCCGCGCTCGGCGTGCGCACCGTGTTCAACATCCTGGGGCCGATGACCAATCCGGCCGAACCGGCTTTCCATGTGATCGGTGCGTTCAATGAATCCACCGCGCGCTGCATGGCCGAGGCACTGTCCGGCCTGCCGCTGCAGCGGGCCTTCGTCGTGCATGGCAGCGGTGGCTGGGATGAACCCACGCCGGTGGGACCGTTCCTGCTGCTGGACGTGAAGCCCGGCAGCGTCACCGAACTGCGTCGGGATCCGGCCGAATATGGCGTGGAAACCTGCGCCGATACCGACCTGCGTGGCGCCGATGCCGCCCACAACGCCGCCGCGATGACGCGCGTGCTGCGCGGCGAGCAGCGCGGCGCGCATCGTGATGCGCTGGTGCTCAGCGCCGCGCTGGCGCTGGAAGTCTCCGGACGTGCCGCGGGCCCGCGCGAAGGCGCGGCCATGGCTGCCGCTGCCATCGATGATGGTCGCGCCAGCGCGCTGCTGGCGAAGCTGGCCGCGTTCTCGCGCACCGCCTCGGCATGAGCGATTTCCTCGCCACCATGGCCGCGAGCAGCGCGCGTCGCGTCGATGCGGCGCGGCAGCTGCTGTCCGATGAAGACATCTGGCAGCGCGCGCAGCAGTCCGCGCCGCCGCCGGCGCTGCGGCTGTCGCCGCAGGGTTTCGATTTGATCTCCGAGGTGAAGCTGCGTTCGCCCGCGGTGGGCCAGCTGGCCACGGGCCCGCAGGACATCACGCTGCGCGTGAAGAGTTACGCCGCCGCCGGTGCCGCGGCGGTGTCCGTGCTCACCGAGCCGGACCGCTTCGAAGGATCATTGATCCACCTCGACCAGGCCGCCCGCGCGCTGCGCGACACCGGCGTGCCGGCGATGCGCAAGGATTTCCTCGTGCATCCCTACCAGGTGGCCGAGGCGCGCCTTGCCGGTGCCGGCGGCATCCTGGTGATCGTGCGCATGCTGTCGCGCGAACAGCTCGATGCGCTGCTCGACGCGGCCGCGAAGCTGGGTCTGTTCGTGCTGATCGAGGCCTTCGACGAGGCCGACATCGAGATCGCCACCGACCTGGTGCGCCAGCATGGCCACAAGGGCGTGCCGCTGCTGGTCGGCGTCAACAGCCGTGACCTGGTCACGCTGAAGGTGGTGCCGGGCCGGCTGGAGGAGATGGCGCCGCACCTGCCCACCGGCGTGCCGCGCGTTGCCGAGAGCGGCCTGAACACCGCCGAGGATGCCGCGCGCCTGGCGCGCGCCGGTTATGAACTGGCGCTGGTGGGCAGTGCGCTGATGACCGCGCCGGATCCGGCCGCACTGCTGGCCGCGATGATCGCCGCCGGGCGTGGGGCACGCTGATGGCCTTCGTGAAGATCTGCGGCATGACCGACACGCGCGCCGTGTCCACGGCACTGGCCGCGGGTGCCGATGCCATCGGTTTTGTGTTCGCGCCCTCGGCGCGCAGGGTGTCGCCGCAGCAGGCCGCCGAGCTGGCGCGTCCCGCGCGCGGCCGCGCGCTGTGCGTGGCCGTGACCCTGCATCCCTCCTCGGAGCTGCTGGAGGAGATCTTCGAAGTGTTCCGCCCCGATGTGCTGCAGACCGATGCGAAGGACCTGGCGCGCATCCAGCTGCCGTCCGGCGTGATCGCCTGGCCGGTGTTGCGTGGCGTGGATGACGCGGTCCTGCCGACCGCGAAGGACGCGGCGCGGGTCTTGTTCGAGGGACCCCGCAGCGGCACCGGCAAGGTGGCCGACTGGAGCGGCGCGCGCACGCTCACGGCCGGCCGCGAGCTGATCCTGGCCGGCGGCCTCTCGCCGGACAATGTCGTGCAGGCCATCGAGGCCGTGCATCCCTTCGGTGTGGATGTGTCCAGCGGCGTCGAGGAAGCGCCGGGCCGCAAGAGCCCGCAATTGATCGAGACTTTCGTCAGCCGCGCCCGCGAGGCCTTCGCGCGCGCCGGCAATGGAGAAGCAAGATGACCACCCCCCTGATGGACAAGGCTGAAGCCGACCGCCTGCTGGCGGAACTGCTGGCCGGCAAGCTGCCCGGACCGGAAGGCCGGTTCGGCCCCTATGGCGGCCGCTACATTCCCGAGACCCTGGTGCCGGCCTTCGAACGGCTGACCAAAGCGGTGTACGAGATCCTGCCCGAGAAGGGTTTCCGCGAGGAGCTGTCGGCCGAACTGCGCGACTGGGTGGGTCGTCCCACCGCGCTGTCGCCGATGCCGACGCTGAGCCGCCGCTGGGGCGCGGAGATCTGGTTCAAGCGCGAGGACCTGGCGCACACCGGCGCCCACAAGATCAACAACGCGCTCGGCCAGGCACTGCTGGCCAAGCGCATGGGCGCGAAGCGCGTGGTGGCCGAGACCGGCGCCGGCCAGCATGGCGTGGCCACGGCCGCTGCCTGCGCCCGCGTGGGCCTGCCCTGCACCGTGTACATGGGTGAGGTCGACATGGCCCGCCAGGCTCCCAATGTCGGCCGCATGCGCCTGATGGGCACCAACGTCGTGCCGGTGACCAGCGGCGATCGCACGCTGCGCGCGGCCATCGACGAGGCCTTCCGCGACTGGGTCTCCGATCCGGAAAACACCTACTACTGCCTGGGTTCGGCGCTGGGCCCGCATCCCTATCCCTACCTGGTGCGCGAGCTGCAGGCGGTGATCGGCCGCGAGGCGCGCGAGCAGATCCAGCAGCGCGCCGGCGGCCTGCCGGATGTGCTGGTGGCCTGCGTCGGCGGTGGCTCCAACGCCATCGGCCTGTTCCATGCCTTCATCGGTGATGCCGGCGTGAAGATCTTCGGCGTCGAGGCCGGCGGTCGCGGTCCCGGACTGGGTGATAACGCGGCGCGCATGGCCACCGGCCGTCCCGGTGTGCTGCACGGCACCTACTCGCTGCTGCTGCAGGATGAGGATGGCCAGGTGCAGGAGACGCATTCGGTGTCCGCGGGCCTGGATTACTCCGGCGTCGGCCCCGAGCATGCCCTGCTGCGCGACATCGGTCGCGCCGAATACCTGATGGCGCTCGATTCCGACGCGCTCGACTGCGTGAAGGAATGCAGCACCTACGAAGGCGTGCTGCCGGCGCTGGAAAGCGCGCATGCGCTGTGGGGCGCGCGCGAGCTGGCGAAGCGTTACCCGGGCAAGCGCATCCTGGTCGGACTCTCCGGCCGCGGAGACAAGGACATGCCGACATTGCAGACCACGCTGCTGGCCGGCACGGAGGGCGCACTGTGAGCACTCCTGCACAGCAGCTTGCCGATGCCATCCGCGCCGCGCGCCAGCAGCGCGTCGCCGTGGTGGCCTTCATCACCGCCGGCTTCCCCGTGAAGGAACGCTTCCGCGACGACCTGCTGGCCGTGGCCAGCGAGGCCGACGTGGTGGAGATCGGCATCCCGTTCACCGACCCGATGGCCGATGGCGTCACCATCCAGCGCTCGAGCTTCGCGGCGCTGAGCCAGGGTGTGACGCTGCACTGGATCATCGAGCAGCTGAAGACGCTGCCGAAGACGAAAGCGAAGCTGGTGTTCATGGGTTATTTCAATCCCATGCTGTCCTACGGCCTCGACAAGCTGGCGCGCGACGCGGCCGAGGTGGGCATCTGCGGCTTCATCGTGCCGGACCTGCCGATCGAGGAGAGCGGCGCGTTCGAGAAGGCACTGGGCCGGCATGGCGTGGCGATGATCCGCATGGTCACGCCGGTGACCCCGCCGCAGCGGCTCGAGGAGCTCTGCCGCAGCGCGCAGGGATTCGTGTATGCCGTCTCGATGACCGGCACCACCGGCCGCTCGGTGGGCGGTGACGGCGGGGTGCCGAAGGAAACCTGCGATTACCTCGACCGCGTGCGCGAGCTGGCGCCGGTGCCGGTGTGCGCCGGCTTCGGGATCCGCTCGCACGCGCAGGTGAAGGCACTGGAGCCGCATGTCGACGGCATCGTCGTCGGTTCTGCGGTTATCGAAGCCATGGAGAAGGGAGAATCCACGGCGGCGCTGCTGCGCCGGCTGCGCGGCGAATCCTGACGGATAATTCGTCAGGTGAGAATCAAGGTCGCCAACGCGCGCGGAGCACCGACGCTGGGCATCACGGTGCTGCTGGCCAGCCTGTCGATGATCAGCCCGCTGTCCATCGACACCTTCCTGCCGTC
>CAYNEX010000085.1:0-12126 GCA_964396335.1 uncultured Steroidobacteraceae bacterium | reverse complement strand
CCAGTCGATCTCCAGGATCACGTCGTGGCCGGCGGCCAGTTTCTCCCGCAGCTGGCCCAGGCTGGTGCCATAGAAGTTGTCGAACACCTGCGCGTGCTCGAGGAAGGCGTTGTCCTTCACCATCCGGTCGAATTCGGCCACGCTGACGAAGTAATACTCGCGGCCATCCTGCTCGTTGGGGCGGGGCGGGCGCGTGGTATGCGAGGTGGAGACGCGAAGGTCGGGAAGGCGCTGCAGCAAGGCCTTGACCAGGCTGGTCTTGCCGGCGCCGGAGGGGGCGGAAATTACGAACAGGCGCTCGCTCATCCGGCCATTTTCGCATGCCCGGGCAGGCGTCTGCCCTCGAATGCATGCAGCGCGGCGCTACACTGGCCGTTCCACCCCGTCCATGCCCCAGGAGCTCCCATGCGTCCGCGTTCTCCCTTCGTTTTTGCGCCCGTTGCCGCCGCCGTGCTGCTGGCCGTGGCCGGATGCCAGAAGAAGGCCGTCACGGAAGAGGCCGCCGCACCCCGCTATTCGCTGGATGAGTCCCAGCTGATCCAGCCCATCCGCTTTGCCGCCTCGGATGTGGATGCAGAGATTGCCGCCTGCACGGATTTCGGCGCGCACACCAACCGCCGCTGGCTGGACGCCAATCCCATTCCCGGCGACCAGACCTCCTGGGGCGCGTTCAACGTGCTGGGCGAACGTTCGCTGCAGGTGCAGAAGCAGCTGGCCGAGCAGGCCGCGGCACTTCAGGACCCGACCCACATCGAGAAGATCGTCGCCGACTTCTGGGTCACCGGCATGGACGAGGCGAAGCTGAACGCCGACGGCGCCGCGCCGCTGGCCAGCCGCATCGCCGAGATCGAGGCGCTGACGGATGCGGCCTCGGTGGCCGCCCACCTGCGCACGGTGGCGGCGCGCGGCGAGAACCCGCTGTTCGACTTCGCGCCGGAGGCGGATTTCAACAATTCCACCATGAACATGGCCTATGCCATGCAGGGTGGCACCGGCCTGCCGGACCGCACCTATTACTTCGACGCGGACAAGAAGGAGATCCGCGACGCCTATGTGAAGTACATCGCGCGCATGCTGGAGCTGTCCGGAGTGCCGGCCGATGCTGCCGCGGCGCAGGCGCGCAATGTGATGGCGATGGAGACACGCCTGGCGCGCGCCTCGAAGTCACAGGAAGACCTGTCGCGCGATGTGTCGCTGTACTACAACCCGGTGACGCTGGCCGAGGCCGACAGGCTGACGCCGAACTTCCCGTGGACCCGGCTGTTCGCCGCGCTGGAGGTCGAGCCGCAGGAGAAGTTCTCGCTGGCCATCCCGGATTTCCACCGTGAAGTCAGCCGCATGCTGGCCGATGTGCCGGTGGAGCAATGGCAGAGCTACCTGCGTTTCCACCTCGCCGATTCGGCGGCGCCATATCTCAGCGACGAATTCAGCACCGCCAGCTTCGAGTTCTATGGCCGCACGCTGCAGGGCCAGCAGGAGCAGCGTCCGCGCTGGAAGCGCGTGCTGTCGGTGATCGAGAACCACGCCGGCGAGACCATGGGCCAGATGTATGTGCAGGTGGCCTTCCCGCTGGAGTCGAAGGCGCGCATGGAAGACCTGGTCACCAACCTGTCGGCGGCGCTGAAGACGCGCATCGAGAACCTCGCCTGGATGAGCGACGCGACCAAGCAGAAGGCACTGGAGAAGTGGGCGGGCTTCACGCCGAAGATCGGTTATCCGAGCAAGTGGCGTGAGTGGGATGGACTCCAGACCTCGCGCGACAGCTACTTCGGGAACGCGATGGCCGCCAATGCCTTCAACTACCGCTGGATGCTCGACAAGATCGGCAAGCCGGTGGACAAGACCGAATGGGGCATGACGCCGCAGACGGTGAATGCCTATTACAACCCGCTGATGAACGAGGTGGTGTTCCCGGCCGCCATCCTGCAGCCGCCGTTCTTCGACCCGGAGGCCGACGATGCCATCAACTATGCGGCCATCGGCGGCGTGATCGGCCATGAGCTGACGCATGGTTATGACGACCAGGGCTCGCGCTTCGGGCCCACCGGCAACTTCGAGGAGTGGTGGACGGCCGAGGATGCGCGCCGCTTCAAGGCGCTGACCACGCAGCTGGTGAAGCAGTTCGACGGTTACCAGGTCGAGGGCATGAAGGTGAACGGCAACCTCACCCTGGGCGAGAACATCGCTGACCTGGGTGGCCTGGCGGTGGGCTACGACGCCCTGCAGAAGGCGAGCGAAGGCCAGGAGGATCCGCGCATCGACGGCCTGACGCGCGACCAGCGCTTCTTCTATGGCTGGGCGGCGATGTGGCGCGCGCAGTACCGGCCCGAGGCCCTGCGCATGCGGCTGGTCTCCGATCCGCACGCGCCGTCGGTGGTGCGTGCCTGGGCGCCGATGACCAACCATCCGGCCTTTGCGCCGGCCTTCGGCTGCAAGGACACCGACCCGATGGTGAATGCAGGCGAGAAGCGCGTGGTGATCTGGTAGGCCCTGTCCCACAGCAGGTTTGCGCGCCGCGGTGACGCGGCGCGCGACCTCCCGCGCCTACCATCGATGGAACTTCCCCGTGATGGAGGTTCCATGGCCAGCAAGGCCCGCCCGCGCAGCCGGCGCGCGTTGTGGAAAGGCGCCATCAGCTTCGGCCTGGTGCACATCCCGGTGAGCCTGCATCCGGCCGCCGGCGACAGCGGCATCGACTTCGACTGGCTGGACAAGCGCAGCATGGATCCGGTCGGCTACAAGCGCATCAACAAGCGCACCGGCCGCGAGATCGACAAGGAAAACATCGTGCGCGGCGTTGAGCACGGCGACGGGCGCTACGTGATCCTTTCCGACCAGGAGATCGCCGCGGTGTATCCGCGCTCCACGCAGATGGTGGAGATCGAGCGCTTCGTGCCGGCGGAGGACATCTCCTTTCTCTATTACGAGCGGCCGTATTACCTCGCGCCCACCGGACGCGGCGAGAAGGTGTATGCGCTGCTGCGCGAGGCGCTGAAGAAAAGCGGCCGCGCCGGGCTGGCACGCGTGGTGATCCAGACCAGACAGCACCTGGCGGCATTGCTGCCGCACGGGCCGGCGCTGGTGCTGAACCTGCTGCGCTGGGATGCGGACCTGCGCAGCTGTGAGGGACTGGGCATGCCGGCGGCCGGTGCGAAGGGCGCGAAGGTGTCGCCGGGCGAGATGCAGATGGCGATGCAGCTGATCGATTCGATGAGCGGCGGGTTCGAGCCGGAAAAATTCACCGACCGCTTCCGCGAGCAGGTGATGGAGCTGGTGGCGCGCAGGGCGAAGGCCGGCAGGACCGAGGAGGTGATGGAGCCGGAGGAGGAACTGCCGAAGGGGGCGGACATCATCGATCTCACCGAGTTGCTGAAGCGCAGCCTGGGTGAGCGGCGGCCGGCGCGGGCGGTGGGTTCGGGGTCCTCGTCGAAGGCGTCGAAGTCATCCGCGGCCGCAAAGACCTCCGCGGATTCAAAAGGCAAGCGCACGCGCGGCAAGGCGGCCGCCAAACGCGGCAAGACCTCACGCGCGAAGAACGGCTCACGTTCACGCCGCGCAGCCGCCTGAGCAACATGGTCCAGGGCAGCCTCACCACCTACAACCGCAAGCGCAATTTCCGCGCCACGCCGGAACCGCAGGGCAAGGCGGCCGCGGCGCGTGGCGCCGGCGTGTTCGTGGTGCAGAAGCATGCGGCCAGCCGGCTCCACTATGACTTCCGGCTCGAATGGGATGGCGTGCTGCTCAGCTGGGCGGTGCCGAAGGGGCCGAGCCTGGACCCGGCTGACAAACGCATGGCCGTGCAGGTGGAGGACCATCCGGTTTCGTACGGCGACTTCGAAGGGATCATCCCGGAAGGGCATTACGGCGCCGGTTCGGTGCTGCTGTGGGACACGGGACGCTGGACGCCGATCGGCGATGCCGCGCGCGGACTGCGCGAGGGAAAACTGAAGTTCACGCTGGACGGCCACAAGCTCAAGGGCGGCTTCACGCTGGTGCGGATGCGCCAGCGCGGCAACGAGAAGCAGCCGGCGTGGCTGCTGATCAAGGAGAAGGATGAGCATGCGCGCTCGGCGCAGGAGTTCGACGTGCTGGCCGAGATGGCGGAAAGCGTGAAATCGGCGGGCGCCGGGCGTGCCAGGCGTGCGGGCGGGACGTCTGCAGCCGCGAAGCCGAAAGCCGCATCCGGCAGGTCCGGCAAGACGGTGGCGCGCGCGAAGCAGTCCGCGCCGGCGAAGACCTCGCCGCGTCCGCGGGCGCGGGGTGCGGCGCCTCTGCCGCCGCTGCTGGCGCCGCAGCTGGCCACGCTGGTGTCCGCGCCGCCATCGCAGGGGGAGTGGCTGTACGAGCTGAAGCTGGATGGCTACCGGCTGCTGGCACGCCTCGACGGCGCGGATGTGCGCTGCTTCACCCGCAATGGCAATGACTGGACCGATCGCATGCCGCGCATCGTTGCGGCATTGAAGGCGCTGGAATTGCCGCCCTGCTGGCTGGATGGCGAGCTGGTGGCGCTGGACCCGAAGGGCGTGCCGGATTTCCAGCGGCTGCAGAATTCCTTCGAGCACCATGCGGCGGCGGACCTGCGGTATGTGGTGTTCGACCTGCTGTTCCTCCAGGGCGAGGACCTGCGTCCACTGCCGCAGGCGGAACGCACCGCCCGGCTGGCGGAGCTGCTGGAGCCGGCGCGCAAGGCGAAGTCGATCATCCAGGTCAGCCCGCCGCTGCAGGGAAATCCGCGCGAACTGCTGGCCGCATCGCGCGGCGCGGGATTCGAAGGGCTGGTGGGCAAGCGCGCAGAGGCGGGCTATCGCGCCGGCCGCAGCAGTGACTGGATCAAGCTGAAGGCCGGGTTGCGGCAGGAATTCGTGATCGGTGGCTTCACCGATCCGCAGGGATCACGCACCGGCCTGGGTTCATTGCTGCTCGGGGTGCATGACGAGGGCGGTGCGCTGCGTTACGCGGGCAATGTGGGCTCGGGCTTCGATGAGGAAACCCTGCGCACGCTGCACGCGAAGCTGTCGGCCATCGAGGCCGGCGACAGTCCCTTCACCGACGGGCCGAAGCGTGTCGGGACCAAACGCGTGGCGGTGCCGCACTGGGTGAAACCGAAGCTGGTGGCCGAGGTGTCCTTTGCCGGCTGGACGGAGGGCAAGCATGTGCGCCAGGCGGTGTTTCATGGATTGCGTGAAGACAAGCCGGCGCGGCAGATCACGCTGGAGAAGGCCAGTCGTGTCACCGGCGAAGGAGATGGCGTGAAGCGCGTGAAGGACGGGGCCGCTTCGAGCAGAACCGCGGCCAGGGGAAAGGCGAAGAAGAAAGGGCAGGCTGGAGCCGGGGCCAAGGTAAAGGCGAAGGCAAAGGCAAAGGCGAAGCCTGAGGCTACGGCTACGGCTACGGCTAAGGCTAAGGCTAAGGCTAAGGCTAAGGCTAAGGCGGCGACGGCGACGAAAAAATCCGCCTCACGACGCTCTGGCACAAACGCAACCAGGGCGACCTCCGCCACACGCGCAAAATCAGCCGTGCGTGCACTCGGCGATGTGCGCGTCACCCATCCCGAGCGCGTCATCGACCAGGAAAGCGGCATCACCAAAGGTGAGCTGGTGGCTTACTACGCCGCGGTCGCCGACCTGATGCTGCCGCACCTGGAAGGTCGTCCGGTGGCGATGCTGCGCGCGCCGTCCGGCATCGGCGGCCAGCAGTTCTTCCAGAAACATGCCGATGAAGGCTCGATGTCCGGCCTGGAAAGGCTGCCGCCCTCGATGGATCCCGAGCATCGTCCGCTGCTGGTGATTCCCGATGCCGCCGGCCTGCTCTCGGCGGCACAGATGAACGTGGTGGAAGTGCACACCTGGAACGCCACCCGCCGTGCCATCGAAAAGCCCGACCGCCTGATCTTTGACCTCGACCCTGGCGAGGGCGTCAGCTGGGAGCAGGTGGCCGAGGCCGCCGTGCTGACGCGCGCACTGCTGGACGAACTCGAACTGAAGAGTTTCCTGAAGACCAGTGGCGGCAAGGGGCTGCACATCGTGCTGCCGCTGAAGCCATCGCTGGGTTGGGATGAAGCCAAGGAGTTCTCGGCCGAGGTGGTGCGGCACATGGCGCGCGTGCTGCCGCAGCGGTTCGTCGCCAGGAGCGGACCGAAGAATCGTGTCGGCCGGATCTTTGCCGACTTCCTGCGCAACGGGCGCGGCGCCACCACCGTTGCCGCATGGTCGGCGCGCGCGCGACCGGGCATGGGCATCTCGGTACCGATCCGCTGGGATGAACTGCCGAAGCTGACGCAGCGCCCGGACTGGAGCGTGGTGAACTACCAGCAGCGGCTGCGGATCGGCAACAAACCGTGGAAGGACTATGAGAAATCGCGCCAGTCGCTGGCGGGGGCGATGAAGACGCTGGCTGCGATCAACCGGCCGAAACGCTGAGGCCCCGGCCGGAACTGGTGCAGGTGGCCCGCATCAAGGCGGGATGAGACGACTCGTGTTCAGCGCCGCTGGCCCGGCCCTGAATCATCTTCCTCGTCGCGGAAGAACTGTTCGCGGCCACTGCCCAGGGTGTCCAGGTCGATGTCCTCCGACTCACCGCCGGCCCCATCGAGACTGTCGAGGTCCCCCACCGACCCGGAGAAGAACGCCTCCTCGCCATCGATGCGCCCGGTGTTGTCCTGGTCGCCGGGGGCGCCACGGGCGCGGAAATCCGTGTCGGCGAAATCGCCGCGGCCGCGCATCTGTTCGCGCTGCCAGACTTCGGCCACATCGCGGTCCCGGTCGTTGGTGGCATGCCTCGCATTACGCTCGCCGCGGCGGATGCCGTGGTCGTTGTCGCGCATCACCAGGTCCTCGTCCTCGCGGCTTTGTTCCGGGTCCATCTTCCTGGCCATTCGGATCTCCTTGGTCGGCGGGTGGCATTGCCTTCGATGGATACTGGAACCGGCCGCGTGCGGCAGGCGTCGCCGTGCACGCCATGTACCTGTCGGACCGCCCTGACGCGCGCGGGCATCGACCCGCATTGGGGCCACTGACGCTGCTGCGGGGAGTGCGCCTACAGCGGCTCGCGCCGGCACGCTCCCACACTGCGTTCATGCAGCCGCAATCGAAGGTATGGCTGGTCACGGGCAGCGCCGCTGCGGTGGCCTCGACGCTGGTGCTGTCGCTGTGCGGATGGATCGAGAACCGCAATGCGGTGGCGCCGAACAATGGACCCAGCCAATGGGTGTGGGGGCGCCGGTCGGCGCGCCGGCGCAGCTTCTCCATCCCGCACACGCTGGCCGCCTACGCCATCCACCATGGGTCATCCTTGATGTGGAGCGGGGTGCACCAGGCCTTGTTCGTGCGTGACCGGCGGCCGAGGCCGGCGTCGCGGCGGCTGGTGGAAGGCGCCGCGACCGCGGCACTGGCCTGTTTCGTGGATTACCGCTGCACGCCGCAGCGCTTCCGGCCGGGGTTCGAGAAACATCTGTCGCGCGGCTCGCTGTTGTGCGTGTATGCCGGATTCGGCGCGGCGCTCGGTGTGGCGACCTGGCTGCTCACCCGCGACAAATCGCATGAGCGCGGTACCTGACCGCAGCCGCGCGCAGCGTGTGCTGCTGGTGGGTGCGACCGGATTCATCGGGCGGCGCATCCGGTCGGTGCTCGAGGAAGCCGGCCACACGGTGATCGCCGCCGCGCGGCGGGCGGCCGCCGGTGAAATGCAGGTGGACCTGGCGCGCGACACCGATCCAGCCGTGTGGCGATCGCGCGTGCAGGGCGTTGATGTGGTGATCAATGCCGCCGGTGCCTTCCATGACGTGCCGGACAACGCGCTGGCAGCCCTGCATGGCGCCGGTCCTGCGGCACTGTTCGAAGCGGCCGCGCGGCAGGGGGTGAGGCGGATCATCCAGGTCTCCGCGCTCGGCGCCGATTCGCAGTCGACCCGCTACTTCGCCACCAAGCACCAGGCGGATCGGCAACTGCGCGCGCTGCCGGTGGAGAGCGTCATCCTGCGGCCGTCGCTGGTGTTCGGGCCCGGTGGCGGCAGTGCCACGGTGTTGCTGGCGGTGGCCGGCCTGCCGGTGCTGGCGCTGCCGCGCCTGTTCGACAGCCGGGTGCAGCCGGTGCATGTCGATGACCTGGCCGCGGCCGTGCTGAAGCTGGTGGAGGCGACGCAATCCACGGAGTCGGACATCGCCGCCGTCGGGCCGGAACCGCTCAGCCTGCGCGCCTACCTGCAATGCCTGCGCCAACAGCTGGGGTTCCGCGCCGCAACTTCGTTCACCATCCCGGTTGCACTGCTGCAGCTGGGGCGGTTGCTGCCGGCGTTGTCACGCAGCGGCCTGGTGGGGGATGAGGCGCTGAGAATGCTGGCGGCGGGCAGCACCGCGGACCCGCGCGCGTTCGAGGTGGTGCTGGGGCGGCCGGCCCGCCATCCTGCAACGTTCATCCATCGCGACATCGCGCCAGCGCTGGCCACGCAGGCCACGCTGGCCTGGACGCTGCCGCTGCTGCGCATGGCCATCGCGCTGCTGTGGCTGGTGTCAGGCGTGGTCTCACTGGGCATCTTCCCGCTGGACCAGAGCCTGGCGCTGCTGGCCTCGGTCGGCATTCCATCGTCGCTCCAGCCACTGATGCTGTACGGCGCCGCGGGCATGGACCTGCTGCTGGGCCTCGCGGTGCTGTGCGTTGGCACGCGTCCGGCGGTGTGGCGCCTGCAGATCGCGCTGGTGCTGTTCTACACCGTGGTGATCACGATCTGGCTGCCGCAGTTCTGGCTGCATCCCTTCGGGCCGATCACCAAGAACATCCCGCTGCTCGCCTCCTTCTACATGCTGCAACGCCTGGCGGTGCCGCGATGGAACACCTGACGGTCAAGTGGCTGCATATCCTCTCGTCCACCATCCTGTTCGGCGCGGGGGTGGGGTCGGCGTTCCACATGTTCGTGGCCACGTTGCGGGGTGATCCGCGGCATGTGGCCGCGGTGGCGCGCGTGGTGGTGCTGGCCGACTGGGTGCTGACCACACCCACGGCCATCCTGCAGCCGCTGAGCGGTGTCTACCTGATGCACCTGCTGCAGCAGTCCATCACCAGCAGGTGGCTGTGGTGGTCGACCTGGCTGTATGCGCTGGCGATCCTCTGCTGGTTGCCGGTGCTGTGGCTGCAGATCCTGATGCGGGACATCGCGGCGGAGAGCGTCGCGTGCGGCGACCAGCGCCTCACGCGACAATACTGGACGTACTTTTACTGGTGGACGGCGCTGGGCACCATCGCCCTGTTCGCCTTCCTCGCCATCTTCTACCTGATGGTGTTCAAGCCGTTCTGATCAGGTCGCCGGCGCCTGGCGGTTGGCCGGGATGTCGAAGTTCTGGCTCGATACCGGATCACTGGCGGGATAGGTGCCTTCCAGGCCGTCCTGCAGCAGGCCTTCCGTGTGGCGACGGCGCTTCGCATCGCGCGAGCCGCACATGACGGCGTTGATGGCCCAGGCCAGTGCGCCGAGGAAAAGGATCTTCTTCACCATTGCCGTTCTCCTGTGGGGTTGCCGGTACGGCCGGCCATGGCGTCACTGTGCGCCCGGGCCCCGCATGGCGCCCATCGGCAGGCCATGCAGCGGCATGGTGGGAGCGGTCCTACAGCGTTGAAACGGCTGTCGCGCCCCGGCTACGGCCCCTGCGGGAGGGGTGGCGAGAACGTCTATTCGACGTTCTGCACCTGCTCGCGCATCTGCTCGATCAGCACCTTCATCTCCACCGCCAGGCGGGTGGTGGTGAGGTCCTGCGACTTCGAGGACAGCGTGTTGGCCTCGCGGTTGAACTCCTGCATCAGGAAGTCCAGGCGGCGGCCGGCGGCCTCCTGGCCGGCGAGGATGCGGCGCGTCTCGCTGATGTGGCCGTCGAGGCGGTCCAGTTCCTCGGCCACGTCCATCTTCTGTGCCAGCAGCACCACTTCCGTTTCGAGGCGGTCGGTCTCCACGTTGACGCCGAGTTCGGCGATCCGCTCGGCATAACGCTGGCGGATCGCGGCATGCACCTCGGGCAGGCGCTCGCGAACCTGTGTGGTCAATGTCGCCAGCGCGTCGCAGCGTTGCAGCAGCAGGTCCTTCAGTCGCGCGCCTTCGCGGGCGCGCATCGACTTCAGGTCGGCCAGCGTGCGGTCGAACAGTTCGCGCGCGGCGGCCAGCAGGGCTTCCGGATCGGTGGCCGGTTCGGCCAGCACGCCGGGGAAACGCAGCAGGTCGACCAGGTCCACCTGCGGTGCGATGCCGCCCGGCCGCACCTTCTCCTGCAGCTGGACGAGCAGGCCCTGCAGGCGATCGACCAGGCCGGCATCCAGTTCCAGTGACTGCTCGGAACGGGTGCCGCCGCGATATGTGAAAGTGCAGTCGACCTTGCCCCGGCGCAGCGCCTGCTGCAGGCGCGCGCGCAGCTCGGGGTCGAGCGCGCGCAGGTCTTCAGGCAGGCGCAACGAGGCCTCGAGGAAACGATGGTTGACGCTGCGCAGTTCGCAGACGAGCGTGCCGCTGGGCACGTTGGCCTCGGCGCGCGCAAAGCCGGTCATGCTGGCGATCATGGATCCCTGCCCTTTGTCAGGGCGCGTGCAATAATGGCCGGCAGTCTAGCGCTTGCAGGGGCGGGTTTTGCAATTCGAGTTGGCAGAGATCAGCCTCATCGGCGCGCGCGAAGAGAACCAGGACCGCATGGCCACCGCGGTCGATGGATCCACCGCGCTGATCGCGGTGTTCGATGGCATGGGCGGCCATTCCGATGGCGCCGCCGCCGCCGAACTGGCCCGCAAGGTGGTGCTGTCGCGCTTCAACGAAGCCTCGCACCCGCTGCTCGATCCGCTCGCCTTCCTGCACATGTCTCTGGGCGCCGCGCATGCGCAGATGGTGGCGCTGGGCGCGCAGCTGCCATTGGAACACCGGCCGCGCACCACCGGTGCTGTCTGCCTGGTGCAGGATTCCACCGCCTGGTTCGCGCATGTCGGCGACAGCCGCATCTACCACCTGCGCGATGGCGCGGTGCTGTCGCGCACGCGCGACCACAGCCATGTGGAGCTGCTGGTGCAGGAAGGCCTGATCAGCGCGCAGCAGGCGCAGAGCCATCCGATGCGCAACTTCGTCGAGAGCTGCCTGGGTGGTGATGCGCTGCTGCCGGAGATGCTGGTCGGGCGCTGCGTGCGCGTGCGCTCCGGCGACACCATGCTGGTGTGCTCGGATGGCTTCTGGTCCAACCTGCTGGACGAGGACATCGCCGCTTCCATCTATTCCGGTGTGCCGCTGGCCACCGCGCTGCAGGCCATCACCGAGTTCGCAGTGCGCCGCGCCGGCGCCGGCGCGGACAATGCCACCGTCGCCGCCCTGAGGGTTCCATGACCACTGTTGTTCCCCGTCACGATGGCCGCTCGCCCGATGCGATGCGGCCGGTGAAGTTCACCCGCCATTTCACCCGCTATGCCGAAGGTTCGGTGCTGGTCGAGTTCGGCCATACGCGCGTGCTGTGCACCGCCAGCATCGAGGAGAGCGTGCCGCCGTTCCTGCGCGGCAAGGGGCAGGGCTGGGTCACGGCCGAATACGGCATGCTGCCGCGGGCCACGCATACGCGCGGCGCGCGCGAGGCGGCCAAGGGCAAGCAGACCGGCCGCACGCAGGAGATCCAGCGGCTGATCGGTCGGTCGCTGCGCGCGGCGCTGAACCTGTCGGCGCTGGGCGAGCGCACCGTGACGCTGGACTGCGATGTGCTGCAGGCCGATGGCGGCACGCGCACCGCCGCGATCACCGGTGCCTATGTGGCGCTGGCTGACGCCTGCGCGAAGCTGGTGGCTGCCAGGGGCGTGGCCAATCCCATCCACGGCCAGGTGGCGGCGGTGTCGGTGGGGATCGTCGGCGGCCGGCCGGTGCTCGACCTCGACTATGTGGAGGATTCCACCGCCGAGACCGACATGAACGTGGTGATGAACAGCGGCGGCGGTTTCATCGAGCTGCAGGGCACGGCCGAGGGTCATCCGATGCGCCGCGACGAAGTCGATGCGCTGCTGGAACTGGCCACGCGCGGCACCGCGCAGCTGTTCGCGCTGCAGTCGGCGGCGCTGGCGCAGAAGGACTGAGCATGCAGCCCGCCCGCCGCGTGGTGCTGGCCACGGGCAATGCCGGCAAGCAGCG
>CAYNEX010000084.1:0-12353 GCA_964396335.1 uncultured Steroidobacteraceae bacterium | reverse complement strand
CAACTGGTGCCAGCGCTGGTCCAGCATCGCCGCGGCCAGGTATTCGGTGGTGGCGAAACCCTGGTTGAACTTCTGCGCCGCGATCACCTTGTCGAGCAGTGCCTGCGGGATCGGTTCGCCGGTGCGGTAGTGCACCGCATAGTTCCTCAGCACCTCGGGCCAGTCGGCCCACATCTCGTTCACCTGCGAGGGGAACTCGACGAAGTCGCGCGGCACGCTGGTGCCGCTGAAGTAGGGGTATTCCACCTGCGAGAACATGCCGTGCAGCGCATGGCCGAACTCGTGGAAGGCGGTGGTGACTTCATCCCAGGTCAGCAGCGTGGGTTCGCCCTCGGGCGGCCTGGGGATGTTCAGGTGGTTGGCCACCACCGGCTTCAGGCCCAGCAACTTCGACTGCGACACATAGGAGTTCATCCACGCGCCGCCGCGCTTGGACTTGCGCGCGTACATGTCAGCGATGAACAGCGCCAGCGGCTGGCCGTCGGCATCGGCCACTTCATACACCCGCACATCCGGGTGGTAGACGGGCAGGTCGGTGCGGCGCTTGAAGGTCAGGCCGTAGAGCCGGTTGGCAGCGAAGAACACGCCCTTCTCGAGCACGTTGGTGAGCTCGAGGTAGGGCTTCAGCTGCGACTCGTCGAAGTTGAACTTCTCCACCCGCACCTTCTCGGTGTAGAAGTCCCAGTCCCACGGCGCGAGCTCGAAGTTGCCGCCTTCCTGGCGGATGCGGGCCTGCAGGTCCGCCGCCTCGCGGCGCGCATTGGCCACGGCTGCCGGCGCCAGCTGGCGCAGCATGCCGTTCACCGCCGCCGGCGTGCGCGCGGTCTGGTCCTCCAGGCCATAGGTGGCGTAATCGGGGAAACCCAGCAGCTCGGCGCGCTGCGCCCGCAGCTGCATGGTGCGCGAGACGATCTCGCGGTTGTCATGCGGGCCGCCGCGGCTGCCGCGGTTCACCGAGGCCTCGTGCACGCGCTGGCGCAGGGCGCGGTTGGTGAGCTGCACGTTGACCGGCTGGCCGGTGGTGTTCAGCAGCGTCAGCACGTATCGGCCCTCGAGGCCGCGGGATTTCGCTTCCGCGGCCGCGGCTTCGATCTGCGCCGGGGTGAGCCCGTCCAGTTCCTTCACGTCGTCGACCACCACCGCCGAGGCATTCACCTCGTCGAGCACGTTCTGGCTGAACTGGCTCGACAGCGTGGCCAGCTCGGCGTTCATCGCCTTGAGCTTTTCCTTGTCGGCCGCCGACAGCCGCGCGCCGGCGCGCACGAAATCGCTGTGGTAACGCTCGATCAGGCGCTGCGCCTCGGCGTCGAGGCCGAGCGTGGCGCGTGCCGCATGCAGCTTGTCGATGCGCGCGAACAGTTTTTCATCCAGCAGGATGGCATCGGTGTGGGCGGAGAAACGCGGCGCGTAATCGCTGCGCAGCTGGTTGCGCACGTCGTTGGTATCGGCCGCCACCAGCGAGAAGAACACGGTCTGGGCACGGTCGAGCAGCTGGCCGCTGCGCTCCAGCGCCACCAGTGTGTTCTCGAAGGTGGGTTCGGCCGGGTTGTCGGCGATGGCGCGCACTTCCTGCAGGTGCTGGCGCATGCCCTCGTCGAAGGCCGGCGCGAAGTCGGCGTCGCGGATGCGGTCGAACTGCGGGTAGTTGAACGGCAGCGGACTGGCCGGGAAGAAGGGGTTGGCCGGCGCGTCGGCGCCTTGCAGCGGGGAGGTGGCGAGCATGGTGGTGAGCAGGGCGGTGGCGGTGGCGGTGGCGGGACGGGAATTCATGGCGGGACCGGGAATCGGGTCGGGTCGATAGCCTACCGCAGACGGGGTGCCGGCCACCCGAGGGGTGCATCGCGTCCCCGGGCGGAGTAGCCTTTTTCCATGGCTGGAGGATTGCCCATGAACAGGCTGGGACCGGTGATGGCAGCAATGCTGGGGCTGGCGGCCTGCCAGCGTTCCGCCGAGGTCCCCCGGGCTCCGGCCGGCGTTGCCGCAGCCGCCACGCAGGCCACGGGCACCGCCACGTCGGTGGCAAAGGTGGAGGGCATCGAATGGTTCGAGGGTGGCGTCGACGCCGCCTTCGAGGCCGCCCGGGCCGGGCAGAAACACGTGTTCCTGTACTGGGGCGCGGAATGGTGCCCGCCCTGTTTCGACCTGAAGGCGCATGTGTTCCCGCGCGCCGATTTCCAGCAGGCGCTGCGGCAGTTCGTGCCGGTGTACCTGGATGGCGATGCTCCCGGCGCACAGCGCATCGCCGAGGAATTCCGCGTGCTGGGTTATCCATCGGTGGTGGTCCTGACCGCCGACCGGCGCGAGCTGGCGCGCATCTCCGGCGGCAGCGACCTCGACAGTTATGCCGGCGTGCTGGATCTCGCCCTGCAGGATGCGCAGCCGGTGGACGAAGTGCTGCACTCGCTGCGCGCCGATTCGAAGCGGCGGCTGGATGCGGCCGCCTGCCGCCGTCTGGCATGGAACGACTGGTCGATGTGGACCGGCGAGTCCGCGGCGCTGGCCGAAGCCCTGGAGGTGGCCGCGCAGCGCTGCCCGGCGGAATCGCGCGCCGAGCGCGACCGGCTGGTCGTGCAGGCGGCGGATCTCGCCGCCACCGCCGAACGTGAGGCCATCGAAGGGGGCGGCAGGGCATCGCCGCTGCTCTCCGGCCTGGTCGCACAGGTTGAATCGCTGCTGGCCGATCCGGCGCGCAGCCGCGAGGCCGGCAATGCGCTGCTGTATGTGTCCGATGACCTGTTCGTCGTCGCGCGGCAGCTGGCCCCGGCGCGCAGCGCCGAACTGCGGCAGCGGTACTTCACGCTGCTCGATGCCGTGGAAGCGGACGAACGCCAGTCCGACACGGTACGGCTGCTCTCGGCTGCGCGCCGCGTGCAGGCGGCCAAGGCACTGGGCGATGGCGAGGTGCCGGCTGAAGTGGCGGCCCGCGCCCGCCGCACGCTGCAGCAGTTCCTGGCGCGCGACTACGACGCCAATGCCCGCGCCGGCATCGTCAATTCCGCCTCGTGGGTGCTGTCGGAACTGGGTGATGACCTGCAGCTGCGCGCGCTGCTGGAAGAGCAGATGAAACGCTCGCGCACGCCCTATTACTACATGCCCGACATGGCCGACATCGAGGAGCGTGCCGGCAACAACGCTGCGGCGCTGGAATGGCTGGAACGCGGCTACCGGGAGTCGCGCGGTCCGGCGACCCGCTTCCAGTGGGGCACGCTGTACCTGCAGGGATTGCTGCGCATGGCGCCGGAGGATGCGGCGCGCATCCGCGCCGCGGTGATCGAAGTGCTCGGTGAGCTGGATGGCCCGGACCGGCTGCATGCGCGCACGCGCGCGCGGGTGGAAAGACTGGATGCCTTGCTGGCCGGCTGGGCCGAACAGACCGGCAACCAGGCCGCGCTGGGCGCGATCCGCCAGCGCTGGCAGCAGATCTGCGCCGTGCAGGCGCAGCAGGAAGCAGAGGGCTGCACCAAGCTGCTCGGCGCCGGTCCCGTGACGACCAGCGCCTGAGGCTTCGCGCGGCTCAGGCCGCCTTGCTGAGCCTGCGCTGCGCCTCGACAGCCTGCGCCAGCACGTCCAGCGACTTCACCGTGGTTTCCCAGTCGATGCAGCCGTCGGTGACGCTCTTGCCGTATTCCAGCGGCTTGCCCGGCACGATGTCCTGGCGGCCGGCCTTGAGGTGGCTCTCGATCATCACGCCCGAGATGCGCGTGCTGCCCGAGGCGATCTGCCCGGCGATATCGGCCAGCACCGCCGGCTGGTTCTCCGGCTTCTTGCTGCTGTTGCCATGGCTGGCATCGACCATCACGCGCTGCGGCAGGCCGGCCTTCTCCAGCTGCTCGCACACCGCCGCGATGCTGGCCGCATCGTAGTTCGGCGTCTTGCCGCCACGCAGGATCACATGGCAGTCGGCATTGCCGGTGGTCGAGGCGATGGCGGTCTTGCCATGCTTGGTCACGGCCAGGAAGTGGTGCGGATGCGCCGCGGCCAGCACCGCATCGATGGCGATGCGGGCATTGCCGTCGGTGCCGTTCTTGAAGCCCACCGGGCAGGAGAGGCCCGAGGTCATCTCGCGGTGCACCTGGCTTTCGGTGGTGCGCGCACCGATGGCGCCCCAGGCGACCAGGTCGGCGAAGTACTGCGGCGTGATGATGTCGAGGAACTCGCAGCCGGCCGGCAGGCCGAGGCGGTTCACCTCAAGGAGCAGGTTGCGGGCCAGGTGCAGGCCCTTGCCGATGTCGAAGCTGCCGTCGAGGTCCGGGTCGTTGATCAGGCCCTTCCAGCCCACGGTGGTGCGCGGCTTCTCGAAGTACACGCGCATCACGATCTCGAGCTTGTCGGCGAGGCGGCGCCGCTCGACCACCAGCCGGCGCGCGTAGTCCAGCGCCGCCTGCGGGTCGTGGATGGAGCAGGGGCCGACCACCACGATCAGGCGGTCGTCCTCGCCGCGCAGGATCTTCTGCAGGGCGGTGCGCGCCGCGACCACGGTCGTGCTGGCCGCATCATCGCGCGGGCAGTCGGCCAGCAGCTGCGCCGGCGTGATCATTTCCCGCATCGTGCGGATGCGCAGGTCATCGGTATTGACGGTCACGGTCGTCTCCTGGGCAAAAAAAAACCGCCTTGCTTGGCGGTTTTCCGGGTTCTTCGTGTTTGCTGCCTTCAGCGCACACCCAGTCCTTCCGCCGCCATTTCCGGATGGGGAAAGTACTGCCAAAAAAAGTACCGGGTGTTCATGAGGTACATGATTTACCAGAGGCCGCGCGGGGCCGCAACCGGAAAATGGCAGGTCCATGCGGCGATGCCCCATCGGGCGGCCCCGCCGGGGCCTGGAACCGGCTCCAGCCTGCGTAGAATGGGTCGGCCGTCCCTTCCGGGCGGAGATTTGCAGGAACAACGGATGAACAAGACACGTGATTATGTCGCCGGCCTCGCCGCCATGCTGCTGGCCCTGCCGGCACTGGCCGATGGCATCGATGGCCGCTGGAATGCCACCGTGGATGGCGGGCCGATGGGCCCGGTGGAACTGAGCTTCGACCTGAAGGCCGAAGGCGAGAAGCTGACCGGCGCCATGCAGATGGCGATGATGCCGGAGCCCGCGCCGATCTCCGACGGCCTGATCAAGGGTGACGATGTGAGCTTCACGCTGGCCATCCTGACTGCCGAAGGCGCGCCGCCGATGCAGATCAAGTACACCGGCAAGCTGAAGGGCGATGAGCTGAACCTGGTCAGCGAGCTGGACCTGGGCCAGGGGCCGGAGAAGCTGCCGGTCAATGCGAAGCGCGCGCCCGCCGGCTGATTGATCGCGTTCGCGGCCCCGTTTTCGCGGGCCGCGAACATTCCGTGCCGGGTCATCCATCCGGCACCTCGCCGGCTTGCCCGGGTCCGGCCAGTCTGCAACGATCGGTGCAGCGCCGATATCCCGAGGTCGGCAACAAGGAAGACCCGCCATGTCCGTGCGAGCCCTCTCGCGCCAGTCGCTGACTGCGCTTCTCCTTCTGCTCCTTGCCCATGTTGCGCTGGCCGCCGCGCCGGCGGCGCTGCCTGCGCCGGAACGCATCACCGAGGTCGAGGGCATCACCGAATACCGCCTGGCCAACGGCCTGAAGGTGCTGCTGTTCCCGGACCAGTCGAAGCCCACGGTCACGGTGAACATCACCTACCTGGTCGGTTCGCGCCACGAGGGTTATGGCGAGACCGGCATGGCGCACCTGCTGGAGCACCTGCTGTTCAAGGGCACCACCAACATCCCGGACATCGGCAAGGAGTTCAACGGCCGCGTGCGCGAGTTCAACGGCACCACGTCGATGGACCGCACCAACTACTTCGAGCTGTTCACCGCCAGCGACGAGACGCTCGACTGGGTGCTGATGATGGAAGCGGACCGCATGGTCAACGCGAAGGTGGCGAAGGAGGACCTCGACACCGAGATGACCGTGGTGCGCAACGAGTACGAGCGTGGCGAGAACTCGCCGGTCAACGTGCTGGTGAAGCGCCTGCAGAGCATCGCCTATGACTGGCACAACTACGGCAACTCGACCATCGGCAACCGCTCGGACATCGAGAACGTCGAGATCGACAACCTGCGCGCCTTCTACCGCCGCTATTACCAGCCCGACAACGCGGTGCTGCTGATCGCCGGCCGCTTCGACCCGGCCAAGGCGCTGGAGATGGTCAACCGGCACTTCGGAAAGATCCCGAAGCCGACGCGGGTGCTGCCGAAGCTGTGGACGGTCGAACCGACCCAGGACGGCGAGCGCATGGTGACCGTGCGCCGCGTCGGCGACACGCAGGTGGTGGTGCTGGCGTACAAGACACCCTCGCCGCTGCATCCGGATGACGTGGCGATGGACTACGCCAGCTTCGTGCTCACCGACACCCCGTCCGGCCGGCTGCACAAGTCGCTGGTGGAAACCGGCAAGGCCGCGCAGGTGCTGGGCGGCGGGCTCACCGGCGTCGATGGCACGCTGCACCTGGTCGGCGCGGTGATGAAGAAGGGCGACCCGATCGAGCCGGTGCAGGCGGAGCTGGTCCGCGCCGTGGAGAACCTGGTGTACGAGCCGCCCACCGCCGAGGAGATGGAGCGCGCGCGGCTGAACTTCGCCAATTCCGCCGAGCGCATCATCAATGACCATGAGCGCCTCGGCGTCTCGCTGTCCGACTACATCGCGCTGGGGGACTGGCGCATGTTCTTCCTGAACCGCGACCGGCAGCAGGAGGTGACCGCCGACCAGGTCGCCGCCGCGGCCGGCCGCTACTTCCGCCGCGACAACCGCGTGACGGGGCTGTTCCTGCATGAGGATGCGCCGCAGCGCGCCGAGATCCCGCGGGTGGCCAGCGCCGGGGAAGTGCTGAAGGACTACCAGCCGAAGCAGGCGGCCGCGGACGCCGAGCAGTTCGATCCCAGCCCGGAGAACATCGAGCGGCGCGTGCGCCGGGTCGAGATCAACGGCATGAAGATCGCGCTGCTGTCGAAGGACAACCGGGGCGACACGGTGAACTTCCGCCTGTCGCTGCCGGCCGGCAACCTCGAGACGATGATGAACCGCAGTTATGTGGCGGCGCTGACCGGCAGCATGCTGATGCGCGGCACCACGCGCTATACCCGCGAACAGCTGCGCGACGAATTCACCAGGCTCAATGCCACCGGCGGCGTGGGGTCGATGGCTGCCAGCTTCCAGACCACCCGGCCGAACCTGGTGGCCGCCATCCGCCTGGCGGCGCATGCGCTGCGCGAGCCTTCCTTCCCCGAAGGCGAGTTCTCGCAGCTGAAGGACCAGGCCATCATCAGCCTCGAGTCATCGCTGTCCGAACCTTCGTCGCTGGCCTCCGAAGCACTGGGAAAACACTTCAACATCTACCCGCCGGGTGATCCGCGCCGCTCCGACACGTTGCAGGAGCAGATCGAGGCGATCCGCGCGGTGACGCTGGAGGACGTGCGCAGGTTCCATCGCGACTTCTATGCCGCCAACCGCGCGCAGATCGCGGTGGTGGGCGATTTCGACGAGGAGGAGGTGCTGAAGGCCATCGAGGAAGCCTTCGGTGACTGGCGCAACGACATGCCGTGGGAACGCATTACCCGCGAATACCGCGACATCGCGCCGGCCGACATCACCATCGAGACGCCGGACAAGGAGAACGCGCTGCTGGTGGCGCGCATGAACCTGGACCTGAACCAGAACGACCCGGAATACGCCGCGTTGTTCCTGGCCGACTACATGCTGGGTGGCGGCGCCGCGTTCGATTCACGCCTGTTCGCGCGCATCCGCGTGAAGGAAGGCCTGAGTTATTCGGTGGGTTCGCAGGTGGCCGGGTCGCTGTTCGACCGTGCCGGCGGCTGGACCGCGCAGGCCATCGCCGCGCCGCAGAACATCCCGAAGGTCGAGGCGGCGCTGCGCGAGGAACTGCAACGCGCGCTGGACGAGGGCTTCACCGATGCCGAGATCCAGAAGGCCAAGGCCGGCTGGCAGCAGAATTTCGCCGAGATCCGTACCCAGGACGCCTCGCTGGCCAGCCGCCTGCTGGCGCACCTGGACAGTGGCCGCACGCTCCTGACCTGGGACAAGGCCTTCGAGGAACGCGTGCTGGCGGTGACCCCGGATGAAGTGCGCGCGGCGCTGCGCAAGCACATCGATCCCTCGAAGCTCACCATCGTCAAGGCGGGGGACTTCGCCAGGGCGGCGGGGTCGAACTGATCAGGCCACCGGCTCGCGCGCACTGCGCCTGAGCCGGGCCAGCATCGAGGCGGCATAGGCCGCGTAGGGGCCGATCCAGCGCTCGTGGATGGCGTGGATCGGCAATGCGTCGAGCGAGTTCCAGCGTTCGCGGCCGCGGCGCTCGACGATCAACAGGCCGGCCTCTTCGAGCACACGCAGGTGCTGCATCACCGTGCAGCGGTCCAGTTCCGGCAGCAGTTCGCACAGCATGCCGGTGGTGCGCGGACCCTTCTTCAATTCGTCGAGCATGCGCCGGCGCCAGCGGTTGCCCAGCGCCTTGAACAGCAGGTCGTCCAGGTCGTCGGTTGACATGTTATAAAACTATAACATATGTTCGCCGGCACAGGGCAGAGGAGGGCGCATGGAACTGAAATTCACGGTCGGTGGCCGCATCGCAAAGCCGGTGGAAGAGGTGTTCGAGGCGGTGGTGAATCCGGACCACCTGTCGCAGTTCTTCACCACGGGGGGCGCGCAAGGGCGGCTCGAACCCGGCGCGGTGGTCACCTGGGATTTCCATGACTTCCCCGGTGCGTTCCCGGTGCACGTCGACGAGGTGGAGAAGAACCGCCGCATCGTGCTGCGCTGGGATGGCGCCGAAGATGCGGTGGAGCCTGACGCGAATGGCGCGCGTTGTACGCGCGTGACGATGACCTTCGAGCCGCTGCAGGATGGCCGCACCTGGGTGCGCATCAGCGAGGAAGGCTGGGCCGCGAATCCGGCAGGCCTGAAATCATCCTATGGCAATTGCGAAGGCTGGACCGGCATGCTGTGCGCGATGCGCGTCTGGCTCGAGCATGGCATCAACCTGCGGCAGGGGTTCTACAAATAACGGGAAAAGTCATGACCGCACCGGCGCGGGCGGCCAGGTGTGCAGCACCGCATAACGAGGGCCATCCCCGGCGCCGGCGCTCTGCATCAGCACGAAACCCTCTGCGGTGAACGGCAGCGCCTGTGGCAGGGTCTGTGGCCACGAGCGGGCTGCGTTTGCCGGGCCGGCCTTGCGCGCCACCGTCAGGTGCGCACGGAAGGGTTTCGGATCGGGTTCAAGCCCGATGCTCCTGCAGGCCATGCGCAGCTCTTCAGCCAGTCGTTGCAGGCGCGGCGGTTCCACCCCGGGCAGCAGGCACAGCACCCTCGGCCGGCGCCACCAGTCGATGCGGTCCAGCGTGAGCTGGATGCGCGCCGGTTCGATCAGTGCCGCCGCATCAATCATTGCCGCGATCTGCTCTGCCGGCACCTCGCCGAGGAAGCAAAGCGTCATGTGCAGGTCGGCGGCTGGGATCGCCCGGCCTCCCGTCTCCTGCGCCAGCGGCAGCGCCAGTTGGTGCATGGTCCTCCGGTCGTCAGGTGGTGGCTGGAGGGCGAAGAACACGCGTGGCATGCAGCGAGCATAGCCAACCGCACGGGCCACGGACCACGATCCACCGCTTGCCGAACTTCCTGCTTGGCCGGGAGTTCTTCCCGCGGGACACCGGGATGATCTCCAGTGAACCCCCGCCTGCCAGCCGCGAGACTACGCGGTTCCTTCAAATCGATCGGGGGATCCGTGAAGAAGAATATGTTTGTGCTGGGAGTGGGCCTGCTCACCGTGGCTGCAGCCGCTGGCGCGGCCGAGGCCAGGGATTCGGAAGACTCGCTGGCCACCGTGGAGGTCTGGGGCGTGGTCCCGGCCGACAGCCGCGAAGCGCCGGGGGCGGCCAGCGAGCTGACCGCCGAGGACATCGAGAAGCTGCGTCCCTACACCCTGCACGATGCGCTGCGTTTCGTGCCCGGCGTGCGCGCGCTGGACGATGACATCCTGGGCCGCCGTTCGGGCATCGGCGTGCGCGCCGCGCCCACGCGCCGCTCGCGCCAGGTGCTGCTGCTGGAGGATGGCACGCCCATCAATGCCTCCACCTATCTTGATGCCAGCGCGCATTACACCCCGCCCACCGAACGCCTCGAGCGCATCGAGGTGATCAAGGCCAACGGCCAGGTGAAGAACGGTCCGCTGAACAACCACGGCATCATCAACTTCCGCAGCATCCGTCCCACCGACGAGCCGGTGACGAAGCTGGAGGCCGCCTTCGGCAACCAGGATACGCAGCGCCAGCACCTCTCGCACCGGCGCACCGACGGCGACCTGGGAACGGTGTTCTCTTACACGCGCCTGAAGGCCGACGGCACCTTCGACGTGGAAGACACGCATTACCAGGACTTCTATGGCGCGGCCGAATGGAAGGTGAACGAGCGCCACCAGCTGTCGGCCTCGGCGCTGTATTTCCGCGAGCGCTCGCATTACGACGAGAGCAACCTGACGCCGCAGGAATATGCGGTGGCGCCGCGCACCAAGCGCGGCCGCTTCGGCCAGGAGTACAACACCATTGCGGTGGACTACTTCAAGTTCGACGTGAAGCACCACATCGCGCTGAGCGACTCGCTGTCCAATTCCACACGCCTGTTCCACACCAACCTGGACCGGCCGCGCTTCACCGTCGATCCGGGCGAATACCTGGTCGGCGAGCTGCCGGAGCTGGTGCTGGAGGATGGTGATGGAACCTTCGTGCCGGGCCCCGGCGGCAACGGTCGGATGATCAGCCGCGACCGCCATTACCGCAATTACGGCCTGGAGAACCGCACCGCGCTGGCGCTGCGGGCCGGCAACGGTGCCAGTCACCGGCTGGAGTGGGGTGTGCGCGCGGAGCGGCAGGTGTTCGATGACCGTCGCACCGAAGGTGAGGTGGGCGAGATCCTGACGCCGGGCAACCGCGGCCAGAAGACGCGCGAGGAGGATTACCGCGCCTGGGCGGTGTCCGCATTCCTGCAGGATGAAATCAGCAGCGGCGCCTGGACCTTCGTGCCCGGCGTGCGTGCCGAGCGCTACACCCAGTCGCGCGAGCGTGTGTTCGACGCAGGCAGCGGTCCGCGCCCGAAGGAAAGCGAGAAGCGGTCGGTGCTGCTGCCTGGCGTCAGCGTGATGTATGACGCCGCCGACAATGCGCAGTGGTATGCCAGCGTCGAACGCGGCTACACGCCGGCGATCGCGCGCGGCAGCTCGTTCCCGCTGAAGCCGGAGATCGGCATCAACTCGCAGCTGGGACTGCGCACGCAGCCGGCCGCCGGCTTCAGCCTCGACGCGGCGGTGTTCTACAACCGCCTGCGCAACACGCTGGTTCAGCTGCCCTACATCGACCCGGTCACCTTCGCCAGTGTGTACGTGAACGAGGCGAACTCGCGCGCGTACGGCCTGGACCTCGGCGCCCGGCTGGAGTCCGCGCCTTTTACCGGATCGGCGCTGAACGTCTTCGGCGAGCTGGCCTGGAACTACAGCAATGCAAAGTTCACGCGCGGAGACAGCCGCGGCAACCGCGTGCCGGAAGTGCCGTTGCATTACGGCGCCCTGACGCTGGGCATGGAGCATGCGGCCGGCTGGCATGCCAGCCTGACGCTCTCGCATGAGGGACGTTTCTACACCGATCCGGCCAACACCCGCGGCCCGCTGCTGGTGGGCGAGGACTGCATCGAGGATGCCGAGTGCGAGCCGCTGCAGGCGGATGATGGGATCGACCTGCGCGAGCCCATCGTGCTGGGCGCGGTGCCGTCCCGCACGCTGCTGTCGGCGCGCATCGGGTATCGCCTGCGCGATACCGGCGCGACGCTGTGGGTGCAGGGACGCAACCTCACAGGAAAGAAATACGTGGCCGACTTCCAGAACGGCATGCGGCCTGGTGCGCCGCGCACGGTGGTGGCCGGTGTGACGGTGGTCTTCGACTGAAGTCCACCGCGTGCCGGAGGCGGTGGGGCACCTCCCGTCTCCGGCGCCGACACTGCGGGGCGTTCCTCCCCGCAGGGAATCCCCTGCCGTGCGGCGCGCTTTGTGTACCATGCTCGCCAAACAACGATACAGGGGGCAGGTCCGATGACGCATTCCGTGCGCGCCTTTGCGCCGGCACCCGGCAGCTGGGTGTCCATCGGCCTGATCTACTGCTATGGCGTGCTCACCACCGCCTCGCTGAGCAAGGTCATCCCGCTGCTCGGGGACATCGGCACGCACCTCGGCGCCTCGCCGGCACAGTTCGCGCTGCTGATCTCATTGATGACCATCCTGCCGGCGGCGCTGGCCTCGGTGGCCGGCTCCATCGTCGATCGCATGGGCGCGCATCGCGCGCT
>CAYNEX010000083.1:0-12496 GCA_964396335.1 uncultured Steroidobacteraceae bacterium | reverse complement strand
TGCTCTCTGCTGTTGCCGAAAAAGGCTACACCTCTCCCACTCCCATCCAGCAGGCTGCCATTCCCGCCGTGCTGTCGGGCCGCGATGTACTCGCCGGCGCGCAGACCGGCACCGGCAAGACGGCCAGCTTCGTGCTGCCCATCCTGCAGCGCCTCGAGCGCCGCCAGGGCAATGCGCCGCGCGCGCTGATCCTGACTCCAACGCGCGAACTCGCCGCCCAGGTGGCCGAGAGCGTGCAGCACTACGGCCGCAACACCGACCTGCGCTCCACCGTGCTGTTCGGTGGTGTCAGCGAACGGCCGCAGGTGGATGCACTGCGCCGCGGCTGCGACATCCTCGTCGCAACGCCGGGCCGGTTGCTCGATCTCGCCGAACAGAAGGCCGTGTCCCTCGCCGAAGTGAACATGTTCGTGCTGGATGAAGCCGACCGCATGCTCGACATGGGTTTCATCCATGCCATCAAGCGCGTGCGCGCGCTGCTGCCGAAGGAACGCCAGAACCTGATGTTCTCGGCCACCTATTCGGATGACATCCGTCGCCTGGCGCAGAACCTGCTGCGCGATCCGGTGGCCGTCGAAGTGACGCCGCCGAACCGCACCGCCGACAAGGTGGAGCAGGTCAGCTACCGCCTGCCGAAGGAACACAAGCGCCACCTGCTGGCGCACCTGATCAACGAGGGCAACTGGCACCAGGTGCTGGTGTTCACGCGCACCAAGCATGGCGCCAACCGCCTTGCCGAACAGCTGTCGCGCGCCGGCATCCCGGCCCTGCCCATCCACGGCAACAAGAGCCAGAACGCGCGCGTGCGCGCCCTGTCGGACTTCAAGAGCAACCAGATCGTGGCGCTGGTCGCCACCGAAGTGGCGGCCCGCGGTCTCGACATCAAGGAACTCCCGTACGTGGTCAACTACGAGTTGCCGAACGTGCCGGAGGATTACGTGCACCGCATCGGCCGCACGGCCCGCGCCGGCTCCACCGGCAAGGCGGTGTCGCTGGTGTCGCCAGACGAGGCGCCGTTCCTGAAGGACATCATCAAGCTGCTCGGCCGCGACATCCCCAGCCTGCCGCTGCCGCATTTCGAGATCAGCGAACCGGCCGGCCGTCCGGAGGCGCCGCGTGAACCACGACCGCAGCAGCAGCAGCGCCAGCAGCGCAATCCGCAGCGTTCGCAGCAGCGTCCGGACCAGTCGCGGCAGCAGCGCCCGTCGCAACCGCGTCAGGACGGACAACCGCAGCAGGCGTCACAGCCCCCGCAGGGCCAGCGCGGACGCCCGCAGGATCCGTCGCAGGCGCGGCATCGCCGCAATGACTCGCAGCAGCGTCCGCACGGCCGTCACCGGCCGCGGCACGGCGGTCGGGCCACCCGTACGTCGGCCTGATCCGGGACGATGGATTGAACAGCAGACGCGGCCGGGCGAAAGTCCGGCCGCGTTTTTTCATGGTGGACCGGCCCCTGCAGCCGGTGACATGATCCGGAGGGCACCGGATCCGGGCCCTGCCCGCTTCCCGCGAATAACAACAATCAGGGAGTCGCCATGAGAGAGCTGCTTTATTTCGACAACATGCTGACCCCGAAGGTCATCACGCTGGTTTACTGGCTGCTGCTGGTGGCCAGTGTCATCAGTGGACTGGCTTCGATGTTCGTCGGCTTCGAAGGCTTCACCTTCGGCAATTTCATCAGGGGCCTCATCATCATGGGCGCCGGCGCACTGGGCGCGCGCATCTGGTGTGAGCTGCTGATCGTGCTGTTCAAGATGAACGAGGCATTGCAGGAAATCCGCCGCAAGTGACCGGCGTTCCGGCGCCGCGATGGCGCCGGTTTCCTGCAACTGAGGGAAGGCGCGCGCTGGCGCGCCAGGAACGCCGCTTCTAGCCGTAACGGCGGCGCGGATGCGTCAGCGCGCCGTCGACGCCCTGCTGGTAGGCGACGCTGAACCGATCCAGCTGCGCCAGCGCAACGTCCGGATCCTCGTCGTCCAGCAGGTCGAAGGCATCAAAGCCGCAGCGGGCCATGAAATACATCTGGTCCGCGCGGATCTTGCCCACCGCCCGCAGTTCGCCGCGGTAGGCGTAACGGCCACGCAGCAGCTGCGCCTGCGTGAAACCGCGGCCGTCACCGGTGGTGGTGAATTCCACCGCAATCAGTGGCACACGGTCGAGATAGGGCTGCAGTGGCGAGAGGTCGACGTTCGCCGCCTTCAGCAGCGGCGCGCGGCGGTCCGCCGGCTCGCCCGACTCGATCGCGAGGATGTAATCCTCAAGCGGCAGGATCAGGTGCGTGGCATCAGCCGGCGCATCGTCGCCGGCCAGGGTCCATTCGTTGCTCGCCGCGAGGGCGCGTCCCTTAATGAGCTTTGGCATAAACGCGTTCGCTGAAAGGCGCGACGCCGATGCGCCGCACGGTCTGCAGGAATTCCTCGCCCTCTTCGCGGTTCTCGACGTACACATCGAGCAGGCGGGCGATGGTCTCGGCCACGGCGTCCTTCGCAACCGAAGGCCCGATGACCTCGCCCAGCGCGCTGTTGTGGCTGGCCGAGCCGCCGATGGTGATCTGGTACCACTCGACGCCATGCTTGTCGACGCCGAGGATGCCGATGTTGCCGACATGATGGTGCCCGCAGGCATTCATGCAGCCGGACATCTTGATCTCGATGTGACCCAGGTCGTACAGGTAGTCGAAGTCGCTGAAGCGCTCCTGGATCTGGTTGGCGATGCTGATCGAGCTGGCATTGGCCAGCGCGCAGAAATCCAGGCCCGGGCAGCAGATCATGTCGTTGAGCGTGCCGATGTTCGGCGTCGCCAGGTTCAGCGCCTTCAGCGCCTGCCAGGTCTCGAACAGGTCGATCTGCCGCACGTCGCCCAGCACCAGGTTCTGGTCATGGGTCACGCGGACCTGGCCACCGGAAACACGGTCGGCGAGGTCGGCAACGGCATCCATCTGCGCATCGGTCATGTCCCCCGGCGGCACGCCGGTGGCCTTCAGCGACACCACCACGGCGCGATAGCCGGGCACCTTGTGCTGGCGCGTGTTGTAGCGGTACCAGGCCAGGAACTCCGGCGACTGGTTGGCCGTGACGTCGATGTCGGCGAGCTTCTCGTACGGCGGCGGCGTGAAGAAGCCGCGCATGCGCTCGATCTCGGCATCGTCCAGCGTCAGGCCCGGCTGGTCGCGGCGGATCAGCTCCCACTCCGCCTCGACGGCATTGCGGAAGGCCTCGACACCCTTGGACTTCACCAGGATCTTGATGCGCGCGCGATGGATGTTGTCGCGGCGGCCTTCCTGGTTGTAGATGCGCAGGATGGCCTCGAGGTAGGACAGCAGGTGCTGTTTCGGGAGGAACTCGCGGATGACCTTGCCGATCATCGGCATGCGGCCCAGGCCGCCACCGACCAGCACCTCGAAGCCCACCTCGCCTTCTGCGTTCTTCACCAGGTGCAGGCCGATGTCATGCACCTCGGAAGCGGCGCGGTCGGCCGGCGCGCCGGTGACGGCGATCTTGAACTTGCGCGGCAGGTAGCTGAACTCTGGGTGCAGCGTCGACCACTGGCGGATGATCTCGCAGTACGGCCGCGGATCCTCGATCTCGTCCGGCGCGATGCCGGCGAAATGATCGGAGGTGGTGTTGCGGATGCAGTTGCCGCTGGTCTGGATGGCGTGCATCTCGACGCTGGCGAGGTCGGCCAGCATGTCGGGCACGTCCTCAAGCTTCGGCCAGTTGTACTGGATGTTCTGGCGGGTGGTGAAATGCCCGTAGCCGCGGTCGTACTTGCGCGCCAGGTGCGCCAGCATGCGCAGCTGGCGGGTGGCGAGCAGGCCATACGGGATGGCCACGCGCAGCATCGGCGCATGGCGCTGGATGTACAGGCCATTGCGCAGGCGCAGCGGGCGGAATTCCTCCTCCGACAGCTTGCCTTCAAGGAAACGCCGCGTCTGGTCGCGGAACTGGCTGACGCGCTCGGCTACGAGGGTCGCGTCGATTTCGTCATAGCGGTACACGGCGGCACTCTAATCGATATGGCTGGCGGCAACCCGCCGGGAACCCGTTATTTTGACCTGCGCCGGGGTTATATGTAAGCGCCAGGCAGCGGGGCCCTCAGCCGGCGGTCTGCAGGCCCTGCGAAATACCACTGACGCTGGCAACCAGCGCCTCGAACAGGTCCTGGTCCTCGCGCGCGGTGGCCCGCCAGCGGCGCAGCAGGTCCACCTGCATCAGGTTCATCGGGTCCACATAGGGATTTCGCAGCTGGATGGACCGCTGCTGCGTGGCGTCCGCGTCCAGCAGGTCGGCCTGCTCCCTGATGGCCAGCACGGCGCCGCGGCAGCGCTCGAACTCGGCCCGCAGCAGCGGCAGGCAGGCGGAACTTGTGGCCGAGGCCAGCCCGGCATAGTGGGCGGCGATGGCGAAATCGGTGCGCGCCAGCTGCGATTCGACGTCCTCCACCAGCAGGCGGAAGAAGGACCAGCGGCGGAAGATGTCACGCAGCCGCTCGACGCCGTGGGCGGCGATGGCCTCCTCCAGCGCCGTGCCGGCGCCATACCAGCCCGGCAGGAAGAAGCGCGCCTGCGACCAGGCGAACACCCAGGGGGTGGAGCGGATGGCCAGCGCGCCGCGCCCACCCGGCTCCCAGATCGAACGCGAGCCGACCTGCATGCGTTCAATCACGTCGATCGGGGTGGCGGCGCGGAAGAAGTCCTGGAACTCCACGTCCTCGACGCACAGCCGGCGCCAGGCGTCGCGACTGCGCGCGGCGATCCGGCGCATCAGGTCGCGGGAGGCCTCATCCTCCGGCACGGCCTCGCCGCGTCGCTGCGCCACGCGCGCCAGGCCCAGCACGCCGAATGCGCGTTCAAGCGAACGCAGGGCATTGGAGCGCAGGCCGTAGTTCTGGCCGATGGTCTCGCCCTGCTCGGTGACATGCAGTTCGCCATCGATGCTGTCCGGCGGCATCGCGTGAACGATGGCGTCGAGCCGCGCGCCGCCGCGGGCGATGTTGCCGCCGCGCGCATGGTTCAGCCGCAGCGGCACACCGACGGCTGCGGCGCTGGCCTGCAGGGCCCGCTGCGCCTCATAGGCGCTGACTCGCATCGCGATGTAGCCACCATCGCGGCCGGCATCGGCATAGCCGATGTAGACCGGCTGCGGCACGCCGCGCACCTGCAGGTGCTCGCGATAGGTGGGATCGGCCAGCAGGGTGGCCAGCGTTGCGCCGGCGTCATCGAGGCTGGCGCAGCTGTTGAACAGCGGCGAGAAATCCATGCCCACGGCACCGGACTTGCGATCATCCACACCGGCCCAGCGCGCCAGCACCAGCGCGGCCATCACGTCGTCGGCGCCTTCGACGCCTGACACCACGTAATCGCCGATGGCCTTCTGGCCATACCGCATGCGGCACTGAACGGCGGCCTCGAAAACTGCCAGCGTACGGCGCGACAGCGCATCCAGCTGCGCCACCGGGCCGACATTGCGGCTGAGGATGTCCGCCAGGCGTGTGGTGCGCTCGCCGCGCGGCAGCTTCACCCAGCCCGGTTCATCCAGTCCTTGTGCCAGCACGCGATGGAGCACATCGGCCCGCTGCTTCAGTTCGAGTGTCGCCAGGTGGAACCCGAAGGTATCCAGTCGCAACAGCAGGCGGCGCACCAGCTGGTAGCCGGCATTCAGGCCGCGGTTGGCCTTCAGGCTGTCGGCCGCCAGCTGCAGGTCGGTGCGGAACTGCGCCGCCCGCTCGTATCCGCCGGCCCTGCCCTCCCAGGTCTTGCGCAGCCGTTCGGCCAGCTGTGCGAAGAAGGTGCGGTAGGGCATCTGGTCATGGCGCGCCGGTGCCACCGAACGCGCCCCGGGCAGCAGCACCGCATATTCATCGATGCGCCGGCGCAGCTCGATCGAGATCGGCACACGGGTGGCGCTCTGCGACAGCAGCTGCGAGAGCGACTGGCAGTCGGTGAAGTACTCATTGACGATCACCTGCTGCTGGCGCTGGAGCGTCTCGCGGATGGTCTTGGCGTTGACCTCCGGCGCGCTGTCCATGTCACCGCCCACCCAGCTGCCGAAGCTCAGCACCACCGGCGGCACCACGGTGGAAAGGTCGGCGTCGAACAGCGATTCCAGCGCTGCGCCGATCTCCTCATAGAAGCGTGGCACGATGCTGTACATCACCTCGGCGAGGTGGAACATCGCGAACTCGCGCTCATCCGCCACCGTGAGCCGCTGGCGCTGGTATTCCTCGGTCTGCCAGCCCGACGTCAGTTCGGTGCGCAGGCGGCCCCAGACATGGCGCCGCTCCTGCGGGTCGAGGTTGGGATTAAGCCGTTCCAGCAGCGCATCGGCCATGCGGCGCTGGCGGCGCAGCTGGGTGCGGCGCGTGGATTCGGTGGGATGCGCGGTGAACACCGGATGGATGCGCAGCGAGGCCAGCACGCCCAGTACATCATCCAGCGAGAGGCCCTGCGCCTTCAGGCGCGCCAGTGAATCCTCGATGCCGCCGGGCTGGGGTTTGCCGCCATCGGCGAGGAAATATTCGCGCCGGCGGCGGATGCGGTGCACCTTCTCGCCCAGGTTCACCATCTGGAACCAGGTCGAGAACGCGCGCACCAGGTCGCGGGCGACTTCCGGTGGACGGCCGGCCACGCGCACGGCCAGCGGATCAGCCTGCTCGCCGGTGGCATCGCGGCGCTCGATGGCGCAGCGGCGGTCACCCTCCACCAGTTCGAACAGTTCATCCCCGCCCTGCTCGCGCAGCATCTCGCCCAGCATCACGCCAAGCTGGTGGACGTCCTCGCGCAGCGCCAGGTGTTTGGGCGGGAACTGGATCTGGTGACGGTCCACGGCCGGGGAATTCTAGGCAACCCCGGCACGGGTGTCATGGAAGATCGGTGGAAACGGCTCGCAGGCGTGCGGCAATGGCCGGGTGGGTATCGAGCAGGATGCGGCGGAGCGCAGCCCGCTCGGCCTCCGGAATGCTGTCGGAAATGCCCCGGGTGTCGCGGCCATCCAGGACCTCGACGATGCGGCCATACACATAATCGCGGGCAAATGGCGGCAGCGCATCCAGCTGCGCCGAATGCACCAGCGGGCTCAGGCGGTGGCGGAACAGGCGCCCGCCGAGGTCCAGCTCGCGCAAGGCGGCTGCATCCTTCCGGCCCGACTGCACGTAGTGCTTCGCGAAACCGTTGCTGCCTTCGATGCGACCACCCAGCGGCGCCGCCTCGTGCAGGAACAGCGCCCGCACCAGTGCTTCGATCATCGGTCCGACGCGCCGCGCGTCATTGGCGTCCACCTCACTCCAGGTGCCGGCGGCCGCGCCGGCGGCAGACATCAGCTGCGGCGCCTTCCAGCTGATGCGCGTGACCAGGTTCTGCACGAAGGTCTGGTGTTCCAGCACCAGCAGTGCCACCACGTCGCTGTGCGGCGTGAGGTGCTTCGAGGTATCGATGTAGGCATCGAGCGTGGCCGGGTTGCGCAGCGCGCGCAGTTCGCGCAGCTTCCTGTCCAGCTTCTGCTCACGCAGCGGCAGGTTGCCGAAATGCGGGATGTCACCGGTATGGCCGGTCACGAACCATCCGCCCCAGCGCTGCGCCAGCGGCGTGCGGTCGTCGGTCTCGGTGGCGGCCGACCATTCGCGCGTATCGCGCTCGTCATCCACCGGCGTGGACATCACCACCACGCGCGGCACGCCGCCGCCGGTCATCGAATAGGTGTCGTGGCAGACCAGGCACTGGCCGCCCTCGCGCTTTGCCACGGCCCGCGCGCCCTGCGTGTTGTCCAGCGCAAAGAAAACCGCGCCGCGCTTCGCGTCGATGGCGGCAATCTCGATCAGGTCGGTGCCGGGTACGAAACCCACGTAGGTGTCATCGTTGAAGAACACCGCGCGCGGGTTGCTGGCGCTGATGTCGGAGAACTGCAGGCTGGTGCTGGAGAACACCAGCACCTGGGAAGAGGGATCGATCTCCAGCGCGCCCAGCAGCGAGCGCAGGTAGCCGAACTTCGGCTCCCATTTCAGCTTCAGGCTGCCGTCGTCGAGCCGCTGCTGCATGCGCCAGATGCGGTTGTCGGTGGCCGGCTGCGAATAGGCGACGTGCGGGTATTCGCGGTCGTAGCGCTCGGCGCCTGGAAGGCTCCCTTCCTGGGCGACACAAACCTGCGAACCGGAGAAGAACAACGCCGCCGCGCAGCCCGCCAGCCAGAATCCCGTCCGATGCCTCATCTTCTGCATGGGACCATGATGGGCGCAGGCTGGTTCCCCGGCAATCAGGAAACACCTGTGCCGCGCAGGGCTGAATGCCTCAGCCCTGCGGGAAGAACTCGATCGGCTTGGTGGTGGTGATCGGGGCGACGTCGCGCGCCGGGAAGCGGAAACCGCGCACACGCGTGCACACGCGCGCCTCCAGGTCCGGGTGCCCCAGTTCGCTGGACACCACGCGACAGGCGGTGACATGGCCTTCCGGCGCAATGGTGAACTCCACCACCATCTTGCCCTGCAGGTCGGCCTGCTCGCGCAACGCACGCGTGTAGAGCGCAAAGATCGCGCCCTTGTTCTTGTCGAATTCCTGTTCGATCTCCTCGGCGCCGCGACCGGCCTTGCCGCTGCCGCCGCGGCTGACATTGCCGGTGGCGGCCACCGCCGCCACGCTGGATTCGACCGTGCCGGTGCTGTGATCCGACAAGGTGCCGGCGCCGCCGCCGAAACCACGGCTGGTGTCGGCGCTGGCCACACCCGAACTGCCGGTGCCTGCGCGCGAGGTGATCAGCGAGCGCTCCGACCGCGATTCATTGCCCACCGCGCCGGTGAGGTTGCGCGTGTCGCTGGCCGGCTGGTCGGCAAGCGCCTGGCGGATGGCGGCCAGTTCGTCACGCACATTGGCCAGCTGGGCCTCGGCACGGCGGCGGGCCTGTTCCTGGCGCTCGGGCTCGACCACCACCTCAGGCCGCGGCTGTTCGGGCTTCGGCAGGTCTTCCACCTGTGGCGGCGGCGGGGGTGGTGGCGGCGGCGGCAGCTCCCGCTCGATCACGATCTTCGCCAGGCGCGGCGGAATCGTCTGCTGCGCCAGCGTGTTGCGCTCCGGCAGCTGCACCAGCGAGAAGATCGCCGCCAGCACCACGCCGGCCGCCAGCAATCCCAGCCACAGCTTGCGGAAACGCTGCTCCTGCTCGCGGTCCTGGTCGAACAACCGGAACGAGCGGTAATAGGGAGCGAGCGGATAACTGCTCATCAGATGCCGCCCGGAGAGGCCATGTTCAGCGCCTCGTCCTTCTGCACCACGGCCAGCGACAGCTTGCCGTAGTCGGCGGCCGTGCAGGTCGCCAGCACTTTCTTCAGCACGCGGTAAGGCACCGCCTTGTCGCCCAGCACGGTGATCTCGCGATCCTCGATGCCCGCCTGCGCGCTGGCGCGCAGCAGCCGGTCGGACTGCTGCTTCAGCGCGACCTGCAGCGGCTCGATGAGCAGCGAGGACTGGGCATCGACCTCGGCCACCGAGGCCACCGGCTCACCCTGCACCAGGATCTGCTCGGGAGTGACCATCACCACCACGGTCTGCGATGGCGGTTCCATGGCCATCGACTCGGGCAGCTGGATGTTCTGCGGCACGTCCAGTTCCGCCACCTCGGCCTGGTTCACCAGCAGGAAGAACACCAGGATGGTGAAGATGTCCATCAGCGACACCAGCGACAGCGCGGCAGGCTTGCTGCGCTTGTGGTGCTTTTCCATGCGTTTGACGCGTGCGGAACTCATGTCGCCGGCGCATCCCCGATGGAGATTTCAGGAAACAGCTCGGCCATCTGCGCGCGGCCGCCGCTGGTGACCACGAACGAACGCACCGCGTCCATGGTCTGCACCACGATGTCGTAGGGCGTCTCGGGCTGCAGCAGGATGGTGGCGTCGGTGACCTGCGGGTACTGTGATTTCACCACCTGCAGGTAGTCGTTCAGGCCCTGGTAGTCGTAGCCGGCATCCTTCTTCGGGAGGCGCTTGAGCTCGCCGCTGCCGCGGTCGGCCACCATGATGTCATCCGGTCGCACGATGACCTCCAGCTGCAGCACCGGCTTCTGGGTCGAGGGAGTGGATTCGCCCGGGAGGTTCAGCTGCAGGATGGTCAGGCGCGAGAACACCGCCGAGAGCAGCAGGAACGGCACCAGCACGACCATCAGGTTCATGAAGGCCGTGATGTTCAGCTCGTCCGCTCCGGCGCGGTGCCGGGCGCGGTAACCGCGCGAGATCATCCTGTCAGCCCTGCTGCTGCGGCACGGCCGAACGCTCGGTGATCGAGTTCAGGAACTTGACCGAGGCCAGCTCCAGGTTGTCGATCAGCGCCGTGGTCTTCGACTGCAGCACCGAGTGGATCATCAGCAGCGGGATGGCCACGATCAGGCCGAAGGCGGTGGTGTTCATGGCCACCGAGATCGACGCCGACAGCATGTCCGCCTTCTCGGCCGGGTTGGCCGCGCCCACCGCCTGGAAGGCCTGGATCAGGCCGATGATGGTGCCGAGCAGGCCCAGCAGCGTCGCCACGTTGGCGAAGCTGGCCAGGTAGTGCGTGCGACGCTCCAGGCGCGGCAGGATGCCCATCAGGCTCTCGTCCATCGCCTTCTCGATGTCATCGCGACGGCGCGCGCCCTGGATGCGCGCCAGGCCGTAGTTGAGGATCTGCCCGATGGCAGAGCTGGACTGCGACGACAGCTGCGCGGCCTGGCGGAAGTTGCCCGAAGCCAGCAGCGGCTCGATCTGCTTCCACAGCGACTGGTTGCTGTACGTCATGCGGGTCAGATAGAGCCAGCGCTCGATGGCCACTGCCAGGCCGAGCACCAGCACGAAGGCGATGGGGTACATGAACGCCCCGCCTTCCTGCATGAAACGAATGATTGTGCTGAACATCTCGATCTCCACTCCCCTGCCTCAACGGCAAGACTTTCCGCACCTTAGAGACAGTCGCGGCGTCGCTGCCGCGACCTGGTTCTCAGGCCTCATTGCTGGTTCCGCGTCCCGTCCGGACGCAGGGCTTCGTAATAGCGGTTCTGTCGCCGGAAGACGTCACGGTCCACCGGTTCGAGCACCTCATCGAGCAGGCTCTTTGCCGGGCGCCCGCCCAGTTCGCCCAGTTCGGGGCGTTTCCACGGCACCACGTACATCACGCGCGGCAGCTCGGCGTTGCCGGTGATCTGCGTGGCTTCCAGTTCGATGCGGTCGGCGCTGCTGCGTGCGCCGGTCGACGGCGCGGCCGGGCGCGCGGCTTCGCTGCCGGCAGGCACCGATTGCGACGCTTCGTTGTCGGCGCTGCTGGCAGGTCGCGGCGCAGGCGCCGCGGCGGGCGAAGTCTGCACGGCCGGTTCGGCATCGGTGGGTGGCGCGGGCGTCGGCCCGGCCGCGTGCAACGCCGCTGCAAACAGCAGGCCGCAGGCCAGCCCGGTGATCATCCGCCTGTTCATTGGTCGTCCCCTTCGGCCGCCATTTCTTCCGCGTCGGCCCCGGCATCAACCGCCTCGGCTTCACCTGTGACAACTTCAGTCGCTTCGCCTCCGGCCGCCGGTGCAGGGGGTGGCGGCGCCGGAATGCCGGAACGACGGCGCACATCCGCGATCCAGCTCGACACCGGCCGTTCCTCGCCGGTGATCGACTGGTAACGCTCATAGGGTTCGATGGCGCCCGCAGGGTCATCGAGGTACAGGTCGCGCAGCACGCCGAGGTTGCGCAGCGTCGGGGCGTGGTCCGGGACCAGCGCCAGCGCCTGCTCATAGGTCGCGGCGGCGGCCTCGAACCGGCCGAGCTGGCGCTGCACCAGTCCCAGCTCGTTCAGCGGCGCGACGCTCTCCGGCGCGAAGCGCGCGGCATCGGCAAAGGCTTCAGCCGCACCTTCGAGGTCACCGGCATCCCGACGCTGCTCGCCCAGTCGATAGGACGGCGCGGCTTCCTCCGGCAGCGCCAGGTCGACGCTGAAGGACTGCGACAGTTCGGTCTTGCCATAACGTGCAGGCACCAGGCGCGAGAGCGCGTCGAAGCTGGCCTTCACGCCCTCGTCATACAGGCCCTCGCGCGCGCGCTGCGCGTTGGCTTCGTGCAGCTCGATGGCCTTCTCCTCGAACTGCAGCGCCTCGTCCTCAAGCAGCAGCGCGTACTGCTCCAGCGTGTCCGCATCCATGTTGCGCGGGCGCTCGGATTCCATGATGTCCACGCCCAGCTGGCGGTACAGCTCGGCGATCTCGAAGCTGGCACGCGTGGTGACTTCACCGACGTTGTATGCCAGCGCGGCCTGGTAACCCGCCAGCGCGGTCTCCATCGCGCGGCGCTTGCCGGGCAGCGAACGGTTCAGCGGCGCCGTCAGGCGCGTGGCACGGAAGGCGTCACGCGCCGGCTGCGCCAGCGCCAGGCTGGCCTTCGCCGCGAGGTATCGCGTGCGGTCGGTGCGCGCGGCGCCGGCATCGGCGTCGGCCTTGACGATCTCGCGCTGCCAATGCGCCAGGCGGCTCGCATCGCCGCTCTGCTCCGCGTATTCGGCCAGCTTCCG
>CAYNEX010000082.1:0-12760 GCA_964396335.1 uncultured Steroidobacteraceae bacterium | reverse complement strand
AGCCTGCCGCGCGAACTGCATCGCACCCTGCTCGACTTTGTCATCCGGCGGCGACGGCTCGAACGCCGCCTGAACCGCGACGCGCAGGCGCTGCAAGCCCTGCACCGCACCGCCGAGAGCCAGGCAGGGGAACTGCAGCGCACCCGCGATGCCCTGCGGCAGCGTTCCAGCGAACTGCGCCGCACGTTGGCCGCCGGTGCCACCACCCGCGCGCGTCATGACGCGCTGATGGACTGCGTCCCGGCGGCGGCGCTGTTCACCGACCGCGAGGGCCGCATCCACTCGGCCAACCGCGCGGCCCTGTCGCTGCTGGGTTATTCGCCCGAGGAGCTGCGCGGCCAGCACATCGGCTCGCTGATCCCCGACGAACACCTGCTGGGTCATCCGCTGGCCCGGGGCGAGGACGGGCAGCTGCACTCCACCCGCCGCGCCGAGACCTGCCGCGTGCGCCGGCAGGATGGCGCGGTGCGCGAGCTGGCGACCCAGGTGATGGTTTTCGCGGTCGACGACCAGTCGCACTGCCTGGTGCTGCTGCGCGAGGCCGATTCGACCCGGCGCGCGATGGCGGCGCTGGAACAGGCGCGCGCCACCGCGCAGCAGATGCGCCAGTCGCGCGACATGTTCATCGCCACGATGAGCCACGAGATGCGCACGCCGCTGCACGGCCTGATCGCCACCCTCGACATGCTGCGCACCAACGAGGCGATGGGCGATGTGCACAACCAGCTGACCATCGCGCGCTCCTCGGCGCGCGCGCTGCTGAAGATCGCCAATGACGTGCTCGACTTCACCCGCATCGGCTCCAGCGAGTTCGACCTGGAACACAAGCCCTTCGGCATGACGCGCGTGCTGCGCGAGGTGGTCGAGGAGGCCCTGGCGCGCGCCTCGTCGCTGGGATTGACGCTCGACCTGGAACTGCGCACCGGCCTGCCGCCGGCGTTCATCGGCGATGCGGCGCGGCTGAAGCAGATCCTCGCCAACCTGGTTTCGAATGCGCTGAAGTTCACCCGCGAGGGGGGCGTGCGCATGGATGTGGCCTGGGATGGCAGCCAGTGTTACATCGAAGTGCACGACACCGGTGAAGGTGTGCCGGAGGAGCAGCGCGAGCGCATCTTCGAACCCTTCGTGCAGGCGCAATCCAATGTACGGGCGCAGATCGGCACCGGCCTCGGCCTGCCGATCAGCCGCCGCCTGGCCGAAGCCATGGGCGGCAGCCTGGTGCTGGCGAAGACCGGCCCGGGCGGCTCGACCTTCCGCGTCACGCTGAAGCTGGAAACCTCCGATGAGCTGCCGCCCGAGGAGCAGAGCCTGCGCGTCTTCCGCAATCCGCGCGGCCGCATCCTGGTGGTGGAGGACAACCCGGCCAACCGCTATGTGGCCAAGGCGCTGCTGAACGGCCTGGAGTGCCCGGCCACCATCGTCGAGGGCGGCGAACAGGCGCTCGAGGTGCTGGAGAAACAGGAGTTCGACCTGATCCTGATGGACTGCCAGATGCCCGGCATCGATGGCTATGAAACCTCGCGCCGCGCGCGCCGCATGCTGAAGAAGCATGTGCCCATCATCGCGATGACGGCCAATGCGATGGCCAATGACCGCAAGGAATGCCTCGAGGCCGGCATGGATGACTTCCTGCCCAAGCCTTTCGACCGGCGCGCGCTGAACGACATCCTGTGCAAGTGGCTGGCGCCGCCGGCGGCCACCAGCGAGAACATGGAGATCGGTCGCCGGGTGGCACAGATGCCGGACCTGGACGCGCGCGTGCTGGATGAGCTGTTCGAGAGCCTGCAGTGGCGCATCGCGCCGCTGAACCAGATCCGCAGCACCTTCAATGATTCACTCAAGCCGCTGGCGCCGCTGCTGCGTTCCGCCGGCCCCGCGGATCGGGGCACCCTGCAACGCCACCTGCACACGCTGCTGGGCAGCTCCGGCATGGTGGGCGCGCGCCAGATCGAATTCCTCGCCGGCCACATGCGCCACGCCATCCATGAACAGCAGTTCGACAAGCTGGCGGCCTGCGCCGATGAACTGGAGCGCGCGATGGGGCGTTACAACCGCGAATTCGAGGCCTGGCTGGAGAAAAGCAACAAGGCGCTGCGCAGCCGCCCGCTGCGCATCGTCAATGACCAGGGCCGCTGAAGCCTAGTTGACCCACTCGCGGATGCGCGCATGCAGCGGGCTGCTGCGCGGGAAATGCGCCAGCAGGTACTGCATCTGGTCGGCCAGCACGCGCCGGCCCTTCAGGAAGATGTATTCGGCGTAGGTGGGCGTGAACGGCACCGCGATCAGCTGCATCTTCGCCTGCTCGGGCGTGCGCGAGGCCTTCTGGTTGTTGCAGCGGCGACAGGCGGTGGCGACGTTGTTCCAGGTGTCGCGGCCGCCCTGGCAGAACGGCCGGATGTGGTCGCGCGAAAGCTCTGAAACCGGGAAACGCTGCGCGCAATACAGGCACAGGTAGCCGTCGCGGCGGAACAGCGTCTGGTTGTTCAGCGGCGGCACATAGTCGTGGCGGGTGTTGCCCGGGTTGCCGGTGTGGCCCACCGTGGCAATGATGGAGCTGATCGCAAGCTCGCTGCGGCGGCCGGTGGCGGCGCAGTAGCCACCGCGCAGGCGGTAGAGCAGCGTGCCCACCGAATAGGCCACCTGGCCCTGGGTGTAGAGGCGCGCGGCCTCCTTGTAGTCGATCCATTCCAGCGGCATGCCCGCGACATCGGCCCGCAGGATGGGCTGGTTCAGGCCGCAGTTTTCCGTCGCACGCAGCTCCGTGCGCTCGAAATGGCGGAAGGCGGGCTCCACCAAGGGCTCCTGAACCTCCTGTCTCATCCCACCGAGATTAAGATAGGTGCCGCCGGCAGACAACGGCATTGAACCCGGAGATCCCGATGAAGACATGGCGTGTACCCGCAGGTGGCCAGATCGAAGGCCTGAAACTCGTGGAGGAGGCTGCGACGAAGCCGGGTCCGGGCCAGGTGCGCGTGCGCATGTCGGCCGGATCGCTGAATTTCCGCGACCTGATGGTGGTGCGCGGCGGTTACGGGCCGCCGGTGCCGGGCGCGCTGGTGCCGGGTTCCGATGGCGTCGGCAAGGTGGTGGAAGTGGGCGCCGGGGTCACGCGCCTGGCGGCAGGTGACCGCGTCGCCACCAGCTTCTTCCCCGACTGGGTGGACGGCCCGATGCTGCCGACGCTGGTGGCCGGCGCACTGGGCGGCGGCCGCGCCGGCACCTTCACGCAGGAGCTGGTGCTGCCGGAGCAGGCCTTCGTGAAATCCCCGGCGCACCTCAGCGATGCCGAGGCGGCCACGCTGACCTGCGCCGGCACCACGGCCTGGCATGCGCTGTTCGAGACACACACCATCCAGCCGGGCAGCACCGTGCTGCTGCTGGGCACCGGCGGTGTGTCGATCTGGGCGCTGCAGCTGGCGAAAGCCGCGGGCTGCCGCGTGATCATCACGTCATCCAGCGAGGCGAAGCTGGAGAAGGCGCGCGCGCTGGGCGCGGACGAGACGATCAATTATTCGCAGATGCCGGAGTGGGCGCCGGAGGTGCGCCGCCTGACCGGTGGCGAGGGCGTCGACCTGGTGCTCGAGGTGGGCGGCGAGAGGACGCTGGCGCAATCACTGGCCTCGGTGCGCATGCGCGGCACGGTAGTGACCATCGGTGCGGTCAGCGGCTCCGGCGGCGGCATTCCGCCGCGCGCGCTGATTCCCGGTGCCACCCGGTTGCAGGGCGTGTACGTGGGGCCGCGGCGTTACCACGAGAAGCTGGCGCGGTTTGTCGAGACGGCGAAGATCCGGCCGGTGGTCGATCGCGTGTTCGGCTTCGAGGAACTGCCGGATGCCTATCGCTACCAGGCCGAGGGCCGGCACTTCGGCAAGGTGGCCGTCAGCCTGGAGTGATCACCGCAGGATGCGGTTGTTCTGCCAGGGCCGCCGCGGCGCCTGGTAGACCGGCGCATCAGTGGGCCACAGCGTGGCCTGCGGCCGCACCGACAGGGCGGCCGCCACCGGGCAGCTGCGGGTGGCAAGATAATTGAGCGCGGTCGCCAGCTGCCCTTCCTGCGGATCGCCGAGGTCGCGCGTCAGGTCATCCGCGGCCCCGCAGCCCGGCAGGTTGGTGAGCGGATGGCCGGTCACGCGCGTGGCGGAGAATCCATCCGCGTAATCCCCGAAGTTCATGTCGTTGACGCCGCGGAACATCACCGTGAAATAGGTGGTGCCGCAGTTGTCACGGGGATAGAAGCCATACGGCTTGCCGCAGGTGCGGCCGCCGACCTGGATCACCTCGATGCCGATGCCGCGCAGGCCATTGATGATGGATTCACTGGCCGAGCAGGTGCGGTCGGAAGTCAGCACCACCACGCGCGAAAGGCCCAGGTGCGGCAGCGGCGTGCCTGACGGCAGCGAGAAACCGCCGGCGGTGCCGCGGAACGGCAGGGGCTGGATCAGCTGGCCGGTGAGCGGATGGCGCCCGCCATGCTTCGGATGAAACTGCAGCAGCTCGAAGGTGCGGTTCTGCGTGGCCGCCGGGCCGGCGATCATGTAGGCCAGTTCGCTCGCGATGTCGAGGTAACCGCCGCCGTTGTAGCGCAGGTCGAGCACCAGTTCGTCAATGTGCTCCGCCGCCAGCTGCGTCACCGCGTTCACCAGCGCGGCCTCGGCCGGCAGGTTGTGGTCGTTGAACAGCAGGTAACCGACGCGGGCGTCGTCCGTCTGGATGGTGCTGACCAGGGGCACCGGATCGACATGGGTCTCGTCGGCCACCAGGTCGGCGGCGAAATTCGTGGCCGAACCGCGGTCGCGCAACACCAGGTTGTAGGTGGCCCCGGGGCTCGGCTCGTACATCGCCGCCAGCGCGGCATTGCCGCCGGCGGCAGTGTTGTCGTTGATCACGTCCACGCCGTTGATGCTGACCAGCAGCGCGCCGCGGCGAATGCCGGCCTGCGCCGCGGCGGATCCGGCCTGCACGGACTCGACGCGGATCTCGCGCGGCACCGCGCCGCGCACGATCACCCACGAGATGCCGTAGCCGGCGACCACGCCGCTGACCAGCTGGTTGTAGTCATCGGTGTCGTAGGTGAAGTGGAACTGGTCCCTGGGCTGCCCGGAGTCGGTCAGCAGTTCCGTCTTCAGCAGGTTGAAGTACTGCAGCACCCCGCCATGGCTGCCGCCGGTATTGGCCGGGTTGCGGTCGATGACCTCATCCGCCCACAGGTACAGCTCATTGGTCCAGGAACGCAGGAAGAATTTCTCGTGCAGGGCGGAGCCTGCGACATCCGGCCAAGGGCGGCCCTGTGGATCACGGCCGGTGCGCGGGTTCTGGCAGCGCGCGGCGAACTGCGAGGAGGCCGGGAACACGCCCGGCGTGTAGCTGATCGCGGGCGGATCCGGATCCGGTGGCGGGGTGACGTCGCCGCCTCCCCCGCCACAGGCGGCGAGAGTCAGCAGCAGCAGCTTCGGGACCACTAGAATGACCGCCTTGCGCATGGGCCGATGATCCTTCCAGCCCGGCCCGGCGGACAAGGAACTGCATCCAAGGTGACAGAAACTTCGTATTGCCAGGTGGCGATCGACACGCCGCTGCGGCAGGTATTCGACTATCGGTTGCCGGCGCAACTCGCCGCGCGGCCCGGCATGCGCGTGCGCGTGCCGTTCGGACGCCGCGAAGTGGTCGGGCTGGTGATGCGCACGATCGCCACCTCGGAGGTACCGGACGGCAAGCTGCGCGATGTGCGCGCGGTGCTGGACGAGGCCCCGCTGCTCGGCGCGGCGGACCTGCAGCTGCTGGAATGGGCCGCAGGGTATTACCACCATCCCATCGGCGAGGTGTATGCCACGGCGGTGCCGAAGGCACTGCGGGTGGTGCGCAAGCGCGCGCAGCGTGAACCGAAGGAGACCGCCGGCGAGGCCACCGCCGCTGAACGCGAGCAACCCTATGCCCTGAGCGGCGCGCAGCAGGTGGCGCTGGATGCGCTGCGCGCCGCGCGCGGCGCCGGCAACTTCCTGCTCGATGGCGTCACCGGCAGCGGCAAGACCGAGGTGTACATGCAGGCCGTCGCCGATGTGCTGTCGCGCGGCGGCTCGGTGCTGGTGCTGTGCCCGGAGATCGGCCTGACACCGCAGCTGCTGGAACGGTTCGCACGGCGTTTTGATGCGCCGATCGCGGCGCTGCATTCCGGACTCACCGATGCGGCGCGTGGCCGCGAATGGCTGCGTGCCGCGCGCGGCCAGGCCCGCATCGTGATCGGCACGCGCTCGGCGGTGTTCGCGCCGATCCCGGACCTGGCGCTGGTGATCGTCGACGAGGAACACGATTCCTCTTACAAGCAGCAGGAAGGTGCGCTGCGTTATTCGGCGCGTGACCTTGCCCTGCTGCGCGGCCAGATGCAGAAGGTGCCGGTGGTGCTGGGTTCGGCCACGCCGTCGCTGGAGTCGCTGCACAACGCCAGCCGCGGCCGCCTCACGCATCTTCAATTGCCCGAGCGCGCCGGCGCCGCCGAACCGCCGCGGCTGGCGCTGGTGGACCTGCGCGCGCATGCCGTGCACAAGGGCATTGCCGCGCCGGTGCTGCATGCGATGCGCCGGCACCTGGATGCCGGCTCGCAGGTGCTGGTGTTCCTGAACCGCCGCGGTTATGCACCCACGCTGCTGTGCCAGGGCTGCGGCTGGATCGCGCCCTGCCATGACTGCGATGCGCGCATGACGGTGCACATGAAGAGCAACCGCCTCGCCTGCCACCATTGCGGCGCCGAGGAGGCCTTGCCCGAGCGCTGCCCGCGCTGCGGCCATGGCGTGCATCCGCTGGGACAGGGCACCGAACGCGTCGAAGAAACACTGGCGGCTGAATTCCCGGATGCGCCGGTGGAGCGTTTCGACCGTGACGTGCTGCGCGCCCAGCAGGCACTCACCGATGCCATCGGCCGCGTGCACAGTGGCGATGCGCGCATCCTGGTGGGCACGCAGATGCTGACCAAGGGGCATCACTTCCCGGACGTGACACTGGTGGCGGTGCTGAACGCCGACCAGAGCCTGTTCAGCACCGATTTCCGCGCCGCCGAGCGGCTGGCGCAGACCATCGTGCAGGTGGCCGGGCGCGCCGGCCGGGCCGGCAAGGCCGGCGAGGTGCTGATCCAGAGCCTGTACCCGGAGCATCCGCTGCTGAACACGCTGCTGGCCGAAGGCTATGCCGGCTTTGCCGCCGGGGCGCTGGCCGAGCGGGCGCAGGCGCAATGGCCGCCGTTCTCGCGCATGGCGGCGCTGCGCGCCTCGGACGTGACCGCCACCGGCGCCAGCGGATTCCTGACCCGGGCAAGGAGGCTGCTGCCGGTGCCGGCGGGGGTGCTGCTGCGCGGGCCGGTGCCGGCGGCCATGTCGCGGCGCGCCGGCCGGCATCACGCCCAGCTGCTGGTGGAATCCACCCACCGCGGGGCACTGCAGTCCTTCCTCGCCGCCTGGGTGCCGCAGCTGGCCGGCATCGGCGCGCCCCGCTCGCTGCGCTGGGCGCTGGACGTGGATCCGCTGGAACTGTTCTAGGCCTGCGGAAGGTGTCCCCTGCAGGCGCTGCAGGTAGACTTGCCGGCCTCCATGAAGCACGAAATCGAACAGCTGCTCAGCGCCGCCATGGCGCAGCTCACCGGCACCCTGTTGCCGGCCGACACCCCGCTCGACAACCTGGGCGTGGAGCGCACCCGCGATGCCGCCAATGGCGACTTCGCCAGCAACGTGGCGATGCGCCTGGCCAGGGTGGCGCGCAAGCCGCCGCGCGAGCTGGCGCAGGCCATCGTGGCGGCGCTGCCGAAGCACCGCGGCATCGAGAAGGTGGAGATCGCCGGCGCCGGCTTCATCAACTTCTTCCTCGCGGCCGACGCGCAGGCGGAGGTGGTGCGGCAGATCCTTGCGCAGGGCGAGCGGTACGGCCGCAATGAATCGGGCGCGGGCAGGCGCGTGCTGGTGGAGTTCGTGTCGTCGAACCCGACCGGTCCGCTGCATGTGGGGCATGGCCGGCATGGTGCCTTCGGCGCCAGCTTGTCGAACATCCTCGATGCCAACGGCTATTCGGTGCACCGCGAGTACTACATCAATGACGCCGGCCGGCAGGTGGAAATCCTCGCAGTCAGCGTGTGGCTGCGTTACCTGGAGGTGCTGGGCGAGAAGTTCACCTTCCCGGCCAATGGCTACCAGGGCGATTACATCCGCGAGATCGCGGCCGACCTGCTGCAGAAGGTGGACCAGGACCTGCTGCGACCCGAAGGTGAGATCTTCGGCAACCTGCCGCCGGATGAACCCGAGGGTGGCGACAAGGAAGCCTATATCGATGCGGTGATCGCGCGGGCGCGTTCGCTGATCGGCGAGGACGGCTTCAACGTGGTGGCGCAGCTGGCGTTGAAGGCCATCCTCGCCGACATGGAGAACGACCTGACCGAATTCGGCGTCACCTATGACCGCTGGTATTCGGAGGCCTCGCTGGCCACCAATGGCGCCATCGACCGTGCGCTGGACACGCTGCGCAAGCAGGGCCATGTGTACGAGAAGGATGGCGCGCAGTGGTTCCGCGCCACTGCCTTCGGCGACGAGAAGGATCGTGTGGTGGTGCGCGAGAACGGCGTGAAGACGTATTTCGCCTCCGACATCGCCTATCACCTGGACAAGCGCGAGCGCGGCTTCGACATCCTGCTCGACGTGCTGGGTTCGGACCACCATGGCTACACCGCGCGCGTGCGCGCCGGCCTCGAGGCGCTGGGGCAGCCGCCCGGGTCGCTGGAGGTGCTGCTGGTGCAGTTCGTGTCGCTGTTCCGCAAGGGCGAGAAGGTGCCCATGTCGACGCGTGCCGGGCAGTTCATCACGCTGCGGCAGCTGCGCGCCGAGGTGGGCAACGATGCCTGCCGCTTCTTCTATGTGATGCGCAGCCATGACCAGCACCTGGACTTCGACCTGGAACTGGCCAAGTCGCGCACCAACGAGAACCCGGTGTTCTACATCCAGTACGCGCATGCGCGCGTCGCCAGCGTGCAGCGGCAGATGGCCGCCAAGGGCTACAGCTATGACGCCGGACTGGCGCTGGCGAGCCTCGACACGCTGACCTCCGCGCACGAAACCGCGGTGCTGACGCAGCTGGCGAAGTACCCGGAGATGATCGCCTTCGCCGGCGCACAGCGCGCGCCGCATGTGGTGGTGCATTACCTGCGTGAACTCGCGCAGACCTTCCACACCTGGTACAACGCCGAGCAGTTCATCGTCGAGGATGCGCGGCTGCGCAATGCGCGCATCGCGCTGGCGCTGGCGTCCCAGCAGGTGATCCGCAATGGACTGGGCCTGCTGGGGGTATCGGCTCCGGAGACCATGTAAGCGATGGCACGCCTGGCAGCCCGCGACTACAAGCACGGCCCGCGCCGCAGCAGCAGCGAGCCGCTGAGCCTGCGTGACTACCGCCAGTTCGGCCTGGGCCTTGCGATCGGCCTGGCCATCGCGGCGTATGTGTGGGTGCAGTCGCAGCCGAAGGAAGAAGACCTGAAGCCCGTTGCCGACCTGGTGGAAGCGGCCGAGGTTCCGTCGGCGCAGGAGCCGGACCCGGCCGAACAGTACGACTTCTACGACCTGCTGCCGAAGTATGAAGTAGTGGTGCAGGAGGCCGACCGCAACCCGCGGCGCGACCAGCCCAGCGTCGCGATCTCGAAACCGGGCGCGTATGTGCTGCAGGTGACCTCATCGCGCAATCGCGCTGATGCGGAGCGGCTGCGCGACCGGCTGGCCAAGCAGGGCATCAACGCGACCATCCAGCACGTGACCATCGATGACAAGGAATGGCACCGGGTGCGCGTGGGGCCTTCGCGCGACCTGAAGTACATCAACCAGATGCGCGAGCTGCTGCGGGCGGCGGATCAGACGTTCATTGTCTACGAGGTCGGGGAGTAAGCCCGACCTCGCGGCGAGGGATGCACCTGGCGGTGCTTCGGCCTGCCCTGCTCCCGCTCAGCGTTCCGGCAACGGAATGAACTCCGGATCCCCCGCAATCGTCTCGAAACGCCCTGCCTGCCAGTCCGCCGCGGCCTGCTCGATGCGCTCGCGGCTCGACGACACGAAGTTCCACCAGATGTGACGCGGGGCATCGGCACTCTCGCCGCCGAGCAGCATCAGCCGCGACGCATGCAGCGCGCGGATCACCACCGGCTGGCCTTCGCGCAGCACCAGCATCTCGCCGGCCACGGCGCGGTCGCCGTTCAGTTCGATCTCGCCTTCGGCGACATAGATGGCGCGCTCGGGATACCAGCCGTCGAAGGGCAGCGCGCCGCCGGCCGGCAGTTCGACGTCGGCGTACAGCGTGGCCATCGGCAGTGTCACCGGCGAACGGCGGCCGCCGAATTCGCCGATGATCAGCCGCAGGTTCATGTCGCCATCGCTGAGCACCGGCAGTTCCGCCGCGCCGAAATGCGTGAAGGCCGGTTCGGACTCCTCATGCGTCTTCGGCAGCGCCACCCAGGCCTGGATGCCATACAGCTCCGCGCCGCGCGCACGCGCCTCGTCGGACGCGCGCTCGGAATGCACGATGCCGCGGCCGGCGCTCATCAGGTTCATCTCGCCGGGGCGGATCGGGATCACGGTGCCGAGCGAGTCGCGATGCATGATCTCGCCGCCGAACAGGTAGGTGACCGTGGCAATGCCGATGTGCGGATGCGGTCGCACGTCGAAACCGACGCCGGGCGCGAAGGTGGCGGCACCCATCTGGTCCCAGAAGATGAAGGGACCGACCATCATGCGCGTCGCGGCCGGCAGCACGCGCCGCACCTCGAAACCGCCCAGGTCGCGCGCGCGGGACACGATGCGCGTCTCGATGGCGGGGCATCCACCGGCGGCGGTGGCCGCCTCGTTGCAATCCTGCCAGCTCATGTTCGCCTCCATGGCGGTCGGGCCGCCTCAATCGATCAGGACATGCCGCGGAAACCGCGCCGCGCCAGCAGCGGGTCGATGCGGGCGAGTATCAGCCATGCAAAGGCCGAGGCCATCTTGCGCCAGATGGTGCGGCCGCGACGCCAGCGCGCCAGGTTCACCAACTCCGAGTGGCGCAGCGCCTGCGCGAACCAGGTGCGCGCATCATCGGCCAGTTCCGGCCAGTCGAAACGCAGCAGCAGTTCGTAGTTGATCGACAGGCTGCGGCGGTCGAGGTTGCCCGATCCGGACCAGACGATGGAATCCATCACCACCACCTTGGCGTGCAGGATCTGCGGCTGGTATTCGTACACGCGCACGCGCTGGCCGAGCAGCAGCTTGTAGAAACGTTCGGCCGCGAGCCGGGCGAGCGGCACGTCGCTCTTGCCCGCCAGCAGAACCCGTACGCGGCCGGAACGGCGCGCGATGCGGTTGATCAGGTTGCGCAGCAGCTTCGACGGCACGAAATAGGCCGAGGCGATCGACACATTGTGCGCATCGGCCAGGTCGCGACGCAGCAGGTAGCCCAGCGCGCCGCGCGGCATGCCGGGGCCGGAGCTGATGATCTGAACCGGCGCATCCGGCGTCACCGAGGCACGCCAGCTGTGGCGCATCTCGCGGCGGAACAGCTGGTAGTCGCGCGGCGTGAACGGCGCCAGCTGCAGCATCGCATCGAAGTTGTCCTCGAGCAGCTTCACCACGGGCCCGGCCACATAGACTCCGCTGTCGCACCAGCCGCGGGTGACCCCATCACCGGCGTATTCGGGCGCGATGTTGAAGCCGCCGACGAAGGCGTGTTCGCCATCGACCGTGAGCAGCTTGCGATGGTTGCGGATGGCCCGGCGCAGGAAGCGGCGCGGGTTGAAGCGCACCACCCGCGCGCCCGCATCGCGCAGCGGCTGCAGGAATTCGTCGCTGACGCCCTCGCAACCGAAGGCGTCCAGCAGCACGCGCACCTCGACGTCACGCTGGCGGGCGCGCAGCAGCGCCTCGCGCAGCATGGTGGCCGGGCCTTCCTCGCGCATCAGGTAGGTTTCCAGGCGCACACAGTGGCGGGCGGCGTCGATGCGCCGCCGCATGTCGGCATAAGCCTGATCGACCGTGCCCAGCCAGCGGGCCCGGTATTCTCCCAGCGTGCGCTCCGGAAATTCGACCTGACCCTTAAGGGCTTCGCCGGGTTCTTGTTGTGCACTCACGGCCCGATACTACACGGGGCGCGGCATTGGTCGCGCAAGGCCCTGATTTCTTTTGGTGTTTTCGGGCCCTTGAAAAAACGTCGTCCGGTCTAAGATAGAATCGTTGTATCCATTGGAGCGAGGTTGAACCCCACCCCATGAAACGAGTCCTGCTGCTGATTGCCACCAACATCGCCGTCCTGCTCGTGCTGTCGGTGGTCGTGCGCCTGTTCGGCCTCGACCAGTACCTGACCGCCCAGGGTGGCAACCTTGGCGGCCTGCTGGCCTTCGCCGCTGTGTTCGGCTTCGGCGGTGCCTTCATTTCGCTGGCCATGTCCAAGTGGGTGGCCAAGCGCTCGATGGGCGTACGCGTGATCACCAATCCCTCCACCCCGGTGGAGCAGTGGCTGGTCAGCACCGTGCGCGCGCAGGCCGACCAGGTCGGCATCGGCATGCCGGAAGTGGGCATCTTCGATTCGCCCGAGCCGAACGCGTTCGCCACCGGCGCGCGCCGTGACGCGTCACTGGTCGCCGTGAGCACCGGCCTGCTGCAGCGGATGGAGCGGCAGGAAGTCGAGGCCGTGCTGGGGCATGAGATCGCGCACGTCGCCAACGGCGACATGGTGACGCTGACGCTGATCCAGGGTGTGGTGAACACCTTCGTGATCT
>CAYNEX010000081.1:0-12784 GCA_964396335.1 uncultured Steroidobacteraceae bacterium | reverse complement strand
TTCCCGACCTGGACGGTCGAGGACGAAGGGGACCACTGGCGCGTGCGCATCATCGACCTGCGTTACCAGGGCCCGGATTCACCGCGCGACGCCGGCATCGGCATCGCCGAGGTCGCGGTGCCCAAGGACCGCTGAAGGCGGTCGGACAGGCGAGCGTGCTACGCTGGCCGCATGGCCAGCAACAACGAGTCCGGTGGCACGCTCGCCATCCTGATCGATGCGGACAATGCCAATCCGGCCATCGTCCGCGGCCTGATCGACGAGGTCGCCAAGCTGGGCCGCGCCACGGTGCGGCGCATCTACGGCGACTGGACGGCGCCGAACCTGGCTTCGTGGAAGAAGGTGCTGCTGGAATATTCCATCCAGCCCATCCAGCAGTTCGCCTATACCAGCGGCAAGAATGCCACCGACAGTTCGCTGATCATCGATGCGATGGACCTGCTGTATGCCGGCAACCTCGACGGCTTCTGCATCGTCTCCAGCGACAGCGATTTCACGCGCCTGGCCTCGCGCCTGAAGGAATCGGGCAAGCGTGTGTATGGCTTCGGCGAGAAGAAGACGCCGCGGCCCTTCGTCGCCGCCTGCGACCGCTTCATCTACACCGAGGTGTTCACGAAAGCGCCGGGCCAGGCGCCCAGCCGCAAGCCGGCCTCGGAACTGGATCGTGACCGCGACTTCCTCGAGCTGGTGGGTGGCGCGGTGGATGACGCCTCGGATGATTCCGGTTGGGCGCACCTGGGTGGCGTCGGTAGCATCCTGACCAAGAAGGAGCCGGACTTCGACCCGCGCAATTACGGGTATTCGAAGCTCAGCGACCTGCTCGATGCATCGCAGCACTTCGAGGTGCGCCGGCAGGACCAGGTGGTGCAGGTCCGTCGCAAGCGCTGATTCGAGCGCTTTCAACCCGTGCCACGGCCCCGGAGAGGGGGCTTGCCGCCGCAACACGCGCGGTGCAAAGCAGATTACCGCATCGGAGCATTATCGCATATCGAAATGCGGCACAATCTACCGATGCCAGATATTTCCTCCCCTTGGGAATTTTCCCCCATGCCCCCACCGACCATCTGATGCCCACAGTTCTTGTCATGGACGACAGCCCCGCAGTGATCGAAGCCGTATCCCGGCTGCTTTCCCCGCGGGACATCCGCACCCTCGCGGCGCATGTTCCCGAGGAAGGTTTCTCGCTGCTCGAGACCCACGATGTGGACCTGGTGATCGCGGACATGAACCTCAGCGGCGAGACCACCGCAGGCCTCGAGGGCATGGCGCTGTACCAGCGCATCCGCACGCTGTACCCGGAATTGCCGGTGATCCTGCTCAGCGGCGGAGTGAGCCGCGAGACCGCCGAGGCCTTGCTGAAGGCCGGGGCGGCCGCCTGCGTCGCCAAGCCACTGGACCACGACCGGCTGCTCGACGCGGTAGAGAAACTGCTGCTGCCCGCGGCCGACACCGGCCAGCCCGGCCATGCGCCCTGCGACCGCATGCAGCGCATCGAACGCCTGCGCAGCCGCCATGACCTGCAGGACTTGGTGTTCGTCTCCGAAGCGATGGAGCGGGTGGTGGAGGGCGCGTGCCGTGTGGCCAATGCCGAGGTGCCGGTGCTGATCACCGGCCCTGATGGCGCGGGCAAGGAACACATCGCGCGCGTCGTGCATGCGAACTCAGCCCACCGGGACGGTCCCTTCATCACGCTCGATTGCGGCATCGTGCCGGCGGAATTGATCGAGGCCGAACTGTTCGGCGTCGAGGCGGGCGCGTTCAGTCGCGCCAGCAGGGCGCGGGAAGGGCGCTTCGGCCTGGCCGCACAGGGCACGCTGTTTATCGATGCCATCGACCAGCTGCCGCTGACCCTGCAGGGGAAGCTGTTGCGTGCGCTGCAGACCGGCCGCTACCAGCCGCTGGGTTCCAGTGAATTGCGCACGGCCGCGGTGCGCGTGATTGCAGCCTCGCATGTCGACCTGCAGCGGCTGGTGCGCAGCGGCCATTTCCGGGCCGATCTGTTTGAGCGGCTGAACCTGATCGCGGTGCGCCTGCCGCCTCTGGCCGAACGGCTCGAGGACATCACGGTGCTGGCGATGCATTTCCTCGGCCCCGATCACCACCTGGCCGATGACGCGCTGGCCGCGCTGCTGATGCACGACTGGCCCGGCAATGTGCGCGAACTGCGCAATGTGATGGAACGCGCGCGGCTGCGCACGCGGGGCGGCACGGTCCACGCCGGCGATCTTTCCCTGCCGCAGCCCTCGCGGCTGCGGGGTTACATCGATGAACTGGATCGAGATGCGATCGAATACGCATTGCGCGGCACCGGCGGCAACATCAGCCGTGCCGCGGTGGTGCTGGGCATCTCGCGGCAGGCCCTGTACCGGCGCATGGAGCGATTCGGATTGAAGTGAAAGCCTCCAGGGCATGGCCTGTCGCCAGCTGCCTACGCTGGTAGGACCGCACCTACCGCATTGCGCCACGTGTTGCGATGGGAACACCCGCGCCGGGTGGGCAATCTCCTAGCCCTTGAAATGATTCAAGTTGCGAGGAGAAACACCATGAAAGCACCTGTAATCCTGGCCGCGATGATGACCTGCGGCATTCTTGCCGCCTGCAGCAACGCCGAGGCACCGGCGGAGCGCAGCGATTCCGGCGCCTTCGGCACGGGTGCTGCGGGCACCGGCATGGATGGCACCACCGGCGTGAACGAACAGCTCGACAACAGCAGCGGCACGATCGTGGCGCCGGGCACCGACTATGAGCCGGCCTATGATCCGAACAACAGCACGCTGGATGCACCGGCGCCGGGCGGCGGCGTCGAGCTGGACAATGACTCGCGTCTCGACACCCAGTCGGACACGATGGATCGCTCCACCGAAAGCACCACCGGCTCGGGCGCCATCGAGTAATGAATCGCACGTGGCCTGGTCGCGCGATCAGGCCACGTCGAACTCACCTTCGTCTGCTCCATCCCAGTAGTGCACGCGCCGCGCGTGCACGTGGATCATCACCAGGCCGGGCGTCTGCACACCGCGCCTGAACCAGCGTTCCAGTTCCTGGCTCCAGTGTTCCGCGAACAGCTTGCGATCGCGTACCACGCGCGCCATGCCTTCGACACTGATCTGCACGCCGGGTGAACCCAGCAGGCGCCGGTGTCCCTGGTAGGCCATCGCCACCCGCGGGTTGCGTTCGATGTCGCGCACCAGCTGCGAGTCTTCCCACGCGAAGAAATACGAGTCGCCGCGATAACCATCACTGCGCGCGTTGTTCATCGGCCGCCCGGTGATGTGACCCTGCGGGTCGTGGGTCATCAGCATCGCACAATCCATATCGCGCATCTTCCGCGCGATGTCCGTCATCGATCGGTAGCTCAAGAAGCCCTCCACGCCGTGCGTACAGGGTAACGACGTGGAACAGCCCGGCAGCCGATGGAGCCCGCCTGTAAGTGTCAGCAGTTGCCTACGTGGCTGTCACGCCGGGAGGCAAGGTAGGAACTTCCTGACGGCTGGCGGCTGTTGCTGCCGCTGCTGCGGCCGGGGCGATCAAGGCAAGCTTCAGGCATCCAGAGAACAGGAAGGATCCCTGCATGAATCACCGATCTATTCTGCTCGCCGTGTGTGCTGTGGCCGCCGCGGCCTGTTCGCGCCAGGACGCGCCGCGTGAACCGGGCGAGGGTCCCGGTGCGCCGGCTTCGCTCACGAGCACCGGCGCGCCGACGCCGGCCGCCGCCATCGCGCGGATGGAGAGCAAGTCCGGCAGCGCGGCCGTGGGCGAATTCGAGCTGAAGGCCAGCGACGGCGGCGTCTCGATCAATGGCTCCCTGGGCGGGCTGACTCCCGGCACGGAACATGGCTTCCACGTGCACGAGAACGGCGATTGCAGCGCCGCGGATGCATCCAGCGCCGGCGCCCATTTCAATCCCGGCAACGCCCCGCATGGCGCGCCCAATGCCGCGCAGGGCGAGCGGCACCTGGGCGACATGCCCAACCTGGTGGCCGACGAGAACGGCCACAGCGCCGTGACGGCCTCGGTGCAGGGCGCGACGCTGCGCGACGGCGGTCCGAATGACCTGATCGGCAAGGCGCTGGTGGTGCACGAGAAGCGTGACGACTATGTGACGCAGCCGTCGGGTGACTCGGGCGCGCGCATCGCCTGCGGCGTGATTCGCTGAAAAGGTGATCGGAGCGGGGCGCGTGAGCGCCCCCCTTACTCGTAACCGCGCGGGACCAGCAGCAGCGTCCCGTCGCCGCTGCGCAGGCTGATGCGATCGTTCTTCTCGCGGCGAACGGTTGCATCACCCTGCAGGATGGCCAGCACCCGCGCTTCCTGGCGTTGCCGCCGGTCATCCACGCAGGCGCGGCGCGTGCTCATCACTTCGCCGATGCGCAGCACGGAATCGTCACGGATATACGGGCCGGAGAAGCTGTTGCAGCCCGAGTTGCCGCTGATGCGGCCATCGACACTGAATTCCACCGACAACGGTTCATCGCCGCGGATCGGCGTGTTGCCATCCACGGCGACCACGGTCCAGCGCGTGCCGGAGAGATCGGGTACGGGCGCGACGGTGGCGGGAGAACTGGCGCAACCGGCGGCGCCAGCAATCAAGAGAGGGAACAGAACGAATCTGGAACTGTGTCGGACGAAACGATCGGGGTAGTTTCGCATGGCAGTACCGGTGACTCGTTCTGTTCCCTCGGGATTTGACTATAGGTGGTGTGCCGCGCCACTTCTCCGCAGCCTTGCATCGGACTCGTCCGACTCCCGGCGTGTAGGAATGGCCCTACCGGTTTGCCGTCCGCAGGGAGACTGCCGGGGGCAAGGGATCGGCGCAGCCTCGACGTTCTTTGGAGGGCCCGAACCCATGATGAATTCGAGAGCGACCTGCGTCGTCCTGTTTCCCGCCATGCTGCGATGCTCCGGTCGCAAGGCGCAGCTGGAGCGCACCGCCAGCGATCCGGTGTATGGAGTGCAGACCAATTGCATGCCCAGTGGCAGTGCCAGCATGCAACGCGCCTTCCTGTTGCTGAAGCGGGGTTACGGCCCCTGTCCGCATTCGGCGCGGCGGCGCGCGCCCGAGGCGGTTTCGCAGCCCCGCCTGGCGTAGCCCGACGACTCAGTCCTCGATGGTGTTGAACTCGCCATCGAAACCGGTGCGATCGTCCTGGAAGGCATCCAGCACCAGGGTGTCGAGCAGCGGATCGCGCACATAGGCGAGCTTCACCGTCATCGGTTCCATCAGCAGCCCCGGATCCTCGATGACCATCTCGCCCTCGATGCTGTGCGGTCATTGCCCTTGACACCTACCAACCGGTTGGTAGAGAGTCGGAACCGCGATGCGACCCACCACCTCCACCTCCCGGCCGAACCCGACCCGCACCCTGATCGAGGACGCGGCCTTGCGACTGGTTCGCCGCCAGGGATGGGCGGCCACCAGCGTCGAACAGCTGTGTCGTGCCGCTGGTGTTACAAAAGGCACGTTTTTCCACTACTTTGATTCAAAAGAAGCATTGGGCGTGGCCGCGGCCCGCCGCTGGCAGGAAGTGACCAGCGCCCTGTTCGCCGCCGCGGACTTCAACCGCATCGCCGATCCGCTCGATCGCCTCTACGCCTACCTCGACTTCCGCGGCCAGCTGGCCGAGGGCCCGCTGGAAGAGATCACCTGCTTCGCCGGCACCACGCTGCAGGAAACCTTCGCCACCTCCGAGCCCATCCGCGCCGCCGCCGGCGAGTCCATCAGCGCGCATGTGGCCACGCTGGTGCCGCACTTCGAGGCGGCCATGCGTCAGTACCCGCCGTGCGAGCCCGTCGATGCCACCGACCTCGCGCTGTTCACGCAGACCGTCCTGCAGGGCGCTTACGTGATGGCCAAGGCGCGCGGCTCAAGCGAGCCGGTGCAGGCGGCGCTGCTGCACCTGAAGCGCTACCTGGCGCAGCTGTTCGGCAAATCTTTCCCGACCAAGGAGTGAGTGATGTCCAACCGGCCCGGCAATTTCATCTGGTACGAGCTGATGACCTCCGACGCCGACGTCGCCGCGCGTTTCTACGCCGCGGTGGTCGGCTGGTACATCGCGCCGCAGGCGGACCCGCAGGCCGCCGCGGCCGGGCGTGACTACCGGATGATCGGCCGCAGCGACGGTGGCCAGGCCGGCGGCGTGCTGCAGCTCACTGCCGGAATGATGGCGGCCGGGGCCGGGTCGGCCTGGGTGTCGTACCTGCAGGTGGCCGACGTGCCGGCCACCACGCGGGCCATCGAGGCCGATGGCGGCGCCGTCCACATGAGCATGTCGCTGCCGGTGGGCGACATCGCGATGGTGTCCGACCCGATGGGCACCGTGTTCTATGTGATGCGGCCGGTGCCGCCGCCAGGCCGGCCGGATGCGGTCAGCGATGTGTTCGATCCGAAGATCGTCGGCCGCGCCTGCTGGAACGAACTGGTCAGCCCCGATGCGGCGCGCGCGCTGGCGTTCTACGCGAAGCATTTCGGCTTCGAGTCCAACGAGAAGATGCCGATGGGCCCGATGGGGGATTACCACTTCATCGACCATGGCGGCGTGCGCGTCGGCGCCATCATGCAGACGCACAAGGACCTGCCCCTGAAGGGCTGGCTGACCTATTTCCGCGTCGATTCGGTGGCGGCGTCGAAACGCGCCATCGAGACCGAAGGCGGTCGTGTGCTGATGGGACCACACCAGGTGCCAGGCGGCGACTGGATCGTGGTTGCGACGGATCCGCAGGGCGCGGTGTTCGGCGTGGCCGGTGACAAGGGCGAGTGATCGCCCGCTTCCAGGAGGAAAACCGATGAGCAGCAAGCCAACCACTCCACCCAAAGCCCTCATCTGCCTGTGGTATGAGAAGGATGCCGAGGAGGCCGCGCGCTTCTATGCCGCGACCTTTCCCGACAGCCGCGTCGGCCAGGTGATGTATGCGCCCTCCGACTTCCCGGACGGCAGGCAGGGCAACCCGCTCACCGTCGAGTTCACCGTGCTGGGCATCGACTGCGTCGGCCTCAATGGCGGGCCGACATTCAAGCAGAGCGAGGCCTTCTCCTTCCAGGTGGCCACGCGCGACCAGGAGGAAACCGACCGCTACTGGAATGCCATCGTCGGCAACGGCGGCGAGGAGAGCCAGTGCGGCTGGTGCCGCGACCGCTGGGGCGTGTCGTGGCAGATCACGCCGAAGGTGCTCATCGAGACCGTGTCCGGTCCGGACCGCGCGGCCGCGAAGCGCGTGTTCGAGGCGATGATGAAGATGCGCAAGATCGACGTGGCGGCGCTCGAGAGGGCGAAGCGCGGGGAGTGATCGGTGCGCGGAGCTGGCTTTGACCCCGTTTCTCCTCCTGATCCGTAGATCCCTCATCGGACTTCCGGGGAGAGACTCCATGCGAATCGCAACCGCTCCCGACCCCTGAGCGATGGCCGACGGCGCTTCATGGATAATGCCGCGCATGGATGCCGCGGCACCGGATGAATCCCTGGTCGCCCGCTATGTGGCGGGCGATGTCGCGGCGTTCCAGGCGCTGTATGACCGGCACGAGCTGCCGCTGTGGCGTTTCCTGCTGCGCCTGACCCGCGATCGCGCCGACGCGGAGGAGCTGATGCAGGAGACCTGGTTCGCGGTGGCGCGCGAGGCGCCGCGCTTCCGCCAGGACGCGCGTTTTGCGCCCTGGCTGTACACCATCGCCCGCAATCGCGTCATCGACCGGCGGCGCGCGGCGCGGCCCACGGTGTCGGTGGACGCGGTGGAGGAGGCGGGTGATGAACCGCTGTCCGCGCGCCTGGCGGATGACGGGGCGCGCACTCCACAGGATGCCAGCGAGCAGCTGCAACTGGGCGAGGCGCTGCTCGATGCCCTGCAACGGCTGCCCGATGAGCAGTGCGAGGCCTTCGTGCTGCAGGTCGATGCGGGTCTCAGTGTGGAGGACATCGCCACGGCCACCGGGACGACATTCGAAACCGCCAAGAGCCGACTGCGTTATGCGCGCGAGAAGCTCAGGGTGCTGCTGAGAGCGTATGCACCATGAACGAAGATCCACGCGACCAGATCATTGATGCCGCCTATCGGCGGGCCAGCGAGGCCGAGGCTGGCGGGCCATCGGCGGGCACGCGCGCGGCGATTCTGGCGGAGGCCGAGGCGGCCTCGCGGCGGCGAGCGCCGGTGGCGAATGACTCGCGCTATCGCTGGGGCGCCGTGGCCGCGGTGGCCGTGATCGGGCTGGGAGTGCTGATCTGGCGCCAGACGGATGTGCGGATGCCGGGTGAGCTGCCGGCGTCGGCGATGGTGATGGAGAGCGCGGAAGACATGGACCTCACCGCATCCAGGTCGGCGCCTGCCCCTGTGTCGGATGCATCGGCGCCCGCCGCGCGTGCTCCGGCCGCATCCCAGGTCGCGGCTGAACGCGCCAGGACGAAGGCGGGTGAAATGGAGGTCGCGCGCGAGGCGCGTGTCGCTGGCTCCGCGCAAGACACTGCCGCGCCTTTGAGTCCCGAGGATGCGGCGAAGCTGGTGCGCGAGAACTTCCCCGACCAGTACCAGAGCACAAGCGCGCATCGCCTGTGGCTGGTGCGGACCCGTGACGGACAGGTGCTGCAGTCAGGAGAGTTGCAGGCCTCGCAGGACTGGAGTCACGTGGAAGAGCAGTTGCGTGGCCTGCAGGGCCACACGCCCGGTCCCTGGCAGCGGCAGCAGCTGCGCAATGGCGCGGGCCAGTTGATCGAAATTTCCGTGTCGGAAGTGGACCTCGGCGAGCCGCAGCGCTGACCGGCGATCATCCGCGGCGTTGCCGCGGAATCCACCACAAATGAAGCTGGCGGTGGCGGCACCTGCTGGCTATTGTTCGCGCTCCCATGAGCGATCCTTCCTCCCGCGCCCTGCAGATCCTGCGCGAAGTCTTCGGCTATGACGCCTTCCGCGGCCAGCAGGCCGACATCGTGCGTCACGTGGCCGATGGCGGCGATGCGCTGGTGCTGATGCCCACCGGCGGCGGCAAGTCGCTGTGCTACCAGGTGCCGGCGCTGCTGCGACCGGGCGTGGGGGTGGTGATCTCGCCGCTGATCGCACTGATGCAGGACCAGGTGGCCGCGCTGCGAGAGGCCGGCGTGCGCGCCGAATACCTGAACTCCTCGCTCGAATTCCGCGAGATGCAGGCCATCGAGCGCGCGGCGCGCGCCGGTGAACTGGATCTGCTCTACATGGCGCCGGAACGCCTGGTGACCGATCGCGGCCTTGCGCTGCTCGATGACCTCGACATCGCGCTGTTCGCCATCGACGAGGCGCATTGCGTGTCGCAATGGGGCCATGACTTCCGCCAGGAATACCTGCAGCTGGCGGTGCTGGCCGAACGTTATCCGTCCGTGCCGCGCATCGCGCTGACCGCCACCGCCGATGAGGCCACGCGTCGCGAGATGCTCGAGCGGCTGCACCTGACGCAGGCGCGGGTGTTCGCGCAGAGCTTCGATCGCCCCAACATCCGCTATCGCATCGCGCCGAAGGACAACCCGCGCCGCCAGCTGCTGCAGCTGATCCGCGATGAGCATCCCGGGCAGTCCGGCATCGTCTACTGCCTGTCGCGCAAGTCGGTGGAGGAAGTGGCCAACTTCCTCGTGTCGCAGGGCGTGGATGCGGTGGCCTATCACGCCGGCTTCGACGCCGCCGAGCGGCGCGAGCGCCAGCAGCGTTTCACCGAAGAATCCGGCGTGGTGATGGTGGCCACGATCGCCTTCGGCATGGGCATCGACAAGCCCGATGTGCGGTTTGTCGCGCACCTGGACCTGCCGAAGAGCGTCGAGGGTTATTACCAGGAGACCGGTCGCGCCGGGCGCGACGGCCTGCCCGCCGAGGCGTGGATGGTCTATGGCCTGGCCGATGTGGTGCAGCAGCGGCGCCTGATCGATCTTTCCGAGGCCGACGAAACCTTCAAGCGCGCCTCGAACGCCAAGCTCGATGCCATGCTGGGCCTGTGCGAAACGGCCAGCTGCCGCCGCCAGTACCTGCTGGCCTATTTCGGCGAAACCATCGCGCCCTGCGGCAACTGCGACAACTGCCAGACGCCGCCCGCCACCTATGACGGCACCGAGCAGGCGCAGAAGCTGCTCTCCTGCATCTACCGCTGCGAGCGCGCCAGCGGCTTCGGTTATGGCGCGCAGCATGTGATCGATGTGCTGCGCGGCCAGCGCACCGAGAAGGTGGTGCAGCGGGGCCACGACAGGCTCAGCACCTTCGGCATCGGGGCCGACGTCGACGAGGCGCAATGGCGCGCGGTGCTGCGGCAGCTGATCACGATGCGGTTCATCAACGTGGACCACGACAACTACGGCGTGCTGAAGCTCACCGAGGAAAGTCGCGCGGTGCTGAAGGGCGAGAGGAAGCTGACGCTGCGGCGGGATACGGTGCCGCCGTCAGGCAGCCGCCGCCGGCGGCGCACGGGCGCCGGTCCGGGCGCGGCCGACGCGGCCGCGTTCGAGACGCCGCAGGAAGAAGCGCTGTTCCAGGCGCTGCGCGAGTGGCGCAAGGGTGTGGCCGGCGAACACGGCGTGCCGGCCTATACAGTGCTGCACGACACAACCTTGCGCGAGATCGCGCGCACGCAGCCGTCGGGACTGGTGGCGCTGTCGCAGGTGTCCGGCATGGGCACCACCAAGCTGTCGCGCTATGGCAAGGCGATCCTGGCGATCGTGTCCGGCGCGGCCGAAGAAGCCGAGCCGGTGGAAACAGCGACGGGCTGAGCAGCGCGCTCCTACTTCGATTCGTCTCCCGGCAGCGCCGGAACCGCCAGCGCCGCGGTCAGCTCTTCCGCCGCGACCCGGCGCGCCTGCTTGTCGACCTGCTCCACCGTCTCGATCTGGTCATCGGTGGGCACGGCCTCGAGGTCACGGAACTTGCGCGCCGCCGGCAGCACGCGGCCTTCCAGCGTCGCCACCGACTGGTTGTACGCATCGACGGCCTTGCCGAGCCGATCGCCGACCTTGGTCCAGTGTTCACCCAGCTTGCCGATGCGCTCGTACAGGTCCTTGCCGAGCTTCGCGATCTCCGCGGCATTCAGCGCGAGGGCCTCCTGCCGCCAGCCATAATGCACCGCGCGCAGTAGCGCGATCAGCGTGGTGGGCGTGGCCGGGATCACCTTCTCGTTCACGCCATATTCGAGCAGCGCCGGATCCTGCTGGAGCGCGGCGCTGAAGAAGGCCTCGCCGGGCAGGAACATGATCACGAACTCGGGCGTCGGTTCGAAGCTGGCCCAGTAGGCCTTGCGTCCCAGTCCGGCCATGTGGTTGCGCACCTGCTGCACATGGCGCGCCATCAGCGCATCGCGGGTGGTGTCGTCCTGTGACTCGGCCGCTTCGAGATAGGCGGCCAGCGGCACCTTCGCATCAACCACGATCTGCTTGTTGCCGGGCAGGCGCACGATCAGGTCGGGCCGCAGCATGCCTTCCTCGGTGCTTTCGCTGCGCTGTTCGATGAAATCGCAGTGGCCCAGCATGCCGGCCATCTCGACCACACGCCGCAGCTGTATCTCGCCCCAGCGGCCGCGCGCCGCCGGCTGGCGCAGCGCCTTGATCAGCCCCGCGGTCTCGCTGCGCAGCTGCGGCAGGTGTTCCTGCACCAGGCCGCGCACCTGCTCGGTGAGCGCGGCATAGGCCTTCTGCCGCTCCACCTCGATCTCGCCCAGCTTGCCGTCGACCTTCTGCAGCGACTCGCGCAGCGGCTGCACCAGCGATTCCACCGCCTTGCTGCGTGCCTCGAGGTCGCCCCTGGCCAGCTCCTGGAATTTCTCCAGCGAGCTGGTGGCCAGCTTCAGGAAATGGTCGTTGTTGGCCTGCAGCGCCTCGGCCGACAGCGCGCGGAAGGCGTTCTGCAGTGCGACGCGCGATTCCTCGCGCTCACGCTGGCTTTCCTCGGCGGCCTTGCGCTGCTCCTCCATCTTGCCGGACAGCTCACGCAGTTCGGCCAGGCGGCGTTCGGCCTCGCCGCGCGCCTCGCGCAACTCCTGTTCGAGCAGCGGCACGCGCTGCGCGACCGCCTCGGCGGCGCCACGTCGCTCGCTGTGCTCCTGTGCCTCGCGCCGCAGCGTCGCCATCTCGCCCTCCTGCCGCTGCAGGTGCGCGCGCATCTCCCCCAGCAGGCGGCGGCTGGATGCACCGGCCATCCACGCCAGCAGCGCGCCGATGGCGAGGCCGGCCAGGCCGAAAAGCAGGGATTGGGTCATCAGCGGACTCCGTGTGAATGCGGTCGCAGGGGGCGCGGGGGATGATGTCCGATTGCCGGCACGGGGTCATCCCGGCGCGGATCCGGCACCCCGGACTTGAATCGCCGGACACCGGCCCGATCTACCCCGCCGCCGGGTTGGAGCCCCCTGCGGGTGATAGACAGCGTCTATCGAATTGATCAATAAAACCGTCAGCAATAAATCGCTACAGCGACTAAGCTGCCACCTCATTGATCCCCGACCCATTCGTTTCGTTCAACTGAAGAGGACCTTCAAATGTCTTTGATCAACACCAAGGTTAAGCCCTTCAAGGCCCAGGCCTATCACAACGGCAAGTTCGTGACCGTCACCGAGGCCGACCTCAAGGGCAAGTGGTCCGCGGTTGTGTTCTACCCGGCCGACTTCACCTTCGTGTGTCCCACGGAGCTGGGTGACCTGGCTGACCTGTACAGCGAGTTCAAGAAGATCGGCGTGGAGATCTACAGCGTTTCCACCGACACGCACTTCACCCACAAGGCGTGGCACGACGCGTCCGACACGATCAAGAAGATCCAGTACCCGATGGTCGCCGACCCGACCGGCACGCTGGCCCGCAACTTC
>CAYNEX010000080.1:6073-12958 GCA_964396335.1 uncultured Steroidobacteraceae bacterium | reverse complement strand
CCATGCTGCCGATCGTTGCGCTGGTGGGTCGGCCCAACGTCGGCAAATCCACCCTCTTCAATACCCTGACCGGCACGCGCGACGCCATCGTCGCCGACGTGCCGGGCGTCACGCGCGATCGCCAGTATGGCTATGGCCGTGCCGGCGACATTCCGTGCGTGGTGGTCGACACCGGCGGAGTGGTCGTCAGCCCGCGCTCGACGGTCGAGCAGCAGATGCGCGACCAGACGCAGCGTGCCATCGTCGAGGCCGACCGCCTGATCCTGGTGGTGGATGGCCGCGCCGGCCTGACCGCCGATGACCGCGAGGTCGCAAGGCTGCTGCACCGCTCCGGCAAGCCGGTGGTGCTGGCGGTGAACAAGGCCGAAGGCGTCGACCCGGGCGTGTTCGCTGCCGAATTCCACCGCCTCGGTTTCAAGGAGTGGTACGCCATCGCCGCGCAGAGCGGGCAGGGCTGTGCCGCGCTGCTGGCCGCCGCGCTGGAAGGCCTCGAGGCCATCGACGAATCCGAGCAGGAAGTCGATGCCAATGACGATTCGATCCGCATCGCCGTGATCGGCCGTCCCAACGTCGGCAAGTCCACGCTGGTGAACCGCCTGATCGGCGAGGAACGCGTGATCGCCACCGACCTGCCCGGCACCACGCGCGATTCCATCTTCGTGCCCTTCGAGCGCGATGGCCGCCGCTTCACGCTGATCGACACCGCCGGCGTGCGCCGCCGCGCGCGCGTCGAGGATGCCGTCGAGCGCGCCAGCGTAGCCCGCACGCTGCAGGCCATCGCCGCCGCGCATGTGGTGATCCTGGTGCTCGATGCCCACCAGGGCATCGCCGAGCAGGATGCGTCCGTGCTGGGCCTCGCCCTGCAGAAGGGCCGCGCGCTGCTGCTGGCGGTGAACAAGTGGGACGGCATCCCGATGGATCGCCGCGAGCAGGTGAAGAACGAGCTGGCGCTGCGCCTGGACTTCGTGCCGTTCGCGCCCATCCATTTCATCTCCGCGCGCCACGGCACCGGTGTGGGTGACCTGGCCGGTGCCGCCATCCGCGCCTACGAGGCCTCGATGCGCGAGATGTCCACGCCGCAGCTGTCGCGCGTGCTGGAAAAGGCCCTCGAGGCCCACCAGCCGCCGCTGGTGCGCGGCCGTCGCATCAAGCTGCGTTACGCGCACCAGGGCGGACGCAACCCGCCGCGCATCATCATCCACGGCAACCAGACGCAGCAGACGCCGGATGCCTACCGTCGTTACCTGTCGAATGTGTTCCGCGAGGCCTTCGACCTGTACGCCTGCCCGGTGGTGCTGGAACTGCGCACCGATGCCAACCCGTTCGGCAACCGCGAGCAGCGCGAGGCGGCCGAACGCAAGCTGGCGGCGAAGAAGAAGGCCGGCCAGCGCAACATCGCCAAGCGTGTGGCGCGCAAGAAGGTGGCCACCGGCAAGTCGACGCGCAAGCCGCGGCCCTGATATGCCTGAGGTCCGCCTCTTGGCGGACCTCCTGCGCATCGTCCGATCTTCTCAGCGTGGATCGATCAGCAGCGGGCGCAGCAGCCCGGCGATCCAGTCCATGAATGCGCGCACGCGCAGCGGCAGGTGCCGCCGGTGCACATACAGCAGCGAGACCGGCATCGGCTCCGCCTCGAATTCCGGCATCACCTGCACCAGGCCCAGGTTGCGGATGGCGTCATCGCCGAAGATCGGCACCTGCACCAGCCCGTAGCCGGCGCGGCAGGCCGCGTCATAGGCCACCGCGCTGTTCACCGTGATCGAACCGGGCAGCGGCAGCTGCCGGTACTGTGTGCCGTCGAAATATTCCCAGCCGTCCGGCTGGCCGCTGAAGTTCGGCGCGTAGTGGACCAGGCGATGCTTCGCCATGTCCTCCAGCGTGCGCGGCGTGCCGTGCTTCGCCAGGTAAGCCGGGCTCGCCAGCGTCACCACGCGCGCGCGACCCAGCGGCCGCACCACCACACCCGGATCACTCACCGCGCCGACGCGCACCACGCAGTCGAACCCCTCGCGCAGCAGGTCCACGCGCCGGTCCGTCGCGCTGATCTCCACGCTCAGGTCCGGATGCGGATCGGTGAACTCCGGCAGGCGCGGGATCACATGGTTCTGCGCCAGTCCCACCGACATGTCGACGCGCAGCCGGCCACTGAGCCGCTGCGGGGACTGCTGGAACAGCGCACCCAGCTCATCCGCCTCGCTGATCAGGTCGCGCGCCCGTTCATAGCAGGCGCGGCCGTCCTGGGTCAGTTCAACGCGGCGGGTGGTGCGGTGGAGCAGGCGGGCGCCGAGCGAGTTTTCCAGCTGCTGCACGATGGCCGAGGCCGTGCCCTTCTGCATGCCCAGCGAATCCGCGGCACGCGTGAAGCTGCCCAGCTCGGCGACCCGGATGAACACCCGCAACCAGTCCAGACGATCCATCCGCAGATTGTCCGTGAAACCAGAACAGTATGTCGATGTACGCATGATTTATCCGCCGAGAGCCGCTCAATAAGCTGGATCCCAGTCCGATCCCCCACCAACTGGAGAGCAGCCATGAGCACCCCCATCGCATTGATCACCGGCGGCAGCCGCGGCCTGGGTCGCGCCGCCGCACTGGCCCTCGCGGCCCGCGGCGTGGACATCGTCTTCACCTACCGCGGCAACCGGGCCGAGGCCGCCAGGGTCGTCGCCGAACTGGAGGCGCGGGGCCGCAAGGCCGCCGCGCTGCAGCTGGACCTGACGCGGCCGCAGGACATCCCGGCCTTCGTCGAGTCGCTGCGCGAGAAGCTCGCCACGCACTTCGGCCGCGACCGCATCCGCTACCTGCTGAACAACGCCGGCACCGGCGCCAACGCACCGATCGCCGCGACCACCGAAGCGCAATTCGACGAGATGATGAACGCGCACCTGAAGGGACCGTTCTTCCTGACGCAGGCGCTGCTGCCGCTGCTCGAGGATGGCGGTCGCATCCTGAATGTCTCCAGCGGCCTGACGCGTTTCGCGATGGCCGGTTACGCGGCCTATGCCTCGATGAAGGCCGCCATCGAAACCTTCACGCGTTACCTGGCCGTGGAGCTGGGCCCGCGGCGCATCGGCGTGAACGTGATCGCGCCGGGTGCCATCGCCACGGATTTCGGCGGCGGCGCGGTGCGTGACAACGCGGAGCTGAACCGCGCCGTCGCATCGAACACCGCGCTGGGACGGGTGGGCCAGGCCGACGACATCGGTTCGGTGATGGCGGTGCTGCTGTCGGAGCAGACGTACTGGATCAACGGCCAGCGAGTCGAAGCCTCCGGCGGCGTGATGCTGTGAGCACGGCCTTCCTCCGCCGGATCAGGCCAGCGACAGCTGCGGATCCGGCGGATCGAAGCGCTCCGCGCCGCGGCGGGCAATCGCCATCCATTCACTGAAACCCGGCGATACCGGCCGGTGTTCCGCCGGGCGTGCGATCACCAGCTTCGAATCCTCGGCGTACATCACGCCGCAATCGAACGGGATCTCCGCCAGCGTCGCCAGCCCCGCCGGCATCACGTAATAGAACTCGCTGGAAAGCGCCTGGTAGGCCATGCGTTTGCCCGCATCGGCCAGGTCCGCGAGCAGGTCGGCGCGGCTGACCTTCACCTCGTGGATCATCGGCCGCGCATGCTTCAGCGCGGTGGTGTTCCGCAATGAATACACATCCGGCAGGCAGTTGCGCCAGGCGTCCTCGCACTTTGCGCGCAGGCGCAGGCCGCGGAATACCAGCCGGCCCTCGCCACTGAGTCTTTCCGCAACGCGCAGCACCAGCGCCTCATGCGCATCCCGTGCGCGCCGGTTGCCATTCAGCGTCTGCGCGATCACCGCAATGCCGGATTCGGTCACACGGATGGTGTCGGCCGCACCGGCATGCGCCTCGCGCTCGATCAGGCCCGCGGCGAGCAGGTCGATCTCGATCGCATCGTGGCAGGGCCAGCCGGCCGAACGGTAATAGGCCCGCAGCCGCCGCTGGTGGTGACGCGAAAGACGCGGCGGCTCAGGCATGGAAGGGCGGTGGACCCTTACTTGCCCACGGGCGGCAGGAACAGCGCCGGATCCACCGAAGCACCATTCAGCAGCACACCGAAATGCAGGTGCGCGCCGGTCACGCGACCGGTCGCACCGACCTTGCCGATCACCTGGCCGGCCTTCACCACATCGCCGGTCTTCACCGCGTACTGCGACAGGTGCAGGTACAGCGTCAGGAATCCCGCGCCATGGTCGATCACCACGGTGTTGCCGTTGAAGAAGAAATCACCGGTCTCGATCACCACGCCATCGGCCGCCGCGACAATCGGTGTGCCGGTGGCCGCGGTGATGTCCATGCCCGAATGCGGATTGCGCGGCTGCTTGTTGAAGAAACGGCGGAACCCGAAGGTGTCCTGCCGCGGGCCGGGCGAGGGCTGCAGCAGCGAGAAGGTGACCGGCTGACGGTTGCTGAACGAGTCGTAGGCCGCCCGCAGTCGCACCTGCTCACGCTCGACACGCGCGGCGTCCTCCGGCGACAGGTCCACCTGGCTCTGCGACACGGTCAGGTGCTGCTCGCGGTACTTCTTCGGCGTGATCTTCACCGGCAGCTGGCGTGCAGCGCCGCCGGCGTCGGTCACTTCAAGCGTGTAATCGCCGGGTTCCACCGACAGCGCCACGCCGACCACGGCCTTGTGGCGGCCGCCATCCTGCGTCACCAGCACCGGCCGGTCCTGGAACCTCGCCTTCGGCGCCGGCGCCGAGGCATCACCGAGGTCGACCACCACCACGCCGCCGGGCACGGCGCTGGCGCGGGGCAGGGCCGCCTGGGCGCAAACCGCCAGCACCATCAGCGTTGCCGCCGCCGCAATGCGAAGACCGGGACCTACCAGCGCATTCCTGAACCGCATGACCACCTCGAAATTTCGCTGCATGGCAGATTATCCGGCCAAACCTGAACGCCCGCCGCACACACAGGGTGGTTTCGCGCCGAGGCGACGCATTCCGGCCCGGACCTGCGTTACAGTGGCGGTCTCACCCTGGAGGGATCCGTCCATGAAAGCCGTTTCCGCTGCCCTTGCCACGCTGGTTGTTCTGGCCGCCGCTGCACCCTCGGCCGTGCCCGAAGCCACCGCCCAGGACAAGGCCGGTGCCTGTCCCGCCTTTCTCGACCATGATTTCCGCAAGCTGCATTCCTCGCAGAAGGTGAACCTCTGCAAGGACTTCGGCGGCAAGCCGATGCTGATCGTCAACACCGCCAGCCACTGCGGTTTCACCCCGCAGTTCAAGGGCCTGGAGGCCCTGCACGAGAAGTACAAGGACAAGGGCCTGACCGTGGTCGGCTTCTCCTCCAACGACTTCAACCAGGAAGCCGCCGACGAAGAGAAGGCCGCCGAGGTCTGCTTCGTGAACAACGGCGTGACCTTCACGATGCTGTCCACCACCCATGTGAAGGGCGCGGAGGCCAACCCGGTGTTCAAGGCCCTGGCCGCGCAGACCAGCGAGCCGAAGTGGAACTTCAACAAGTACGTGGTCAGCGCCGACGGCAAGTCGATCCAGTACTTCGACAGCCGCGTGACGCCGGAAAGCGCAGAGATGGCGGCGGCGATCGAGAAGGTGCTGAAGTAAGCATCCGCCACGTCATCGCGTGAGTCGCAGCAGGCGACCACGCCGACCGAAGAAAGCCACGCATTGCGTGGCTTTCTTTTTTACTCGAGCGGATCGCGCGAGGGCAGCAGCACCCGCCGGCTCGGCTTGCCGACCAGGTCGAGGAAGCCGTTGAACACCGTCTCGGCCAGCGGCTGCATCCGCTGGATCAGCTCACCGGTGGCCGCGCGGATGGTCTCCGCGTCATGTCCCAGTCCCGCCGCTTCCAGTTCCTCGCGATAGGAAGGGATCTTCAGCCAGCGCTCGATCATCGGCTGGTCGGCCTCGAGGTGGAACTGGAAGCCATACGCCGAACGGTCCCAGCGGAAGGCCTGGTGTTCGCAGGTCTCCGTGCGCGCCAGGTGCACGGCACCGGATGGCATGTCGAAAGTCCGCCCATGCCACTGGAACACCGGCGAGCGTTCACCCAGCACACCCAGCAGCGGGTCACTGCGCCCCGCCTCGGTGGTGTGCAGGTCATACCAGCCGATCTCGTGCTGTTCGTGCTTGCGCACCGGCGCGCCCAGCACATGCGCCAGCAGCTGCGCGCCGAGGCAGATGCCCAGCACCGGTTTGCCCTGTTTCAGTGCCGCCTCGATGGCCGCAAGTTCGGTCTTCAGGTGCGGATGGCGATGCTGCTCATCCACGTTCATCGGCCCGCCCAGCACCACCAGGCCGCGATAGCGGTCGATGTTCGGCTCGGCATCCGGATGCCGGTGGAAATTGACGAAGCGGATGCGATGCCCGCGCGCGCGGATCAGCGCGTCGAGCGTGCCCAGCGGCTCGGCCGCCACATGCTGGAACACCAGCAGCCGCGACATGGCTAGTCCTTCGCGCCGGTCACCGTGGCGCGCAGCACGCCGCGGCGCAGGCGCGCCTCGATGGCATCCCCGGGTTTCACATCGGCCGCATCCTGCAGCACAGTGCCATCCGGGCCGGTGACGATGGCATAACCGCGTTCGATGGTGGCCAGCGGACTGATGGCATCCAGCCCGCGCTGCGCCAGCTTCAGCCGCTGGTCCATGCGCGCCAGCATCAGTTCGGTGGCGCGCTTCAGCCGCGCTTCCAGCTCGACCAGCCGCACGGACTGCTGCTGCAATTTGTTGCCGGGATGCACGCGCGCCAGCCGCTGCGCCAGCGCGGCATAGCGATCCTGCAGGCGCTCCAGCCGCTGTTCGGTGACCCGCCGCAGGCGCATCTCCAGGTCATCCAGACGCTGCGCCTGCTGCTGCAGGCGATGCCCCGGATGCGCACGCGCCAGCCGGTGCGCCAGCGCGCC
>CAYNEX010000080.1:0-5973 GCA_964396335.1 uncultured Steroidobacteraceae bacterium | reverse complement strand
GCCGCCACGATCGATTCGGTCGCCGCCGCACCCTGCACGGCAGTCGGCACCACCAGCACCGAGGCCGGCGGGAACCGCCGCGCCAGGATATGCAGCACATCGCGCACCGCCGCGCCGGTGGGCGAGGTCACCACCGCGATGCGCTTCGGCATTGTCGGCAGCGGCCGCTTCAGCCCCTGCTCGAACAAACCTTCCGCCGCCAGTTTGGCCTTCAGCCGGTCGAACTCGCGCTTCAGCGCGCCTTCACCGGCGTCCTCCATCATCTCGGCAATCAGCTGGTAATCACCGCGCGGCTCATACAGGCTGACACGGCCGCGCACCACCAGGTGCTGGCCATCCTTCGGCCGGAAACGCACGCGATGATTGGCGCCGCGGAACATCGCGCAGCGGATCTGCGCATCGCGGTCCTTCAGCGTGAAATACCAGTGCCCGGAGGAGGGCGAGGAGAAATTCGAGATCTCTCCTTCGACCCATAGCGGCGGCAGGCCGGATTCCAGCAGCATGCGCGCCTCGGCATTGAGGCGCGCAACGGTGTAGATGTCGCGCTCGGCGCGGAGGTTCATGGGCAAATTCTACCAAGCGCCGCCGTCGGGCTGCCGGCCGGCCATGCCGTTAACCCCGTTCGCCCCGGTCGGCCGTATCAGGGTTGGGTGTAGAGTGTTTCCCGCCGGCTGCGGGGAGCGGACAACAAGAGGTGTGGGCATGCGGCGCATGATCCGTCTGTCGTTGATGGTGTTGCTGGCTTGGGCAGTCTTTCCGGTGCAGGCCGCCGAATCGGTTCCCGGCCCGCTGCGTGAATGGCAGCGATGGGTGTTGAACGGGCAGGAATTCCGCACCTGTCCCTTCCTGGCCACGCGCCAGCCCGGTGATGCGCGCTCGCATGTCTGCGCCTGGCCCGGCGCGCTGGAACTGAACCTGGACGCCGAGGGTGGCCGCTTCAGCCAGCGCTGGCAGGTGCACACCGACACCTGGGTGCGGCTGCCCGGCAGCCTCGAACACTGGCCGCGCGACGTGCGCCTGAATGGCGCCATCGCCCCGGTGGTGGCGCGCGAGGGGGTGCCCCAGCTGCAGCTGAAGCCCGGCACCCACGAAGTCTCCGGCCGTTTCGCCTGGGCGACGCGTCCCGAACAGCTGATGCTGCCGCCGGAAACGGCCATCGTGCAGCTGACGCTGGATGGCCGGGCGGTCGCGCAGCCCGAGCGCGCCGGCAACAACCTGTGGCTGGGCCAGCGCCGCAGCACCACCGAGCGCGAGCAGCTCGACCTCACCGTGCATCGCCTGCTGCGCGATGACCAGCCGGCACGACTGCACACGCAGATCGCGCTGTATGTCGCCGGCCCCGGTCGCGAGGTGCTGCTGGGGCCGGTGCTGCCCACAGGCTTCGTGCCGCTGGCGCTCGAAGGTGACCTGCCTGCGCGCCTCGAGAACGACGGCCGCCTGCGCGTGCAGCTGCGTCCCGGCCGCTTCACGCTGCGCCTCGAGGCGCGCGGACCCGGCGTTGCCACCACCATCACCCGCCCCGAAGCTGCCTCACCCTGGCCGGACGAAGAGGTGTGGAGCTTCGAAGGCATCGACCGCCTGCGCGTCGCCGCGGTGGAGAACGCCGAGAGCATCGATCCGGCGCAGTCGAACGTGCCGGGCACATGGCAGCGTTTCCCGGCCTTCCGCATGCCTGCCGCCGCCACGCTCACCGTGGCCGAACGCAGCCGTGGCCTCGCCAATCCCGATGACAACCGCCTGCGCCTGAACCGCGATGTGTGGCTGGATTTCAGCCACGGCGGCTTCACCGTCACCGATTCGATCAATGGCCAGCTGAACCGCGACTGGCGACTCGACATGGCGCCGCCATATCTGCTCGAAGGCGCAACGCTGAAGGACGAGAACCGCCCGCTGCTGGTCACCGCCGCGCCCGAGGGCGCGTCCGGCATCGAGCTGCGTGACCGCAATGTCGATCTGTTCGCGATCGCACGCGTCGAGGGTGCACGCGCGAGCGTGCCGGCCACCGGCTGGACCACGCGCTTCGACGATGTGCGCGGAACACTGCACTTGCCTCCCGGCCACCGCCTGCTCGGCGCACCCGGCACCGACTTCGCCGATGGCTCGTGGGTGTCGCGCTGGGGCCTGTGGAACCTGTTCGGCGTGCTGGTGGTGATCGTGCTGGCGCATTGGGTGGCCGGCCGTCTCGCCGCCGCCATCGCGGCCGTGGCGCTGGTGCTGCTGTACCAGGATTCCCCGGAGATGATCTGGCTGTGGGTCAATGCCATCGCCGCCATCGCATTGCTGCGCGCCGCGCCCGAGGGACGCCTGCGGACCTTTGCCGCGCGCTACCGCGTCTTCAGCTTCGCCATCCTGGTGCTGGCACTGCTGCCGATGCTGGTCGGGCAGCTGCGGCTGGCGGTCTATCCGCAGCTCGATGTCGCCCGTGGCGCCGTCTACGGTGGCCTTGATTACCGCGGACCGCAGCCGATCCGCGTCGACATGGCCGAGGCCGAGGTCGCGCGCGACGCCGCGGTGAAGATGCAGGCTGAGCGAGGAAGTCCCGCCGCACCGACGGCACCGCCGCCGGGTGCGGTGAATTCCTTCGATGTGATCTCGGTCACCGGCATGCGCCGGGAGCAGGCCAGCGTCTCCAACCGTTACGCCGCCGGCACGCAATTGCAGGCCGGCCCCGGCGTGCCCGACTGGCAGTTCAACACCTACCGCTTCGGCTGGTCCGGCCCGGTCGAAGCCGCGCAGTCGGTGCGTTTCATCTGGCTGGGCCCGGTGGCCATGGGCATCTGGCGCATCCTCGGCGTGCTCGCCACCGCGTTGTTCGCGCTGCTGCTGGCGCGTGCCGCGTTCGGCTTCCCGCTCGATGCGCCGTGGTTGCCCGCCGGCCTGCGTCGCACGCTGGCGCGCAGTGGCGCGCTTGCCGTCGCCGCCGTGCTGCTGTTCGTGCCGTCCGATCCGGCGCTCGCGCAGACGCAGGCTTTCCCCTCCACGGAAATGCTCAACGAACTGCGCAACCGCCTCACGCAGCCGCCGGCCTGCCGCAACAACTGCGCCGAGGTGATGTCGGCCGCGGTGCGCGCCATTGGCGAGCGCCTCGAGGTCGACCTCACCGTCAGTGCGCTGGCGCAGGTGGCCGTGGCGCTGCCGCAGGCCGGCGACCGCTGGCAGCTCGAGCGCGTCGAAGTCGATGGCCGCGCCGCTGCCTTCGCGATGCGCGAGGGCGAGGGCGCCGCCTGGCTGCCACTCACCGAGGGTGCGCACACGCTGCGCCTGTCCGGTCGCCTCGCCAATGCCGAGACCGTGCAGCTGAACTTCCCGCAGCCGCCGCGCGCGATTTCCGTGAGCACCACCGGCTGGGATGCCTCCGGCCTCAGCAACGGCCGCCTGCTGGCCGGCTCGCTGGAACTGATCCGCCGCCGCACCGACGGCAGCGCCGCGTCCGATCTCGCGCCCAGCGAGTTCGCGCCGTTCGTGCGGGTCACACGCACCTTCCGCTTCGACCTCGACTGGAGCATCCACAGCGAAGTGCAGCGCATCGCGCCGCGCGCCGCACCGCTGCAGGTGCAGATCCCGCTCGCGCCCGGGGAATCGGTGATCACCGATGGCCTGGAAGTGCGCGACGGCCGCGTCACCGTCGCGCTGGGCCGCGGCCAGCCGATCGCGACGTGGGATTCACTCCTGCCGCGCAGCGAGACGCTGTCCCTGACGCTGCCCGCCGACGCACAGCAGCGCATCGAAGAATGGGTCTTCGCGGTCGGTCCCGAATGGCATGTGGCCTTCGATGGCCTGCCGGCCTCGCTGCCGCCGAACGAGGGCGGCACCTGGACCTTCCACTTCGTGCCGCGCGCCGGCGAGACGCTGAACGTCCGCATCACGCGCCCCGCGCCCGCACCGGGCCGCACGCTGGCCATCGACGGCGTCACGCAGACGCTCGAGTTCGGCAAACGCTCGGTGAACGGTTCGCTGCTTCTGAGCTACCGCAGCACCCAGGCCGGCCGCCACACGCTGACGCTGCCGGAGGACCTGCGCGTCACGCAGGTGCTGGTGGATGGCCAGCCCGTGCCGCTGCGTCCCGAAGCCGGCCAGCTGCCGCTGTCGCTGCTGTCGGGCGAGCACACGGTGCAGGTCGACTGGACCGCGCCGCGCGGCGCCGGCTTCCTCACCCGCCCGGACGCCATCGACCTCGGCACCCCCGCCAGCAATGTGCGCACCGGCATCTCGCTGCCGCAGGATCGCTGGCCGCTGGTCGCGCGCGGCCCCGGCGTCGGCACCACCATCCTGTACTGGGGCGAGCTGCTGGTCTTCCTCGCCGTGGCCTGGGCGCTGTCGCGCTGGCGCCGTTCACCGCTGCGGCTGCATGAGTGGCTGCTGCTGGGGCTGGGCCTGTCGACCCTGTCCTGGTCCGTGTTCGTCACCGTCGCGGCCTGGCTGCTGCTGATGCGCTGGCGCGAGGGCTGGGACCACGAACGTGCCGGCCGCTGGACCTTCCACGGCGTGCAGGTGCTGCTGGCCCTGTTCAGCGTGATCGCGCTGACCAGCCTGGTGTTCTCCGGCGTGCGCTATGGCCTGCTGGCCACCCCGGACATGGCCCTGGCGGCCCCCGCCGGCACCGGCTACCACGGCGATTTCACCTGGTTCCTCGACCGCAGCGACTCGGCCCTGCCGCGCCCCACCGTGATCAGCGTGCCGATCTGGGTCTACCGCCTGCTGATGTTCCTGTGGGCCGCCTGGATCGCCGTGGCGCTGCGCCGCTGGCTGCCGGCCGTCTGGCGCGCGTGGACCGCCGGCGGCTTCTGGCGGGGCAGGGTGCAGCCGGCGCCGAAGGGTCCGCCGACCGCAGAAAAGGCCTGAAAAAAGCTGATCTGCGCAGTGTCCGCAGGCGTCGGCAGTTGGCCCGGCGCCTGCGGCGAAGCGCGCCGCAAGCGTCCAGCGGGGTTTGCCCGTCCCGGCAGACCTCCGTAAAATGGGATATGGAAATCCTCGAAGAAGCTCTCACTTTCGACGACGTCCTGCTGGTTCCAGCAGCGTCCAGTGTCCTCCCCCGCGAAATCGACCTGGGTGGCCAGGTCACCCGCTCGGTACGACTGGGCATTCCCATCCTTTCCGCAGCGATGGATACCGTCACCGAGGCGCGCCTCGCCATCACCATGGCGCAGGAAGGCGGCATGGGCATCGTCCACAAGAACATGACCATCGAAGCGCAGGCCCGCGAGGTCGCGCGCGTGAAGAAGCACGAAGCCGGCGTCATCCGTGACCCGATCAGCGTGTCGCCCGACATGACCATCCGACAGGTGATCGAGCTGACGCATTCGCGCGGCATCTCCGGCGTGCCGGTGGTGCAGGGCAAGAAGGCGGTGGGCATCGTCACCAACCGCGACCTGCGTTTCGAGACCAAGCTCGACGCGCCGGTGTCCACGGTGATGACGCCGCGCGAAAAGCTGGTGACGGTGAATGAAGGCGCGTCGAAGGACGACGTGCTGAACCTGCTGCACAAGCACCGCATCGAGAAGGTGCTGGTGATCAATGGAGAATCCGAACTCACCGGCCTGATCACGGTGAAGGACATCCAGAAGGCCAAGGACTTCCCGCGCGCCAGCAAGGACGAGAACGGTCGCCTGCGCGTCGGCGCCGCGGTCGGCACCACGCACGACACGCTCGATCGCGTCGCCGCGCTGCGCGAAGCCGGCGTCGATGTGGTCGTGGTCGACACCGCCCACGGCCACACCCAGTGGGTGCTCGACACCGTCGCCGCGATCAAGCGCAAGTGGCCCGAGCTGCAGGTCATCGGCGGCAACATCGTCACCGCCGAAGCCGCGCGTGACCTGGTGAAGGCCGGCGCGGATGGCGTGAAGGTCGGCATCGGCCCCGGCTCCATCTGCACCACGCGCGTGGTGGCCGGCGTGGGCGTGCCGCAGATCACCGCGGTCGCCAATGTGGCCCGCGCGCTCGAAGGCACCGACGTGCCGCTGATCGCCGATGGCG
>CAYNEX010000079.1:0-12995 GCA_964396335.1 uncultured Steroidobacteraceae bacterium | reverse complement strand
CACCAGGCGTGGATCACGTCCTGCGAGGTGACCAGCAGGCGCACCTTCTTGCCGACCGGCACCACCAGCGGGTTGTCCACTTCCAGCAGGTAGTTCGGCACGGTCTTCACGTCGACGCCGGAGTCGCGCTGGCGGGCAGCATCGCTGTCGCGCGCGATGGTGGAGAAGAAGTTGAAGCCCTCATCGAGGTATTCGTACTGCCACTTCCACTGGTAGCCGGTGACCTTGATGTTGATGTCGGTGGCGGAGGTGTCCTCGATCGCGATCAGCGTGCGCGTGGCCGGCACGGCCATCACCACCAGGATCACCACCGGGATCGCGGTCCAGATGATTTCCGCCTTGGTGCTGTGGACCAGGCGCGTGTCGGGCACGGCGCCCTGCGACTTCCGGAACTTCACCATCGAATAGATCATCCAGGCGAACACAAACGCCGCGATGACCACGCAGACACCCAGGATCAGCATGTGCAGACCGTAGATGTCGCCGGAGAGGGTGGTGGCACCCTTCGGCATGTTCAGTCCCGACCATGCGGCATGCGCAGGCGCGGCGAAGAAGGCCAGGACTGCCGCGAGGGCAGCGGCGGGGGATGATTTCCGGAGCATCGATTGACCTTGGCTAGACTCGTGAATCAGGTGGTGCAGGCGACATTCTGACGCCCGCCATCATTGACCCGGCAGTATAACCTGTGGCGCGGTCCACAGCAGTGCAGACGGCATGCGGATTCTCAGGGAATCGACGTAGAAGTCAGTATCTGCAAAGGTCGGGTCGATCGGATTCGCGATCCAGCCGGCGAGCGCGAGGCCGCTGCGCTGGATCGCTGCCGCGGACAGCAGCGCGTGGCTGATGCAGCCGAGGCGGATGCCCACCACCAGCACCACCGGCAGGCCCAGGGCCAGCGCCACATCTTCCATCGTGGGACCGGGCTCGCCGGGGCGCGCCGGTTCACCGATCGGCGCCAGCCAGCCGCCGGCGCCCTCGACGATGACCAGGTCGGATTTCTGCCGGATCGAGGCAAATGCCTGCTTGATGCAGGCCAGATCAATTGGCTTGCCGGCCTCACGGGCCGCCAGGTGCGGCGAAGTGGGCCGCGGCAGGCACACCGGATTGACCAGTTCATAGGGCAGCCGCACGCTGCCGGCCGCCGCCAGGTCGAGCGCATCGTCGTTGCGCAGGCCGTGGCTGGTCATTTCCGCGCCGGCCGCCACCGGTTTCATGCCCGCGACCCGATGGCCGGCGGCCGCCAGGGCATGCAGCAATTGCACCGCCACCCAGCTCTTGCCCACGTCGGTGTCGGTGCCGGCGATGAACAGGCTCTGCGTGAGCGCCGGTTGCAGCGGCAGGCCGCTCACCGGCGGCGCCTCGCCAGCCCCGCCCTGAGCGAGTCCAGGCCGATGCGTGTTTCCCCCTCCACCGATGCGTGCGCGCCGGGCGGCGGACCGCCCGGGTTCCACGCGGACACGTTCACCACCTGCCAGGTGGCCGGCAGGCCCTGCGGTCCGCGGCGCGATTCATAGGCGGCAAGCATGCGCCCGAAGGCCTGGCGTCCGGTGAGCCCGCGCGCGCGGCGCGCGTCGACGTTGTGCGCCCCCAGCGCCTTCAGCTCGCGCATCAGCGCGAAGGCATCGGCGTAATGGCGGCGGTAACGATCGGTGTCGAGCACCGGCTCGGCGAAACCGGCGCGCTGCAACGCGCTGCCGAGGTCGTGCATGTCGATGAACACATTCACATGCACGCCGTCATCGGCCGCGGTCCAGGCCGCGCGCAGTTCCTGCAGGGTTTCCGGGCCGAAGCTGCTGAGCAGCAGCAGGCCACCGGGACGCAGCACGCGGCGTGCCTCGGCCAGCGCGGCATCCGGCGGCTCCAGCCATTGCAGCATCAGGTTGCTGAACACCACATCGAAGCTTTCATCTTCGAAGGGCAGCTTGCGCGCATCGGCCTCGACGCAGCGGATGCGCCGCCAGAAGCGACTGCGCCGGCGCGCGATCTCCAGCATCGGCGCGGAGAGATCCGCGGCGGTGACCCTGGCACGGGGAAACCGGCGCTTCATCGCTTCGGCCGCGGCGCCGGTACCGGCGCCCAGGTCGAGGATGTCGCGCGGCGCGGCGGGCAGCAGCGTCAGGCGCGACAGCAGTTCCTCGCGCACCTGGGTCTGCAGCCAGGCCGCCGCATCGTAATGGCGACTGGCGGCGCCGAAGCTGGCGGCGACGGTACGGGGATCAAGATGCATGTTCATGAACCGACCTGCGCATTCGCGGCGAGGAATGCCTGGATGGCTTCCGCCACGTCCTGCACATGCGAGAGCTGCGGCGCATGGCCGGCGCGCGGCAGCACCTTCAACGTGGCCTGCGGCATGGTTTCGGCCAGCCATTCGGCCGCCTGCGGCGAGGTGACCCGATCATTCCGGCCGGTGATCAGCAGGACGGGCTGCGTCACGTGTGCGGCCGTGTCGCGCAGGTCGATCGACTCGAGCATGCGCATGCCGGCCAGCAACGCTTCGTGCCGCGGTTCGCCGTGCGACTGCATCGCCGCCTGCAAGCTGGCGACAACCTCATCGGCCCGCTGGCTGCCGCGCACCTGCAGCCAGATGAAATCCTCGATGGTCTGCCGCCAGTCCTGCTCCAGCACGGAACGGAAGGCGCGCAGCGAAGCCTGCGGCATGCCCTGCGGCCAGTCATCGGATTGCGCGAACTTCGGCGTGGCCGACAGCAGCACCAGCGCGGTGATGCGATCGGGCGCACGCGCGGCCAGCGCCATCGCCACCTTCGCGCCCAGCGACCAGCCCAGCAGCGTGCAGCGCGGCGGCAATGCATCGAGCACGGCATCGCAGAATGAATCGAATGACGCGTCCGGCCACCACGGGCTGCGGCCATGACCCGGCAGGTCGATGGCGATTGTTTCGTGCGCGGCAAGGTGCTCGCGCAGCGCATCGAACACGCGCAGGTTCATGCCCCAGCCGTGCAGCATCACCAGCGGCAGCCGCGCGGCGCCCGCAGCATCGGCATCGGCCGCGCGATGATCGACGTACAGTGCCCGCGGGGCGCGCGCATCGGCGCCGGCCCGCTGCAGCGTGTCGGCATCGATGTTCACGCGACCTCCTCGCGCGGCAGCACGTCCACCAATGCATCCAGCAGCGCGTCCACCTGCGCTTCGGTATGCGCGGCCGACAGCGTCACGCGCAGTCGTTCGGTGCCGGCAGGCACGGTGGGATGACGGATCGCGGCCACCCAGAATCCCCGCTGCATCAAGGCGGCACTGGCTTGTGCGCAGGCCTGCGCGCCCGGCACCGGGATCGGCTGGATGGGCGTGTTGGAAAGCATCGACCTGATGCCGCGCTCCGCGGCACCGTTGCGGAAGCGCGCGATCAGCGCCGCCAGATGCGCACGCCGCCAGCCTTCCTCACGCGCCAGGCGCAGCGAGGCACGCGTGGCCGCGGCCACCGCCGGCGGCAGCGCGGTGGTGAACAGGTAACTGCGCGCCCGCTGCATGATGAATTCGATCACCTCGCGGTCACCGGCGACGAAGGCACCGAAGCTGCCGAAGGCCTTGCCCAGCGTGCCCACCAGCAGCGGCACGTCCTGCGCGGAAAGACCGGCCTGCTCCAGCGCACCGCCACCATTTGCGCCCAGCACACCCAGGCCATGCGCGTCATCCACCATCAGCCAGGCTTCGCTTTCGCGCGCGACATCGGCCAGCTCACGCAGCGGCGCCACGTCACCATCCATGCTGAACACGCCATCGGTGACGATCATCGCCAGCTGCGAATCGCGCGCGGTGGCAAAGCCGGCAGGCGGCAGCGCAAATTGGCGCGCATGGGCCGCATCCGCATGCCGGTAGCGCTGCAGCTTCGCGCCGGACTGGCGCGCGCCATCGATCAGCGACGCATGGTTGAGACGATCCTGCAGCACGATCTCGCCGCGCCCGGCCAGCGCGGTGATGACACCGGCATTGGCCATGTAGCCGGTGGAGAACAGCAACGCCGCTTCGCGGCCGGTGAACGCCGCCAGCTCTTCCTCCAGCGCGTGGTGTTCGGCAGTGTGGCCGGTCACCAGGTGCGCGGCACCGGCGCCGGCGCCCCAGCGACGCGCCGCCATGGCCATCGCCTCGGCCACGCGCGCATCCCCGGCCAGGCCCAGGTAATCATTGCTGCAGAAATTGCACAGCGCGCGGCCATCGACCACGGGCGCCAGCACGGTTGCTTCTGCGCCCGGCGATTCGACGACGCGGCGCACGCGCCGCTCGCCGCGCCGCGACAGTTCCTGCAGCGATTCAGCGATGGAGGCGGCACTGCGCTTCATCTGCGCCTCGTCAACGCGGACGGCCGCGCGGTCAGCAGCAGCCGCGCGCGTCGGTCTGCTGCTGTGTTTCCGACTCGATGCCCAGCCGCTGCATCAGCGAACGATCCCGCTCCACGTCCGGGTTGCCGGTGGTCAGCAGCTTCTCGCCATAGAAGATGGAGTTGGCACCGGCCAGGAAGGCCAGCGCCTGCAGTTCGTCGCTCATCGCCTCGCGGCCCGCGGACAGGCGGACCTGCGCGGCCGGCATCAGGATGCGCGCCACCGCAATCGTACGCACGAACTCGAAACCATCCACGCCGGTGTCCGGCTTGTCCTGGTCGGCCAGCGGCGTGCCCTTCACCTGCACCAGCTGGTTGATCGGCACGCTCTGCGGATGCTCGGGCAGGTTCGCAAGTGTTGCCAGCATGCCGGCGCGGTCGCGCCGCGTCTCGCCCATGCCGACGATGCCGCCGCTGCACACCTTCAGGCCGGCGTTGCGCACCGCCTCGAGCGTATCGAGACGATGCTGGTAGGTGCGCGTCGAAATGATCTGCGCGTAATACTCCGGCGAGGTATCGACATTGTGGTTGTAGTAGTCGAGGCCGGCATCCTTCAGCTCATCGGCCTGCTCGGGCGTCAGCATGCCCAGCGTCGCGCAGGTCTCCAGGCCCAGCGCGCGGACCTCGCGGATCAGCGTGGCGATGTGCTCGATGTCCTTCTTCTTCGGCGAACGGAAGGCCGCACCCATGCAGAAGCGCGTCGCGCCGGCGGCCTGCGCCTTGCGCGCGGCATCCACCACCTGCTCCACCGGCATCATCGCCTCGCGCTCGACGCCGGTCTCGTAATGCACGCTCTGCGGGCAATACGCGCAGTCCTCGGGACAACCGCCGGTCTTCACCGACAGCAGCGTGCTCATCTGCACGCGGTTCGGCGCGTGGTATGCGCGGTGCACCTGCTGGGCCCGGTACATCAGGTCCATGAAGGGCAGTGCGAACAGCGCCTCCACTTCCTCGATGCGCCAGTCATGGCGTTCGCGGCCGGGGCGGGTGGATGACGGGATGGTGGAGACTTGTTCTGCGGATGCGCTCATGGGCGGCATGGTCCGGGGCGCCACGGGGAGTGTCAACTCAGGGCACGCGCTCAGGTTGACAATCAGCCGATATCTGCCCGGATCAGCCAGTTTCAGCCGCTGCGCGGGCGTGGCGCCGGCTGGCAGGTTGTCCGCATGCGGATCCTGCGCGCCATGGCCCGGCTGGTCGCCCCGCCCTGCTGCCTGCTCTGCGGCGGCGAGGGCCAGGACACCGGCGAGGCCTTCGGGCTCGACCTCTGCCCGCACTGCGAGGCCGCCTGTCCGCGCGCCGAGCCGGAGCCACCGCCGTTCGAGACCGCCTTCTGCCTGTTCCGCTACGAGGACCCGGTGGACGAACTGATCGTGCGGCTGAAATTCCAGCATGACATCGCCGCCGCGCGGGTGCTCGGCACCCTGCTGGCCCGCGCCTATGCAGAGTCGAACCGCCCGCTGCCCGACTGCCTGGTGCCGATGCCGCTGCATCCCTCGCGCTACCGCGAGCGCGGTTTCTGCCAGACCACGCTGGTGGCCGGCCACGCGGCCAGACGGCTGCGCACTCCGGCCGGCCGCCGCCTGCAGGTTCGACCCGACCTGCTGCGCCGGGTCCGGGGCGGCCGCCCCCAGTCCAGCCTCGGCGCCGGCGAGCGGGCCCGTAACCTGGTCGGCGCCTTCCATTCCCCGCGCGGGCGCCCCGTGCCCCGCCACGTGGCGCTGCTGGATGACGTGCTGACCACCGGCAGCACGGCGCGGGCGGCCATCAATGCCCTCAAGGCAGCCGGCGTGGCCCGGGTCGACCTCTGGTGCTGTGCCCGGACCTTGCGGGAGGACGGCGCATGAATAAACTAGTTGGTCTGACTAGTTGGTATCCGCGCATGAAAGAAGTGGGTGTATTCGAGGCGAAGACCCGCCTGAGTGAGCTGGTGGACAAGGTCACCGCTGGCGAAGAATTCGTGATCACACGACGCGGCGTGGCCGTGGCTCGCCTGGTGCCGGTGAACGATGTGCGCGCCAGCGAGATCCAGCAGGCTGTCCAGGAACTGGCGGATTTCTCTGCCGGTCGTACGGTGGGCGCGGGCGGCTGGAAGGCCCTGCGCGACGCAGGTCGCCGTTGGTGACCGCGTTCGTGGTGGACGCCTCGGTCGCCATTGCCTGGTGCTTCGAGGATGAAGCCACCCCGGCAAGCCGGGCCCTGCTGCTGGGCCTGCCGCAGGCTGAAGCCTTCGTACCGCCGCTATGGCACTGGGAGGTGGGCAACGCAGTGCTCACCGCCGAACGTCGCGGCCGCCTCGACGCTGCGGCAGCGACTCGCTTCCTGCATCTCCTGCAGCGGCTTCCCATACGCACCGACACAGAGGCCGCTGCCCGCGTCTTCGCCTCGTCCCAGGCACTGGCTCGCCAACATTCGCTGACCACCTACGATGCGGCCTACCTGGAATTGGCCCTGCGCCTGCACCTGCCCCTGGCAACCCGGGACGAAGCCCTGGCCCGGGCGGCCACGCAGTCCGGGGCCCCCCTCCTGCCAGCCTGAGCCCCCGACCCGATCTGCTACCATCTGCCGCCCGGACCGCGCCTGGCCCCCACGCCCGCGGGCCGCTTTGTTCCGACCCGCAGGGCATGATGGCCACCTCCCACGACATTCTCACGGCACCCGCCATTCCGCGCTGGCGGTCCTACCTGGCGCTGACCAAGCCCCGGGTGGTGGCGCTGATCGTGCTGACCTCGATCGTGGGTTCGCTGCTGGCCACCCCCGGCCTGCCGCCGCTGGACCTGCTGTTCTTCGGCAACCTCGGCATCGCGCTGGCCGCCGCCAGTGCCGCGACGCTGAACCAGCTGCTGGATGCGCGCATCGACGCGCGCATGGCGCGCACCCGCACCCGGCCGCTGCCCACCGGCAACCTGACCGAAGGCAATGCGCTCACCTTCGCCATCCTGATCGGCATCCTGTCGATGGTGCTGCTGTGGCTGCTGGTCAATCCGCTCACCGCGGTGCTGACCTTCGCCTCGCTGATCGGCTATGCACTCATCTATACGCTGTGGCTGAAGCGCGCCACGCCGCAGAACATCGTGATCGGCGGCGCCGCCGGCGCCGCGCCGCCGGTGCTGGGCTGGGCCGCGATCACCAACACGGTCGATCCGCACGCGCTGCTGCTGTTCCTGATCATCTTCGCGTGGACCCCGCCGCATTTCTGGGCGCTGGCGATCGCCCGCCGCGACGATTACGCCAAGGTCGACATCCCGATGCTGCCGGTGACGCATGGCCTCGCGTTCACGCGCCTGCACGTGCTGCTCTACACCATCATCCTGGTGCTGGTGACGCTGCTGCCCTGGCTCACCGGCATGAGCGGCCTGATCTACCTGGCCGTGGCGCTGGTGCTGAACGCGGTGTTCCTGGCCTATGCGATCAAGCTGAAGCGCTCCGAGCGCCGCGAGCTGCCGATGCAGGTGTTCAAGTTCTCGGTCAAATACCTGATGTGGCTGTTCCTGGCGCTGCTGGTGGACCATTACCTGCCGCTGCGCTGGGTGTGAAGAAATCCTTCGGGGGGAGGTTCGAATGCGCGAAAGCCTGATGTCCCGCCTGTTGCTGGTGGTGGTGCTGCTGCTGCCGATGTCCGCGATGGCGCAGATGCTGCGCTTCCAGGAAGGCCGCCACTACGTGACCGTGCCCACCCCCCAGGCCACCGGCCTGGCACCCGCCGGCAGGATCGAGGTCACCGAAGTCTTCTCCTATGCCTGCAGCGCCTGCTACCGGACGCATCCCATCGTCGATGAGCTGGTGAAGGCACTGCCCGCCGATGCGGTGATGACCTATGTGCACGCCGCGCTGGGCCATCCCGACTGGCGTGCCCTGCAGCGCGGCCATGTCGCCGCGACCCAGCTGGGCATCGCCGAACGCAACCACAGCCGCATGTTCAAGGCCATCTGGGAGACGGGTGAATACCCGCACTTCGATGCCACCACCGGCAAGCTGCGCAAACCGGAGGCCGGCGTACCCGAACTGGCCCGCTTCTACGCGAAGGGCGGCGGGGTCACCGAAGCCGCCTTCACCGCCAGGGCCAATTCGAAGGAAGTGGACGCCGCCATCGAACGCAACGAGGCGCTGATCCGCGGCTGGCAGGTGGGCGGCACGCCCACCTTCGTGGTGGCCGGCCGCTACCGCATCAACAACGACAACGTGGCGTCGTCCGAGGAGCTGCACCAGCTGGTCAGCTTCCTGGTCAGCCTGGAGCGCAGCCGCCTGCGCACCGGCAAGTAACAGGAACCGGCGATGCACGTCGAACGCCTCTGGCCCGGCACCAGCCTGCGCAACTACCACTACCTGGTGGTGTGCGAGGAAACCGGCGAGGCGCTGGCGGTCGATCCCTTCGACGCGAAGCTGATGCTCGACACCGCCCGCCGCCATGGCTGGACCATCACGCAGATCCTCAACACGCATCACCACAGCGACCATGTGGCCGGCAACGACGCGGTGCGGGCCGCCACCGGCGCGAAGGTGCTGGCGCATGCGGGCGCGGCCGCGCAGATTCCCGGCGGGGTCGACCGCGGCCTGGCCGACGGCGATGCCATCCGCGTCGGGCGCAGCATCGAGCTGGAATGCCTCGACACCCCCGGCCACACCATGTCGCATGTCTGCCTGTTCGCGCATGCCGACCAGCCGGCGCTGTTCTGCGGCGACACGCTGTTCAATGCCGGCGCCGGCAACTGCTACAGCGGCGACCCGGTGGCGCTGTATGAAACCTTCGCCACGCGCCTGGCGACGCTGCCGGACGCCACCCGCGTCTATGCCGGCCACGACTACCTGATCAACAACCTGGGCTTCACGCTGGCGCGTGAACCGGGCAACCACGAGGCCCGCTCGCTGCGTGAACGCCTCGCGGCCACCGACCCGCTCGAGCTGCCGGTGACCACGCTGGCCGAGGAGAAGCGTTTCAACACCTTCTTCCGCCTCGGCAACCCCGAGATCATCGCCGGGCTGCGGGAGCACTTCCCGGACCTCCCCGAACTTCCTACACCACGAGAGGTTTTCGTCTCACTGCGGGCGCTGCGCAACGACTGGTAGAACCGGTGATCAGGGAGGATCATGAGCACGTTCAGCAGTTCTGCCTTGCAACGCTGGGTAGCCATCGCGGTCATCCTGCTCGTACTGGCCTGCGTGTGGCTGATTCTGCGCCGGCTGATCTCGCCCATCGCCTGGGCGATGGTGCTGGCCTTCCTGCTCTATCCCCTGCAGCGCCGGCTGTCCGCGAAGTTCGGCAACCGTCCCTCGGTCGCCGCCGGCGTGATCACCGGCCTGACGCCGATCGCCATCGTCGCGCCGCTGGTGCTGCTGGGTCTTGCCTTCGCCAACCAGGTGAGTTCGCTGACCTCCTCGCTGGAGGACGGCGGCACCGGCATGTTCAATCTCGCCAACTGGATGGACCCGCAGCAACACCCCCGCGTCGCCGGCGCGGTCGAATGGGTGGCGGAACGCTTCAACATCCGCGTCAGCGAGCTGCGCCAGCAGGTGAATGAAGGCACCCGCGAATCGGTGGGCAACGTGGCCAAGTCCGGCACCACGCTGATGATGAACGCCACCGGCGCGGTACTGCGCTTCTTCGTGATGCTGTTCATCCTGTTCTTCATGCTGCGCGACGGCCGCATGCTGTTCGCGCGCGCGGTGCAGCTGATCCCGCTCAGCCAGCGACGGCGCAACGAGCTGCTGTCGCGCCTCGGCAAGGTGCTGCGGGCGGTGGTCTATGGCTGCGGCCTGACGGCGCTGGTGCAGGGCGTGCTGGTGGGCATCGGCTTCGCGATGGCGGGGCTGCCCGGCTTCGTGGTGTTCGGCGTGGTGGCGGCCGTGTGCGGCCTGCTGCCCTTCGGCGGCGCGGCGCTGGTGTGGGCACCGGGCGTGCTGGTGCTGCTGGCCAACGGCCAGGTGGGCTGGGCCATCTTCATGGTCGCCTGGGGCATCATCGTCTCCACCTCCGACAACTTCATCCGCCCGATGATCATCTGCCGCTACACGCCGGTGCCGACCCTGCTGGTGTTCCTCGGCGTGATCGGCGGCGTCGGGGCCTTCGGGCTGCTGGGTTTCATCCTCGGGCCGGTGATCCTGGTGCTGGCCGTGGAACTGTTCCGCTTCGCGGAAGGGTCGGTGGCGCGCGCCCGCTGATAGAATCGGAGGTTCTCCATGGACCTCTCCCCCATCCTCAATCCGCTCAACGATGAGCAGCGCGCCGCCGTCACGGCGCCCGCCGGCGCCACCCTGGTGCTGGCCGGCGCGGGCAGCGGCAAGACCCGTGTGCTCACGCACCGCATCGCCTGGGCCATCGGCGCGCTCGGCGCGGCGCCCCACAACATCCTCGCGGTCACCTTCACCAACAAGGCCGCCGCCGAGATGCGCCATCGCATCGAGAAACTGCTGGGCGTGCCGGGCAGCGGCATGTGGGTGGGCACCTTCCACGGCATCGCGCATCGCCTGCTGCGGCTGCATCACCAGCTGGCCGGCCTGCCGCCGGGATTCCAGATCCTCGATTCGGAAGACCAGCAGCGCCTCATCAAGAAGGTGATCCGCAACCAGGAGCTGGACGACACCCGCTATGTGCCGCGCGAGGTGCAGTACTACATCAACAAGCTCAAGGACGAGGGCATCCGCCCGGCGCAGGTGAAGCCGGGATACGACCCGATGCAGCAGATGCTGGCGAAGCTGTACCAGATCTACGAGGACACCTGCCGCCGCAGCGGCGTGGTGGACTTCGCCGAGCTGCTGCTGCGCGCCTATGAGCTGCTGCGCGACAACCCCTCGCTGCTGCGCCACTACCAGATGCGCTTCACGCATGTGCTGGTGGACGAGTTCCAGGACACCAACGCCATCCAGTACGCCTGGACGAAGCTGATCGCCGGCCCCGCCGGCAGCCCGTTCGTGGTGGGCGATGACGACCAGTCCATCTACCGCTGGCGCGGCGCGCGGGTCGAGAACCTGCGGCAATTCACCACAGATTACCCGAATGCGCAGATGTTCCGGCTGGAGCGCAACTACCGCTCCACCAGCAACATCCTCAATGCCGCCAACGCGCTGATCTCCAACAACTCCGGCCGCCTCGGCAAGAACCTCTGGACCGACACCGGCAACGGCGAGCGCATCCGCCTCTATGCCGCGTTCAACGAGCGCGACGAGGCCGACTTCGCCGTGCAGCGCATCCAGGAATGGCAGCGCCAGGGCGGCGCGCGCAGCGAGGTGGCCATCCTGTACCGCTCGAACGCGCAGTCCCGCGCCTTCGAGGAAGCCTTCCTGACCGCGCGCATCCCCTACCGCGTCTATGGCGGCCTGCGTTTCTATGAACGCGCCGAGATCAAGGACGCGCTGGCCTACCTGCGGCTGCTGTCGAACCGCAACGACGATCCTTCCTTCGAGCGGGTGGTGAACCTTCCGACGCGCGGCATCGGCGCAAGGTCCCTGGAAGGCCTGCGCAACGCCGCCCGCGAGGCCGGCAGCTCGATGTGGCAGGCCGCCGCCAGCATGCTGTCGGGCACGCCCGGTTCACCGGGCATCACCGACCTCGGCAGCCGCGGCGCCACGGCGCTGCTGGGTTTCCTGAAGCTGATCGACCAGCTCGATGCCGATACCCGCGGCCTGCCGCTGCATGAGCAGATCGACCATGTGATCCAGAACACCGGCCTGATCGAGCACCACCGCAAGGACCGGCAGGACAAGGGCGAGGCCCGCATCGAGAACCTCGAGGAACTGGTCAGCGCCGCGCGCGGCTTCGACGCCGACGCGGTCAGCCCCGACGATGCCGCCGAGAAGCTGCCGCCGCTGGAGGCCTTCCTGGCCCACGCCGCGCTCGAATCCGGTGAAGGCCAGGCCGCCGAGTGGGAAGATTCGGTGCAGATGATGACGCTGCACACCGCCAAGGGCCTGGAGTTCCCGCTGGTGTTCCTCGCCGGCATGGAGGACGGCCTGTTCCCGCACCAGCGCTCCATCGACGACATCGACGGCCTGGAGGAAGAGCGCCGCCTCTGCTACGTGGGCATCACCCGCGCGATGAAACAGCTGTACATCACCTATGCCGAGCAGCGCCGCCTGCACGGCATGGACAGCTTCGGCACGCCCTCGCGGTTCATCTCCGAGATCCCGCTCGACCTCATCGAAGAAGTGCGCCCGCGCGTGCAGCATTCGCGGCCGGTGATCGGCCAGGCCTGGCGGCCGGCGTCGCCGGCCGCCATGCGCAATCCGGTCGAAGAACCGCCCGTCGCCGGCATCCGCCTCGGCGCGCGCGTGCGCCATGGCAAGTTCGGCGATGGCGTGGTGCTGAACCTCGAAGGCCAGGGCCCGCATGCGCGCGTGCAGGTCAACTTCGAGCGGCAGGGCAGCAAGTGGCTGATGCTCTCCTTCGCCAACCTCGAGGTCGTGCGGTGAAAGTGCTGATTCTCGGTGCCGGTCAGGTCGGACGTTCCGCCGCCTACCACCTGGCCCGGGAGCCGGACAACGAAGTCACCGTGGTCGATGCCAACGAGGCCGTGCTGCGCGACCTGTCGGCGCGCATCGACGTGCGCACCGTCGCCGGCAATGCCTCCTATCCGCCGGTGCTCGAGGCCGCCGGCATCGCCGACACCGACATGCTGGTGGCGCTGACCTCCTCCGACGAGGTCAACATGGTGGCCTGCGAGATCGC
>CAYNEX010000078.1:0-13285 GCA_964396335.1 uncultured Steroidobacteraceae bacterium | reverse complement strand
CGCCGGTCTGCACGACCTTGGACGGATTGACGTTCTTGTTCGTCCAGTCCATCTCCGAGACGTGCACCAGGCCCTCGACGCCATCCTCGATCTCGACGAACGCGCCGTAGTCGGCGATGTTCGTGACCTTGCCGAACACGCGGGTGTTCGGGGGATAACGGCGGGCGATGTTCTCCCACGGATCGGCGCCCAGCTGCTTCAGGCCCAGCGAAACGCGCGAGCGCTCGCGGTCGAACTTCAGGATGCGCACTTCCACTTCCTGGCCGACCTGCACCACTTCCGACGGATGCTTGACGCGCTTCCACGCCATGTCGGTGATGTGCAGCAGGCCGTCGATGCCACCCAGGTCGACGAACGCGCCGTAGTCGGTGAGGTTCTTGACCACACCCTTCACGACCGCGCCTTCCTGCAGGTTGTCCATCAGCGCGCTGCGCTCGGCGGAGAATTCCTGCTCCACGACGGCACGACGCGACACGACCACGTTGTTGCGCTTCTGGTCGAGCTTGATGACCTTGAACTCGAGCGGCTTGCCTTCGAGGTAGGACGTGTCACGCACCGGGCGGACATCGACCAGCGAGCCGGGCAGGAACGCGCGCACGTTCTCCAGTTCGACGGTGAAGCCACCCTTCACGCGGCCGGTGATGATGCCGGTGACGATCTCGGAGTCGTTGAAGGCCTTTTCCAGGCGCGTCCAGGTGCGGGCACGCTTGGCCTTGTCGCGCGACAGGTGCGTCTCGCCATTGCCGTTCTCGATGGCGTCGAGCGCGACCTCGACGTCGTCACCTTCGACGACCTCGACCTCACCGCGCTCATTGCGGAACTGTTCGATCGGGATGACGGCTTCGGACTTCAGACCCACGTTGACGATGACCATGTCTTCGCCAACACTCACCACGCGACCGGTGAGGATCTGGCCGGGCCGGATACGCTGGTTGGCCAGGCTTTGTTCGAACAGTTCGCTGAAAGATTCGCTCATGTAATACTCGTTGCGTGCGGCCGGAACATCCTTCCCCGCTGCACGGTTGGGTTGAAACACGGGCTGACATCGCAATCCATCGCGTAGCCCGACCAAAAAACTCAAGCGGGAGCCAGTCCGCGCGACCGCGCTTCGGCCATGATGCGGTCCACCACCTCGTCGATCGTGAGGCTGGTGCTGTCGACCGTGATCGCATCCGCCGCGGGCACCAGGGGCGCCACGGCGCGGGTCGAATCCCGCCTGTCGCGCTCGGCTATCTCCTGCGAAAGGGCGGCAAGGCTAGCACCGGAACCCTTGTCTTTCAACTGCTTATGACGCCTGCGGGCCCTTTCCTCGGCGCTGGCGGTGAGGAATATCTTCAGCTCGGCACCGGGGAAAACCACCGTGCCCATGTCGCGACCGTCGGCCACCAGGCCCGGCGGCTGGGCGAATTCTTTCTGGCGCTGCAGCAAAGCAGCCCGCACGGCGGGCCAGACGGCCACCCGCGAGGCGCCCTGACCGGCCTCCTCGGTGCGGATGGCGCGGGTCACATCCTCGCCCGTTCCGCCTAGCAGCACCCTCTCCTCGCCCAGCTCGTCTTCGCCGAAACGCACCACCATGCCGGCGGCGACGCGGGCGTGGCCGGCCTCGTCATCGGCCGCGAGGCCGGCCCGCTGGCCGGCCAGCGCCGTCAGGCGGTACAGCGCGCCGCTGTCGAGCAGGTGCCAGCCGAGCCGTGCCGCAATGCGGCGGCTGACCGTGCCCTTGCCGGAGCCGGAAGGTCCGTCGATGGCGATGACCGGTGCGCTCATGCGTTCGAGATGCTCAGGCCGCAGGCGGCGGCCGTGGCCGTGAAGCCGGGGAACGATGTCGCGACATTCTCCACGTCGCGGATCGAGATCGGCTCATCCGCCAGCAGGCTGGCCACGGCGAAGGACATGGCGATGCGATGGTCGCTGTGGCTGTCGATGGTCCCGGCCTTCAGCCGGTGACCGCCCTGGATGCGGATGCCATCGGGCAGCAGCTCGTTGGGCACGCCGACCCGGGTCAGTCCCTCGGACATCACCGCCAGCCGATCGCTTTCCTTGACGCGCAGTTCGGCGGCGCCCGTGAACAGCGTCTCGCCCTCGGCGCCGGCCGCGGCGATGAACAGCACCGGCAGCTCGTCGATGGCCAGCGGCACCAGTTCCGGCGGCACCGCCACGCCCTTCAGCTGCGAGCGGCGCACCTCGATGTCGGCCACCGGCTCGCCGCCCTGGCTGGCGCGCGGGTGCACGACCAGGTCCGCGCCCATCAGCTTCAGGATGTCGATGATGCCGGTGCGGGTGGGATTGATGCCGACGTTCTCGACCACGAAGCCATCACGCCCGGCCAGGCAACCGGCCACCAGGAAGAACGCCGCCGAGGAGATGTCGCCCGGCACCTCGATGCGCGCGCCGGTGAGTTTCTGGCCGCCGAGGAGGCTGGCGCGCGGACCGTCTGTCTCCACCTCGAGGCCGAAGCCACGCAACATGCGCTCGGTATGGTCGCGCGTCGGCGCCGGTTCGGTCACGGCGGTGGTGCCTTCGGCATACAACCCGGCCAGCAGGATGGCCGACTTCACCTGCGCGCTGGCCATCGGCAACTGGTAGTCGATGCCGACCAGGCGCCCGGCCGGCCGCACGGTCACCGGCGGTCTGCCGTTGGTGGTATCGATGCGCGCGCCCATCTGCCGCAGCGGCGCGGCGACGCGCTCCATCGGGCGCGAGCGCAGCGAGGCATCACCGGTGAGCGTGCTGGTGAAGCGCTGCCCGGAGAGCAGGCCCATCGACAGGCGGATGGCCGTGCCGGCATTGCCCATGTCGAGCACCGTATCCGGTGCCGACAGGCCATGCAGGCCACGGCCATGCACGACCAGTGAGGTCTCATCGATGCGCTCGACCTGCACGCCCATCTTCTCGAAGGCCGCCAGCGTTGCCAGGCAGTCGGCGCCGGCCAGGAAGCCGGTCACCTCGGTGCGCCCCTCGGCGATGCCACCCAGCATCACCGAGCGATGCGAAATCGACTTGTCGCCAGGCACGCGCACGCGACCGTGCACCTGCGTGGCAGGATCCACTCGCCAGTTCTTCATGTCACCTCGATCAGGACCGCAGCGCGACCGAAAGCGCGCTGATCAGTCGTTCATTCTGCGCCGCCGTGCCGATGGTGATGCGCAGGCAGCCCGGCAGGCCGTAACCGCCCACCGGTCGCACGATCACACCCTCGCGCAGCAGTCGCTCGTAAACCGCACGTTCATCACCGGCCACGCGGGCCAGCACGAAGTTGCCCGCGGTCGGATATACCTTCACGCCCAGCTTCGGCAGCGCGGCGTTCAATTGTTCCAGGCCCCGCTCCACCAGCTGCAGCGCGCGCCTTGGCTGTTCCGGGTCGGCCAGCGCCGCCACGGCACCGGCCAGCGCCGGGATGTTCACATTGAAGGGCTGGCGCACGCGGTTGAGCATGTCGGCCACATCCGGAGCCGACACGCCATAGCCGACGCGCACGCCGGCCAGCGCATGCGCCTTCGAGAAGGTTCTCAGCACGACCAGGTTGGGATGGTCCGCCAGCAGCTCCATGCCATCCGGGCAGTCGACGCGGCGGGAGTATTCGAAATACGCCTCGTCCAGCGCCACGATCACATGCGCAGGCACCTTCGACAGGAAACGCCGCAGCTGCTCCGGCGTGTTCCACGTGCCCGTGGGATTGTTCGGGTTGGCGATGAACACCAGCCGCGTGGTGTCATCGATGGCCGCGAGCATCGCCTCCAGGTCATGCCCCAGCGCCATCGGATGGTCGGCCGGATGCGCCGGCACCACGATGCCGCGCGCGCCGGTGGCCTGCACCACCAGGCCATAGATCGCGAAGGCATGCTGCGAAAAGACAGCGCTGTTCTCCGGTGACAGGAAGGCCTCGGCCAGCAGCACCAGCAGGTCATTGGAGCCATTGCCCAGCGTCACCTGCGCCATCGACACGCCATGCTTGCGCGCGACCGCCTGCTTCAGGTCATGGCCATTGCCATCCGGGTACAGCCACACATCGGCCAGCGCGGCGCGCATGGCATCGATCACCGACGGGGATGGCCCCAGCGGATTCTCGTTCGAGGCCAGCTTGATGATGTCGGCCTCTTCGATACCCAGCTCGCGCGCCAGCTCCTGGATCGGCTTGCCGATCACATAGGGGGCCAGGCCCTGCACTGCGCGGGTGGCCAGCCTGCCGCCGCTCATCGCGCGGACCTCGGGTAGGAACCCAGTACACGGTAAAGGGAACTGCGCTTGCGCAGCGCCGCCAGGGCGCGCGCCAGGATCGGGTCACCCACATGACCCTCGACGTCGATGAAAAACACGTACTCCCACTTTCGCCGGCGCGATGGACGCGACTCGATGCGTGTCATGTTGATGCGATGGGTGGCCAGCGGTTCGAGCAGCCGGAACAGCGAACCGGCTTCGTCCCTCGGACCGGAGACCATGATGCTGGTCTTGTCCGCGCCCGTGGCGGCCGGGCGCCGACGCCCGAGCACCAGGAAGCGCGTGGTGTTGTGGCTGTAGTCCTCGATGTTGGCCGCCAGCAGCCTGAGGCCATAGACCTTCGCCGCGACGGCGCCGGCAATCGCCGCGGTGCCGCTTTCCTCGGCCGCGCGACGCGCGCCCTCGGCGTTGCTGCTGACCGGCAGCCGCGCGGCGCGCGGCAGGTTGTCGTCCAGCCATTGGCGGCACTGCGCCAGCGCCTGCGGGTGGGCATACACACGCTTCACGCCGGAGAGCTTCTGCATGCGTCCCATCAGGTTGTGCTGCACGCGCAGTTCGATCTCGCCGCAGATCGGCGGACTCCGGGTCATCAACCGGTCGAGCGTGATGTTCACCGCACCTTCGGAGGAATTCTCCACCGGCACCACGCCCAGCGCGGCGCGACCATCCTGCACCGCCTCGAACACATCGAGGATGGTCGGCAGCGGCAGCCCCGGCGCGTCATCGCCGAAATGCGCCTGCACGGCCGAGTGGCTGTAGGTGCCTTCGGGCCCCAGGTAGGCGATGCGTTGCGGTTCGGCAGGCGCGCCGCGGCGGGACGCCGGGCGCGCGGACTTGCGGGCCGCCATCAGCTGTTGATCAGGCGCGCCGACAGGACACCCTCGATGCCGCGCACGGCCGCGAAGGTCCCGGCATCGATGGCGCCATCGGCATCGATCAGCGTGTAGGCGAATTCGCCGCGCGACTTGTTGAGCAGGTCGGCAATGTTCACCCGCGATGCAGCCAGCTGCGTGGAGATCTGGCCCACCATGTTCGGCACGTTGCTGTTGGCGATGACCAGGCGCGTGGTGCCCGGCGCGCGCGGCATCACCGACTCCGGATAATTCACCGAGTTGCGGATGTTGCCGTTCTCGAGGTAGTCGCGCAGCTGCTCGGCCGCCATCACCGCGCAGTTCTCTTCCGCCTCGCCGGTCGAAGCACCCAGGTGCGGCAGCGTCACCACCCTCGGGTGATCCTTCAGCGCATTGCTGGGGAAGTCGCATACATACGCGTGCAGGTGGCCGGCATCCAGCGCGGCGATCACCGACGGCGTATCGACGATACCGCCACGGGCGAAGTTCAGCACCACACTGCCCTTGCGCATCAGGCCGATGCGCGCAGCATTCACCAGGCCGCGCGTGGCATCGTTCAGCGGCACATGCACGGTCACCACGTCACTGCGCGCGAACAGGTCATCGAGCGACAAGGCCTGCTGCACGCTGGATGACAGCTCCCAGGCGCGCTTGACGGTGATCTGCGGGTCGTAACCGAGCACCTTCATGCCCAGGCCCAGCGCCGCATTGGCCACCTCGACGCCGATGGCGCCCAGGCCCACGACGCCCAGCGTGCGGCCCGGCAGCTCGAAGCCGACGAAGTTCTTCTTGCCCTTCTCCACCGCCGCGTCGATGGCCGCGTCATCGCCGCTCTGCGCGCGCGCGAACAGCCATGCCGGGCCGATGTTGCGCGCCGCCAGGAACAGGCTCGCGATCACCAGCTCCTTCACGGCGTTGGCATTGGCGCCGGGCGCGTTGAACACCGGCACGCCGCGGGCGGAAAGCGCCGCCACCGGGATGTTGTTGGTGCCGGCACCGGCACGGGCCACCGCCAGCACCGACGGCGGGATCTCCATCTTGTGCATGTCGGCCGAGCGCACCAGCACCGCATCCGGCGCTTCGATGCCCGATGCCACCTCGTACCGCTCGCGCGGCAGTCGGTCCAGTCCCCTGGCACTGATGTTGTTCAGCGTGAGGATTCGGAATTTCTCAGCCATGGCGACGCTCGAACTCCCGCATGAAATCCACCAGCGCATCCACGCCTTCAACCGGCATGGCGTTATAGATGCTGGCCCGCATGCCGCCCACCGAGCGGTGTCCGGCCAGGTTCTTCAGGCCGGCGGCTTCGGCCTCGGCGAGGAAGGTCTTGTCCAGCTCGGGCCTGGCCAGCGTGAACGGCACGTTCATCCACGAGCGACTGCCCTTCTCCACCGGGTTGGCGTAGAACGGCGAGTCGTCGATGGCAGCGTAAAGCTTCGCCGCCTTGGCGCGATTGCGTTCACCCATGGCCGCAAGTCCGCCGTGCTTCTTCAGCCACTTGAACACCAGGCCGGCCACATACCAGGCGAAGGTCGGCGGCGTGTTCGACATCGAGCCATCCGCGGCCATCTTCTGGTAGTTCCACACCGAGGGTGTGGCCGGACGCACGCGGCCCAGCAGGTCCTCGCGCACGATCACGATGCACAGGCCCGCAGGACCGATGTTCTTCTGCGCGCCGGCATAGATCAGGCCGAACTGCGACACATCCAGCGGACGCGACAGCAGCGTCGAGGAAAAATCGCCCACCAGTGGCACATTGCCGGTGTCGGGCACGAACGGGAATTCCACGCCGCCGATGGTTTCATTCGGCGTGTAGTGCAGGTACGCGGCATCGGGCGAGCAGTTCCAATCGCCCTGCGGTGGCACGCGTGTGTATTTGCTCTCTTTCGCGTCCGCGACCACCTGCACCTTGCCGCAGAAGGTGCGCGCCTCTTCCAGCGCCTTCTTCGACCACGAGCCGGTGTTGACGTAGTCCACCGTGGAACCCCAGGTGGCGAGGTTCATCGGGATGGCGGCGAACTGGCCGGTGGCACCGCCCTGCAGGAACAGCACCTTGTAGTCGGAGGGCACGGCCAGCAGCTCACGCAGGTCGGCCTCGGCCTCCTCGGCACAGCGCACGAACGCCTTGCCACGGTGACTCACTTCCATCACGGACATGCCACTGCCCTGCCAGTCGGGCAGCTCCTGCTGCACCTGTTCCAGGACCTCGGTGGGCAACACGGCCGGACCGGCCGAAAAGTTGAAGACTCGCACGGTGCACCCTGCTGAATGGGGTGGCCATTCTAGCAGCAGCCCCCGGCAGCATTTCCGCATGGGCTTATGCGCGGGTGAGGCTCAACCCCGTCGCGCGGTGATGGCGAATTCGATCGGCACGATCACGCTGGCCACGCGCGCCACGCCATTCTCGCGGTAGGGCCGGAACAGCCACTTCTCCACCGCAGCGCGGGCGGCGACATCCAGCAGCTCATGGCCGCTGCTGCGCTCCACCCGTACCTCGCGCGGCCGGCCATCGGTGCCGATGATCACGCGCAGGAACACGGTGCCCTGGGCCCGCGCCCGCTTCGCCGCAGGCGGATAGCGGGGTTCGACGCGCTGCAGGTAATCGATGCTCTGCAACTGCACCGGCACGTCGGCGTCCACGGCGTCCTCGGCCGCACTGGAAGTGGCAGGCTGCGGCGCAGTGCGCGTCGACACCTGGATGGCGACCGGTGGCGGCGCCGACCACTGCAGCGGGACCAGTACAGGCGGAATCTGGATCTCGGGCAGCGAGAGCTCGGGTTCGATCTGCGGTCGCTGTTCCTGCACCGGATCGGCCTGCAGCAATACCGCCCGGATGGGTGGGGCCGTTTCCACGCCCGGAGCCACTGCATTCATGTGCATCAGCCCCGCGACTGCCGCGCCATGCAGGCCGACGATGGCCGCGAGGATCACACCCCGGCCACCGACATGGCCCGGCCCCGGAGCAGCAGGTTGCAGCAGTCCCATGGACGCATCTTAGACAAGAGTTGTTCTCTTGTGCAAATAAGAATGATTTGCATTCATGGATTCAACGATTCTAGTATCGGCCGCCCACTCCTCTCTCAGGGACGACCCGCCACTCATGAACACGACCGATTCCCGCTCCGCCATCGCCGCCGCCGTCGCCGCCACCCTGTGCGCCGCCGGCGCGCCGGCCTCCGCCGCCGAACCTGCTCCGCAACTGGGCACTGTCACGGTGACCGAGGAAGAGGACGGCACACGCGTCGACCAGGCCTCCTCGCCCAAGTACACCGCGCCGCTGCTCGATACCCCCCAGACCATCACCGTGGTCACCCGGGAAACCATCGCCCAGCAGAACATGCTGTCGCTGCGCGACATCCTCTCGACCGTGCCGGGCATCACCTTCGGCGCCGGTGAAGGCGGTGGCGGCTACGGCGACAGCATCAACCTGCGTGGCTTCACCGGCAGCAACGACATCACCGTCGACGGCTTCCGCGACAGCGCGCAGTACACGCGCTCGGATGCCTTCAACCTCGAGCAGGTCGAGGTGGTGAACGGTGCCAACTCGGTGTATGCCGGTTCCGGCTCCGTGGGCGGCACCATCAACCTGGTCAGCAAGACCGCGCGGCTCGGCGATTTCGACGATGTCACGCTGGGTGCGGGCACGGACCGCTACGGTCGCGTCGCCGGCGATTTCAACCACCAGATCGGTGATTCCGCCGCCGTGCGACTGAACGTGATGGGCCATCGCAATGACGTGCCCGACCGCGAGGTGGAGAAGAACGAACGCTGGGGCGTCGCCCCCTCGGTGGCCATCGGGCTCGGCCAGGCCACCACGGCATCCCTGGCCTACCTGCACCAGCATGACCGCAACACGCCGCAATACGGCGTACCCACCTGGGAGGGCCGGATCCTGCCCGGTGCCAACCGTGAGAGTTATTTCGGCTACGCCGATGTCGACAGGCAGGTGAACGAGACTGACGCGGTGACCCTGACCCTGGATCATTTCGCCAGCGACAACCTTTCACTGCGCAGCCAGACCCGCTGGCAGCAGACCGACCAGTTCCTGCTGGTGAATCCGCCGCAGGGCACCTTCTGCCTCGCGGATGGCACCTCTCCTTCCAATGCCGGCCTTGCGCCCTGTGCGGCGGGATTCAGCCCCGGCGAGTACCAGCCCAGCGGCCCGCGCGGCACGACCCGCGACACGCGCAACCGCCTGTTCATGACACAGGCCGACCTGACTTCCCGTTTCACCACCGGCACGGCGCAGCACACGCTGGTCTTCGGCATGGCCCTGTCGAGCGAGACCTACTTCCGCCGCTCCGGCAATTCGCTGCGCAATCCGGACGGCGCCACGCCGAACCCGGTCCTGCCGCGCACCAGCATCGCCAATCCTGCAGCCGTGCCTTACAGCGGACCGGTCCATTTCATCGCCAACCAGACCCTGGACGGCGAGCTGGACAATCGCGCCGCCTACCTGTTCGACAACATCCAGTTGTCCGAGCGCTGGGCCTTCAATGGCGGCGTGCGCATCGAACGCAACGAGGCGGATTTCCAGCAGGTGAACCTGGCCACCCCCGCCAGTGGTGATCCGCCGGAGGTCCTGCCACCGGCCAGCAATGACGAAACGCTGCTCTCCTATCGCGCCGGCCTGGTCTTCAAGCCCACTGCGCTGGCGAGCCTCTACTTTGCCTACGGCAATTCGCAGACCCCGTCGGTGGCCACGGTCAATGGCAGCTGCACCGATGCCACCTGCAATGTCGACCCGGAGGAGGCGGAGAGCTTCGAACTCGGCGCGAAATGGGATGCACTGGATGGTCGTCTGTCGCTGACCGCGGCGGTGGCCCGCAACGAGCGCACCAACTATCGCGTGGCCGATCCGGGCAATCCGGACAATCCCTCCGGTGAGCAGGTCCTGGATGGCAGCGCGCGCGTCGACTCGCTGGTGCTGGGCGCGGCCGGGCGCATCCTGCCCGGCTGGAGCGTGTTCGCGAACTACACGCTGCTCGACAGCGAAGTGCTGCAGGGCGCATCGGATTTCGTCTCGGAGTCCGGACAGGACTACACCCGCGGTGATCCCCTCACCAACACGCCGAAGCACTCGGCCAGCCTGTGGACCACCTGGGATGTGGCACGCGGCGTCCAGCTGGGTTATGGCCTGACCTGGCAGGGCAAGGTCTACCTGCAACAGCATTCGGCCACCAATCCCGACGGCTCCCTGCCCACGGTGGGCGGTTACGTGGTCCATCGCGCGATGGCCAGCTACACGGTGAACCGGAAGCTGCAATTGCAGCTGAACGTCAACAACCTGTTCGACAAGCAGTACCTGACGCGGCTGCGCACGCAGCGGCTGGCATGGGCCACACCCGGCGAGGCACGCTCGGTCGTTCTGTCCGCTAATCTCAGCTTCTGACGAACACGCTTCCGGCCGCCGCCATCGCGGCGGCGGCCGGAAGCTGGCAGGAAACCATGATCATCACGATCCCGGGCGTACTTCAGGAAGCCCAGCTGCGCGAGGCGCGCAGCCTGCTCGACGCATCCGAATGGGTGGATGGCAAGGTCACCGCCGGCCACCAGTCGGCGCGCGCCAAGGACAACCAGCAGCTTTCCGAGGATTCGCCCGCCGCGCGCAGGCTGGGCGAGATGATCCTGGCCGCGCTGGAGCGCAATCCGCGCTTCGTGTCCGCGGCGCTGCCACTCAAGGTGTTCCCGCCGCTGTTCAACCGCTATGCCGGCGGCCAGTCCTTCGGCCTGCACGTCGACAACGCGGTGCGCATGGTGCGCGGCACGCCGCATCGCGTGCGCACCGACCTGTCGGCGACCCTGTTCCTGGCCCAACCATCGGAATACGACGGCGGTGAACTGGTGGTGGAGGACACCTATGGCGCGCATGCCATCAAGCTGCCTGCCGGCCACATGGTGCTGTACCCGGCCAGCAGCCTGCACCGGGTCAATCCGGTGACGCGCGGCGCGCGCCTGGCCTCGTTCTTCTGGATCCAGAGCATGGTGCGCGATGACGCGCAGCGCGCGCTGCTGTTCGACATGGATACGGCGATCCAGCGCCTGGCGACGCAGTCACCGGATCATCCCTCGACGATCCAGCTCACCGGCGTGTATCACAACCTGCTGAGGATGTGGGCCGACACCTGAGGTCGGCCGCAAGAGAAGAACGGGCCCCGAAGGGCCCGTTCGATCAGGCCGGCGATTCTCCGGCCGAACCTTCCGCACTGTCCGGGGCGGTGTCCTGTCCGGGCGGCAGTTCGCCTTCGCCTTCGCCCTCGCCCTCGGCAGCCGCTTCCTCTTCAGAGAGCGGTTCAACCGCCTCGACGCCCGTCAGCCGCTCGCCGGCATCCAGGCGGATCAGGCGCACGCCCTGGGTATTGCGGCCCTGCACGGAGACGTCGGCCACCGGCGTGCGCACCAGCGTGCCATTGGAGCTGATCATCATCAGCTCCTTGTCCAGCGTCACCTGCAGCGCCGCCACCGTCTCGCCATTGCGCTCGGTGGTCTGCAGCGCGATCACGCCCTGGCCGCCGCGGCCGTGGCCGGGGAAGTCATCCAGCGGTGTCAGCTTGCCGTAACCATTGGCCGAGGCGGTGAGGATGAGTCCCTCGCCCACCACGATCAGCGAGATCACCGACTGGCCCTCGGCCAGCTTCACGCCACGCACGCCGGTGGAATCGCGCCCCATCGGACGCACTTCCTCTTCGTTGAAGCGGATGGCCTTGCCGCCGCTGGTGAACAGCATGATCTCGCGCTGCCCGTCGGTGAGCTGCACGCCCACCAGCTGGTCGTCATCGCGCAGGTCGACGGCGATGATGCCGCTGGCGCGCGGCCGCGAGTAGGCCGACAGCGGCGTCTTCTTCACCGTGCCGTTCCTGGTGGCCATGAAGACGAAGTGGCCATCGTCGTACTGCTTGATGGGCAGCACGGCGGTGATCTTCTCGCCCTCCGCAAGCGGCAGCAGGTTCACCATCGGCTTGCCGCGCGAGGCGCGGCCGGCCTGCGGCAGTTCGAACACGCGCAGCCAGTACACCTGGCCGCGGTTCGAGAAGCACAGCAGCGTGTCGTGGGAATGCGCCACGAACAGCTTCTCGATGAAGTCCTCGTCCTTGGTGGCTGCCGCGGCACGGCCACGGCCACCACGGCGCTGCGCCTGGTAGTCGGACACCGGCTGGCTCTTGGCATAACCGGCATGCGAGAACGTCACCACCACGTCCTGCGGCTCGATCAGGTCCTCGGTGCGCAGGTTCAGGTGATCCAGCGAGATCTCGGTGCGGCGCGCATCGCCGAACTGGTCGCGGATCTCGATCAGCTCGTCGCGCACCACCTCGGTGAGGCGCTCCGGACGGGCCAGGATGTCGAGCAGGTCGACGATCTGCGCCAGCAGGTCGCCGTACTCGCTGAGGATCTTGTCCTGCTCGAGGCCGGTGAGGCGCGACAGGCGCATCTCGAGGATGGCATTGGCCTGCGCCTCGCTGAGGCGATAGAGGCCATCCGGGCCCAGGCCCAGCGCGGCATCGAGGCCATCCGGACGCGAGCTGACCGCGCCGGCCCGTTCGAGCATCTTCGGCACCGCACCGGCCGGCCAGCCGCGCGACATCAGCGCGACGCGCGCCTCGGGCATGGCGGGCGATGCCTTGATCAGCGCGATCACCTCGTCGATGTTGGCCAGCGCCACGGCGAGGCCCTCGAGGGTGTGGGCGCGCTCGCGGGCCTTGCGCAGGTCATAGACCGTACGCCGCGTGACCACCTCGCGCCGGTGGCGCAGGAAGGCGTCGAGCATCTCGCGCAGCGAGCACAGGCGCGGCTGGCCGTCGACCAGCGCCACCATGTTGATGCCGAACACCGTCTCGAGCGGCGTCTGCGCATAGAGGTTGTTCAGCACCACCTCGGCCACTTCACCGCGCTTCAGCTCGATGACGATGCGCATGCCATCCTTGTCGGACTCGTCGCGCAGGCCATCGCTGGCAATGCCCTCGATCTGCTTCTCGCGCACCAGGTCGGCGATGCGCTCGATCAGGCGCGCCTTGTTGACCTGGTAGGGCAGCTCGGTGACCACGATGGCCTGGCGCTCGCCGCGCCCCACTTCCTCGAAGTGCGTGCGGCCGCGCAACGACAGGCGGCCGCGGCCGGTCTTGTAGGCGGTGACGATCTCGGCGGCGCCATTGATGATGCCGGCGGTCGGGAAATCCGGGCCGGGCAGGTGCTGCATCAGCTGCGGCAGCGTGATCTGG
>CAYNEX010000077.1:9686-13301 GCA_964396335.1 uncultured Steroidobacteraceae bacterium | reverse complement strand
CGCCCTTCTCGTTCGAGACGGCATCGACCACCATCAGGATCTCTTTGTTCATCGCCTCTTTCCTCGCGGCTTCGGCTTGCGCCATTCCGGCGCGAGGCGGGTCTTGCCCACCTCGGCGTAACGCACCGTGACCACTGCTCCATCCACGTTCAAGTCGAAATCCTCGTCCCCGACGCGCACCAGCTCGCCGGTGTAGCGGCGGCGGCCCTCGCGGGGCACAGCCAGCTCCACATGCGCGCGCTGTCCGGCGAAACGCTGGTAATGCGCCGGCGTGCGCAGGATGCGATCCATGCCCGGCGAGGACACCTCGAGCTGGTACGGCAGCGCGATGGGATCCTCCACATCGAGCAATGCCGACAGCTCGCGGCTCACCCGCTCGCAGTCCTCGACACCGATGCCGTCGAAGGCGCGCTCGCCATCATCCGGCTGCGCGGCCCGCTCCGGCGGCATCTGTCCGCCCGGCCAGTCGATGTAGACGCGCAGCGTGGCCTCGGAACGGGTCGCCGCGTACTCCACATCAACCAGCTCGTAACCCAGCCTGGCCAGCAGGGGCTCGGTCATCGCAATCAGGCGCTCTCGCAGCATGATTCGCCGAATCCTCCTTCTTCCTGACCCATCGGAAACAAAAAAGGGCCAAAAGGCCCTCCCATCATGCAAAAGGCCCCGCATGGGGGCCTTTTGATTCAACAACTTCCACCCGCCTGACCCTCCAAGCGGGCCGCTGATTCTATGGGGTCACGGTGCCGCCGTAAACCCCCGTAGCGGGCTTTTTCGCTCCCGGGGCTACTCGAAGCCGGTATGGCCGTCGGCGCCCACCGGGTTGCGGTCGTTCTCGGCGCAGATGAACTCCATCAGGGTCCAGTCGCGCTGCCGCTGGAAGGTGTGGGTGCGCTGGTACGGGGCGGACAGCGCCTCCGGGTCATCCATGGTCATCTCGACCACCAGGGTATCCGGGTTGTCCGGCGAGAGCCGGATGCGTTCGGTGACGCGCAGCTTGTCGCTGTGCTTCATGCCGGTTTCCAGCTCGGTGATGGTCTTAATGCCGACCGTGTCGACCACCAGCGTGTCGCCCTCCCAGCGGCCGATGGAGTGGCCGAAGATGCCCGGGTCGAGGTCCTCGGGGTGCTCGCGGCCGTCGGTCCAGATGGTGCGCCACTGCATCCAGGCCTCGTGGTGCAGGGTGACGCGGCCCGGGGTGAACAGGAATTCGATCGGGTACTGGCCGGTGCCCATCATGCGCGGCATGCCCGGCGGCATGCAGTTGGAGACCTCGCGCCGCGGCACGCCGCCATCGGCTTCCAGCTGGCGCTGGTAGGCCTCGTACTGGCTCTTGTAATTGCCCTTCAGCTGCGGCGGCGGGGTCCGCGTGGCCGCGCGATTGAGCACCCAGACCCCGCCCCAGTCGGGCAGGCGGTCGAGGCTGGCGTATTGGCCACGGGGCCATTCGGCGCCCTTTTGCGGGGCTTCCCCGGCCGTCAACGGCAGCAGCGCTGCCATTCCAAGGCATCCGAGCAACAAAGCCGGCATCCGCCGCATGATCCACCCCCGTTATTTCTCTGGTGTGCCGGCAGGATATACTGCCCGTATCGTTGTGCAATCCAGCAACGACGGGGGTTAAAGGATGGGAATTCTGTCGCGCGTCGGCCTGCTGGCCGGCCTTCTGGCCACTGGCGCCGCCATGGCGCACCACTCGTTTGCCATGTTCGACCAGAGCCAGCGGGTCACGCTGAAGGGCACGGTCACCGAGTTCCAGTGGACCAACCCGCATGCCTTCATCCAGATGTCGGTGCCGGACGCCAGCGGCAAGGCCGAGGCCTGGTCGATCGAACTGAACAGCCCGAACAACCTGCGCCGCCAGGGCTGGAAGGCCACCAGCCTGAAGGCCGGCGACGAGGTGTCGGTGGTGATGTTCCCGCTGCGTGACCTGTCCGACCACAAGGGTGGCCTGTTCGTCGAGGTCACCCTGCCCGATGGTAGCGTGCTGAAGGAAGCCGCCTTCGCCGGCAACCGCGGCCCGGTCAATGTCCCCACCACGCCTTCGGCGCAATAAACCCAGCTTCCCGGGAGAAATTGCATGAACCGTTTCAACGCCCGCTTGCTCCTCGCCGTTGCCCCGCTGCTTGCCGCCCCGGCGCTGGCGCATCACTCCGGCGCGATGTTCGACTCGGAGCGCACGCAGACCATCAGCGGCAAGGTCACCGAGTTCAACTGGGTGAACCCGCACAGCTCGTTCAAGGTCGAGGTCAAGGGCGAGGATGGCAAGAGCGAGATCTGGGCCATCGAGATGAACACGCCGCAGAACCTGGTGCGCAATGGCTGGAAGCGCACCACCATCAAGCCGGGCGACGAGGTCACCGTGGTGGTGCGGCCGCTGCGGGATGGCAAGCCGGGTGGCTCTTATATCTCGATCACGCTGGCTGACGGCACCAAGCTCGACTAGGTCCCCTCTTCCGCCTCGGGAACCGCCGGCGTCGCCTGTGCCGGTGCGACCACCCGCCAGATGGTATTCGACAGGTCGTCGGCCACGATCAATGCGCCGCGCGGATCCACGGTCACGCCGACCGGACGGCCGAAGGTCCTGCCATCGACCTGGAAGCCGGTGACGAAGTCGATCGGCTGCCCCACCGGCCGGCCGTTCTGGAAACGCACGAACACCACCTTGTAGCCGGCCGGCGCGGCGCGGTTCCAGCTGCCGTGTTCACCGATGAACACGCCGTCGGCAAACTGCTCACCCATCACGGGGCTGGAGAACGCCAGTCCCAGCGCGGCCACATGCGAGCCCAGCGCGTAATCCGGCTGCAGTGCCACCGCGACCTTGTCCGGCTGCTGCGGCTGGACGCGCGTATCGACGTTGCGCCCCCAGTAGCTCCAGGGCCAGCCATAGAACCCGCCTTCCTGGACCGCGGTGAGGTAATCCGGCACGAGGTTTGATCCGATCTCGTCGCGCTCGTTGACCACCACCCAGAGCTGGCCGGTCTGCGGCTGGATCGCCAGCGCGGTGGGATTGCGCAGGCCGGTGGCATGGGGCTTGTGAGCGCCGCTTTCTGCATCCACCTGCCAGATCATCGCGCGGTCCATCTCCACCGCCATGCCGCGTTCTGCGACATTGCTGTTCGAGCCGATTCCCACATACAGGTAGCGGCCGTCGGCGCTGGCAGTCAGCGCCTTGGTCCAGTGGTGGTTCAGTGCCGAAGGCAGATCGGCCAGCTTCTCGGGCGGACCGGCTGCTTCGGTCTGGCCATCCTGGTAGTCGAATCGCACCAGCGCGTCCTGGTTGGCGACGAACAGCGACGAGCCGATCAGCGCCAGGCCATAAGGCGCGTTGAGGCCGGAGGCAAAGATGGTCTGCAGTTCATATCGCCCGTCGCCATCCGCGTCCCGCAGCAATGTCAGGCGGTTGCCACCTTCCACCGGCGTGGTGCCCTTCGATTTGATCAGGCCGGCGATCGCATCCTTGGGGGTGAGCTTCGGCGCCGAATCGCCGCGGCCTTCGGCCACCAGGATGTCGCCGTTGGGGAGCACCAGTGTCTGCCTCGGGATCGCAAGGCCGGTGGCGATGGCGCTGATGCGGTAACCCGGCGGGACCACCGGCAGCCGATCCCCCCACTCCGCCGG
>CAYNEX010000077.1:0-9586 GCA_964396335.1 uncultured Steroidobacteraceae bacterium | reverse complement strand
GCCGGCGAAACCCAGCACCGTGGCACCGATCGACAGGATGGCCAGGATCCACGACAGCACCAGCGCGGTCGACATGCCCGCCGCGGCATCACCGGCATGCAGCAGCGCGTTGATGAAGCCGATGAGGAAGGTCAGCAGCAGCAGCCCGGTGAGCAGGGCCTGCGGCAGATGCCGGAAGCGCAGCAGCGCGGCATCGACCAGGGCCCAGACCAGCGCAAAGCCGGTGAAAAGCAGCGCACCGGCCAGCAGCCAGGAGGCGAAGTTCTTCCATTGCACCTCCCAGGTCTTCACATAGGCGAGATCCGAGAGCAGCGCGGCAAGGAACAGGGGAACCATGCCGGCGAGCAGGAAGGCATGCAATCCATGGAGCGGTCTTCGCACTGTGCACCTTTTCCGGTTGCGAACAGGGCCGTTCTCGCGAACGTGCGACCGAGGATAGGCGGCAGGGATACGCATCTCAACGATGCGCCGTGAACTTGCGGCGATGTCCTACGCGATGCGCACGCGGGTTCTAGCGCGCGCCGGCGATCTCGAGCGCCCAGGTCAGCTGCATGGTCCGCGGCGCACCCATCGAGTAGAAGGCCGCGCCCTGGATGGACGTGCTGATCGCGCCGGGATACCGCTTGTCCAGCAGGTTCATCACGTTCAGCTGCAGGCCGGATGCATGGCCTGACAGCTGGAAATCCCAGGCTGCGTCCAGGTCGAACAACGTGTGGGATCCGGTGCGTTCGGAATTCACGTCATTGGCCCAGCGCCGGCCCACATGCTTGGCCTGCAGTCCCAACCGGAAACCGGCATGCCGGTATTGCAGCCGCGCACCCAGCATCACCGCCGGCGTTTCCACCAGGTGTTTTCCCGCGGTGGGTGCGATGGTGGTGGCGTCGATGCGGATGTCCCGCTGCATGCGGCTGCGCAGGTACGAGGCCGTGCCATAAAGCGAGAAGCCGCGGGACAGCTCGAGCTCCACTGAGGTGTCGGCTCCCCACAGCCTGACGTCGCCGACATTGCGGTCGGTGGCGATGCCCTGCTCTTCATCCCAGGCGCTGACGATGCGGTTGCCGTAACTGGTCTTCCACAACGTGGCGGTCGCCAGGATGGACTCACCCTGGTGGCGATAACCCAGTTCGAAGGTGTCGGTGGTTTCCGGTCGTGCATCGACGATCTGGCGGCTGTAGAGGTTGTCGTTGCGCGGCGCCGAGAAACCCTTCGCATAACCCAGGAAGACCTGCCCGGAGCGCTCGCCGGGGAACAGCGCGATGCCGATGCCCGGGAGCAGCTGGTGATACTTCTTCGTGCCACTGTACGGGGGCACGAACTCAAGCCCGTCGCTGCCTTCGAGTCGCACATGGCCCTGTCTGTCAGGCCCGCCCACCGGCGCCTGGCTGGTGCACCATGGATCACCGCCGGGATTGGCCACCGGCGTGTGGCAGTACTGGTGCAGGTCGCGTTCGAAGAATGGCGCGCGCAGTCCCAGGTTCAGTCGCAGGCGATCCTGCGCGAAGCGCGCCGACCAGCCCAGTGCAACCTGGTTCAGCAATGCGATGGACTTGCGGTCGCGCCGTCGCAGCGGGCGGCCATCGGCGGCGAGCACGGGCCTGCCGCCGCGACCGCCGAACAGATGTTCCGGATTGCCCTGCGCGTCGAGCCATCCGACTTCGCCGGTCTGCCGGTGCCAGGCGCGGTCAAAGGTGTACGAAAGGCGCAGCAGCTGGCCCGGCGCGACATCCCACAGCAGGGAGGCATTGATGCCGTAGCGCCGCGTGCGGGTGTTGTTCGGCGTATACAGCGCAATGCGATCAAGCACGTCGCCATCGCCGTTGAGATCGACACCGGGCACGGCCGGATCGACGCGCAGCCGCATGTCCTGCTCCGACACGGCCGTGAATCCGCCGCCATTGGCCAGAACCGACTGGAACGAAGGATCAAGGGTCAGGCGCAGGTCGCGCGCCACGCGGAAGCTCGAATGTCCACGCAGGTTCGCGGTATCGGAGGGATTGATGCGCAGGTTGTAGTAGTTGCTGCAGGACACCGCCGGATCCCCCTCGTCCTGCGCGCTGCCACTGGCAGGGAGCAGCCGCGAGCAGGTTGCCAGGTTGTCGAAACCACGCCCGTGCTCACGGAACTGTGCGGCGGTGGCATAGCGGTAGAAATGACTCCGGCCGCGATTGAAATGCGCGGCCAGGCTGATGAAGTCGCCGTCGCCGAGGGGCTGCAGCAGCCGCGCGTTGAACTGCTGGCGGCGCAGTTCACCCGGTCCCTTGAACTTGTCGTACTGCTGCAGTGACCAGCTGGCGAACGCGGTGGTGTTCCACCGGCCGAATTCGCCGCTGTCGACCCGCACGAATGCGCGGCGGTAGGCATCGCTGCCCACGCTGGGTTTCAGCAGCAGCGCCGGTTGGCGATGCGGAGTGGCCATCAGCAGGTTGATGGTGCCGCCGGTGGCCGACGCGGTCGGACTGTCCACATCGGTGGTGCCGAGATTCACCGACGCCATCTCGATGATTTCTGGATCAGGCATCTGTCCGGTGTAGATGGCGTAATTGCCGCTGTCATTGAGCTGCATGCCGTCCACCATCAGCGAGATGCGGTTGCCATCGAAGCTGCGCATGCGCAGGTTGCCGCCGCTGGCGCCATAGGCATCGGCATTGGTGAAGTTCAGTCCGGGCACCAGGTTCAGCGATTGCGCGACGCTCTGGCCGGGCGCCTGGGTCAGCAGGTAGGCGTTGCCCACCGTGGTCCGCGACCGCGTGGCCTCTTCGCGGCGGATCAGGCCGGATCCGGACGCAACATGCTGCGCGGTGACGGTGATCTCCTGCAGCTCATGCAGTCGCCCTTCCTCCAGGCGCGTGGCGGTGGACTGGGCCGGAACGTTCATGGCGCCTGCCAGCAGCGCGGCGCCGGCAATCATCCTTCGCAATTCAGATGGCTCCGGCGGACTTCGGCAGCGCCTGCGGTGGCCCGCCCTCGGCGAGTGACTGTGTCAGCACGTGGCGGAAACCTGCTGCGGCGAGATTGTCCTCACCGAACCGCAGGCGCAGGCTGTTTTCCGCCTGTTCCAGGTAGGCAAGGCCCGCCGCGCGATCCCCGCAGGCGACCTCGCGCAATCCGAGGTTGCCGATCTCGATCAGCGTGGCCTGCATGTCCTCGCCGAATTCGCGCGCCATGCCGTCACGCACCTCGCGAGCCAGCTGCAGCGCCAGCGTGCAATGGCCCAATGCATGCTGGATGCTGGCGACACCGGACTTCTGTACCAGCGTCAGGTAGTTGTTGCTGCCGAGGAAACGGCTGCTGGTGGCGACCGCCTGCCGGGCCAGCGGCAGCGCTTCGGCATGGCGACCCAGGTCGTGCAGTGCGCCGGCCTCGGCCGCCTGGAACAGGGCCACGCTCACTTCACCGATGCGGAAGGGTTCCATCAACGGATCCGCGAGGGTCTCCTGCAGCCACTGCAGGGCTTCCGCCGGCCGGCCCTCACGCCGCAGCGCATCGGCGATGTTGCCGCGGATCAGTGCCGCGATGCCGGCGTCCTGCGGGGCGATGCGACGCTGCAGCTGATCGGCGCGACGCAGTGCCTGAAGTGCCGGGCCGGCCTGCAGGCGGCGCAGATGGAAGATGCCGCGTTCCAGCGCGGCCTGCATGGCCAGCGGGTCGTCCTTCTCCAGGCGGTTGCCGAGCAGGCGGTCGGTCTGTTCCAGCAACGCCTCGGCCTCGGCAAAACTCTCCGGGGTCTGCACATAGGCCAGGGTGCGGATCAGCGCATAGCGGGTACGCAGGGTCAGTTCGTGATCCGCGCCGAAGGCCTGCGAATAGCCCTCCACCGCCGTGCGATATTCACCCACCCCGCGCGCGGAATCGCCGAGGTTGCGCCAGGAGCGACCCAGCAGGCTGTGGATGTCGCCGCGCACTTCCGGATCTTCGGACAGGTAACCCTGGCCCGGGACCGAGGCATAGACCAGCATGTCGCGGATGGTGGCGTCATTGCCATGGCCGCTGTTGCCGGTACTGATCGCGCCCAGTGCATGGTCGAGGAATTGCACCATGGCCTCGGCGCGCGCGAACTGCCGCTGTGCGAGATCGCGCTGGCGCTCACTGTGCCACCACAGCAGGCTGCTGCAGGTGGCACCCACGCCCATCAGCACCATCGCGGCGATCAGCCACGGACGGCGCGCACGGTTGCGTTCGAGGGTCTGGCGCAGCGCGGCCGCTGCCTGCTCTTCGGCTTCGCGTCGCCGGCGTTCGGCATGCCGCTGCGGCAGGCGACGCAGGCGGTCGGCCAGTTCAGCGGCATCGGCAAGACGACGTGACGGGTCGCTGTCGGTCGCCGCGGCGATGTCCTGTCGCAGCAGCGGGTCGTCGATGTCGCGTTCCCAGCCCGGTGCCATCGGACGGCGGAAGTCGCCCACCAGCCACTGGTAGAGGATCACGCCCAGTGCATAAAGGTCACTGCGCACCGTCGGCGGCTGCCCGGCGAACAGTTCGGGTGCAAGGTAGAGCGGTGTGCCGGAACCGGAATCCGTGCCGCGCTCGACCGTCAGGCCCAGCCGGGTGATGCCGAGCTCCTCGAGCCGCTCCGGCTGCAGCAGGCGGCTGCTGCCGAAATCGGTGAGTCGCGGCCGCCAGCCCTCGCCATGCGGCGCCGCCAGGATGTTGGCCGGTTTCAGGTCCTTGTGCAGCACGCCCACGCCATGTGCGGCGGCAATGGCATCGGCGATCCGGGCAAAGAAGGCGATGCGCGCGGCAAGATCCATGCGCGCCAGGCGATTGTCCTGCGCAGCCCACTCGGGCAGCGCCTGCCCGCCATATTCGCATTCGAGGAAGAACGGCGGGCTGTCGAAGTTCCAGTCGTACACCCGCACGAAGTCATCACGCTCCCCCAGCGTGTCGCGCAGCACGCGCATCATCGTCGCCTCGCGCTTGATGGTGCACAGCTGCTCGCCGTCCAGGCTGAACTTGAAGACGCGCACATCGCGGCTGCGCGGCTGACGCGCCAGCCATACTTCGCTGTTGAGGGTCTGGCCCAGTGGACGCTCGAGCAGGAAGCTCTCGCGGCCCGGCACCGGGGCCCCGGTCTGCAGTTGCAGCGGGCTCACGAACACCCTTCCCACGGCAATGCGCTCCAGCGGACCGTCGAAGCGATAGCCGATGCGCGGCACGGTCACGATGCGGGTGGCGTTCTCCTCTCCCAGCGCACCGCGCAGCTTGGCGATGGCATTGGCCAGCACGTTCTCGACCGTGGGGCGGTTCTTCCAGACGCGCTCCAGCAGCTCTTCCTTGGTCACCACCTCGCCGGCACGGGCCAGAAGCAGGCCCAGGATCTCCAGCGGCTTGCGCTGCACTTCCACGGGCAGGCCCGAGACGCACAGGTCGAAGCGCGACTCATCGAATTCAGCGGTTCCGAAGCGGTACCGGTACTGGGCGGGATGGGCCTCCCCGGCCTGGCTGCTCATGACTCCCTTGCGGCCATCGTTCTTCTGTTCTCTCCGATCCCTATCTTCCGACACAAGTTCCTGCTGCCACAATGCTTTTTCACGGGGTTAGAAATTGGTGAGGGTGGCGTGAGGACTCTCCTGCCCGCCGTGCTGCTCCATTGCCGCAGTTCCGTCCGGTTCGCGAAGGGAGAGGTGCGAAAGATCATGCGACAGTGGGTCATGGCCGTGGCGCTCGTGGGAGGCTCGCTGGCGGGCTGCGGTTCGAACGACGCCCCTGTAAACGCCGGCACCCGTGAGGCGCCACCGCCTGCGGCGGCCGCGTCCCCGAACGCCAGCGCGGCACAGGTGGCGGCGGAAGCCCGAGGCAAGCTGAAATGCCCGGCCAGGACCACCGCCCCCGCCCGCGCCCCCGGCGCCCCGGTCGATGATGTGGTCGGCGTGCGCCCGGGCATGGGCTATGAGGAGGCCCGCGACCTGGTCCTCTGCTCGCACGAGCTGCTGGTGGCGCGTGACGCAGGCCGGAACTTCCAGATCCAGACCTTCGGCCAGAAGCTGCGCCAGGGTTTCGTGGCCAGCTTCGCCCGCGAGCGGGTCCAGAAGAGCTCCCAGGACATCCTGCGCGAGATGCAGGACAGCGCCATGGCGCGGGCCAACAACCGCGCCACCCGCGATATCAATCCCGGCGAATCCAAGTGGTATGTGGCCACCATGGGCCTGCCCGGGCAGGAGAAGGTCATCAGCGTGGCGCGCGAGGAGTGGTTCGAGGCCGGACGCCTGCCCACCTCGGCCAGCGTCGAGCAGGCGCTGGTCGGCAAATACGGCCCGCCCACCCATCGCATCGACCGCGAGGCCGCCCCGGCGCTCTACCTGACATGGGCGTATGACCTGCGCCAGCGACCGATCAGCGAGACCTCGCCGCTGTACAACCGCTGCCCGGGCAACGCGGCACCGGACGCGCCCAACAATTTTTCGCCTGACTGCGGACTGGTGGTGAATGCGGCCATCAACCGGGCCCGCGACAACCAGGAGCTGGCTTCCCATGTGCAGGTGACCGTGGTCGACCAGGCCGGCGGTTACCAGGCCATCACCGACACCGAACAGGCCTTGCAGCAGCAGGAGGCGCAGCGCCGCAGGGACGAGGTGGAACGAGCGTCAAAGAACGCCAGCGCGCCGACGCTGTGATGGTGAAGGCCATGTCCGGATTGCGATTTCAGAGGTGTCTGCCATGGATGGCGGCATCGCTGGCCCTGGCAGGCTGCGGCGGCGGCACCTCGGCGGCATCCGACAGCACGCCTGCCGCTGCCGCGGAAGCCACCGGACGGGTCGGGCCCACCCCTGCCCCCACCGGCGCCAGCCCCGCGGCCGGCAAGCCGGCGACCGGCACCGCAATGGGTGGCCGCAGCGGCGAGCTGCTGAATCCGGACCCGGTGACCATGGTCCTGCTGTACCACGCGCTGGCGGGTCTCGCGCCCCCACTGGACCGCTGGATCGAAAGTGATCCCCGTGTCACCCAGGCGCCGGCTGCCGGCAGGGCGGCGCAGCGTGAGCTGGTGCGTGCCGAACTCACCGCCGCATTGGCCGCGGTACGCGATACCGGCTTCATCCGTCTCGCGCTGAATGATCACCTGAGCGAATACGATCCCTCCTACGGAGAGTTCACGCTGCGCGCGCTGGCACCCGGTTCCACCGTGCCCTACCGGGGCCTGCAGCAGGAAGTGTCATTGCGCTTCGCCAATGGCCGCGATGCACAGGTCTGGGCCGTTCCGGCCGCGCAGGCACAGGCCATCAATGACAGCTTGAGCTACGGCCGCAGCGTGCAGCTGGACGTGCTGCTGAAGATTGCCGGCGTGCAACCAGGCTCCGGTGGCGGAAGCATCGTGACCGAGGTGCTGGAATACGAGATCCGTTCACAGCGGGACCAGCGGCTGCTGGGCCGCGTCAAACCTGCGTCGAAGTAGCCCCCCGAGGAAGAGAGTAACGCCATGGCCACATCACGCCTCGATGCCTTTGCATTGTTGTTCACGCTCGGTGCGCTGGGAGCCGCCGCGCCCGCCTCCGCCGCCGGCTGCGCCGGCATCCAGCATTGTGTCGACGTGCCGAAATTCACCGCGCAGCTATCCGACTTCCGCGCCATCGAACAATCCGGCAAGCGCCTGCTGATCGCCACGGTCAAGTTCGAGAACAAGACCGGCCAGCCGCTGACCATTGGTTATGTGGCGGGTTCCGGCTCGGGTATTGATGAACTGGGCAACCGCTATACGGTCAGCGACAGCAGTGCGGTGCGCGGCATCGGCCTGATCACCTCCGGCAATCTCGACACCCGCTTCACGCTGCAGCCCGGAGAGAAGGCCGATGCCCGCTTCGAACTGGACTGGAACGCCTACAAGCAGATTGCCGGCGTGGAGTTCAAGCTGGAGATGGCATTGCGGGAAATCGACGCGCTGCCGGGGAACCAGTATCGCGCCGGTCGCGAGCACATGGTCAGCTTCGTGGGCCTGCGGGATGGACTGGTTGCCGGGTCGCCGGCGCCAGCGGCCGCCCAGGCGGCAACGCCCCCGGCGCCCGTCGTGGATCCCTGCGACGGCAAGGCCGGCTGTTATGCCGCCGGTCCCTTCGTGGCCGAGGTCACGGGCATCACCACCAGCAACCAGTCCAATGATTATTACGTGCAGCTGAAGGTGCGCTTCCGCAATCATTCCAGCGAGCCGGTGATCCTCGCCTACCAGCATGGGTCGGGCACGCTGGTCGATGGCGACGGCCTGCGCTACAAGGTGGGCTCATCGGCCAGGGATGTCAGCGGGATGGGTGTGGTCAGCCGCGACAGTGCCGACCCGCAGTTCGTGCTGAAGCCGGGCGAAACACGCACCGCGTCATTCAACTACAACTACCACAAGTACGCTGGCTACCAGGTTCCATCCAGCACGGTGTTCAGCCCGGATTTCGTCGTGGAACAGCTGGAGCAGCTTCCGAGCCGGCAGCTGCGCACACAGCGCGAATACCTGGTGACCTTCTCGAACCTGACGGCGAAGGGTTCCCCTGCCACCGCGGTGGGCCAGGGAGGCGATCCGGCCGAGGCGCTGAAGAAGATCGGCGACCTGTTCAAGAAGAAGAAATGAACCACGGGCCCCCGCTGCGGGGGCCCGTCTGCCACCGGCTCAGTTCGAGCGCTGCTCGATGGCCCGCTGCCCTTCCGCCGTGCTGGGCAGGTTCTCGTTCAGGTTGGGCAGGCACTCCGATTCGGGGATGTCGCTGTAGTCCTGGCGGATGAAGCGCTTGGTGCTCTTCCACTCGCCCTTCCACATCTTCGGGTCGGTCATCGTGTAGTCGATGCGCAGCATCCTGCCGTCCTCTTCCATCGTGATGCGTTCGATGATCTCGAACTGGTCGCTGATGGGAATGCCCGAATCGATGAAGTGCATGTTGGGCTCGAGGTACTTGGTGTGCACCACCAGCGCATCGCCTTCCCAGCGGCCGATCGATTCGCCGTTGTAGGTGTACACCACCACATCCGGGTCGCTGTGCTGGCGGCCGTCGAGGTAGATGAAGCGCATGCTGTTGGTGAAGCCGAACAGCATGTACACCACCGTCGGCAGCTGGATCATGCTGATCGGGTGCACGCGGGTCATGATCATCGGCATGCCGGCCGGGTAACACTGGCCGATGGCATCGCGGTACGGCACGCCCTGGCGGCGGGCCTCCTCGGCCTCGCGCAGTGCCGTCTGGCCGGGCTCATGGAATTCCGGGTACGGCGGGCCGAAACGGAAATCCTGGAAGGAGCGGCGCAGGTTCACGAACCAGGTGCCGGTCATGTCGAAGGGCGGCTTCGGGCGCGGCTTGGCCAGGTTCTCCGGCGCCAGCGCACCGAGGAAACCGTCATGCGCCTGGGCCAGTTCGGCCTCGCGTTCCAGCGTCATGCCGCCGCGCGGCGCTTCGCCGGCAAGGCTCGGAGCTGCGACCAGCAGCGTCGCGACGGCGGAAAGGATGCAGCGTGTCATGCCCTTCATGTTTCCCCCTGGCCACCGGGGCTTGGCGGCACTCTTGTCATGTCCTGGCGTGAGATTACGCGAGTTTGGCCGGATGCGCTGCTTCAGCGCCGGCCGTGGCGCCAGGTGGCATCCATGCCGAGGCTGCGGGATTCGCCGAACACCACCATCGGGCCG
>CAYNEX010000076.1:0-13374 GCA_964396335.1 uncultured Steroidobacteraceae bacterium | reverse complement strand
CGCCGCGGTGCCGGGCGACGCCAAGCTGGCCGCCAACTGGGTGATGGGTGATTTCTCGGCCGCACTGAACAAGGACGGCCTCGATGTCACCGCCAGCCGCCTCACGGCGCAGCAGCTCGGCGGCCTGCTGGCGCGCATCGTCGACAACACCATCTCCGGCAAGATCGCCAAGGAAGTGTTCGAAGTGATGTGGGCCGACGGCAGCGATGCGGATACCGTCATCGAGGCGCGCGGCCTGAAGCAGATCACCGATTCCGGCGCGATCGAAAAGGTCATCGACGAGATCATCGCGGCCAATCCGAAGCAGCTGGCCGACTACCGCTCGGGCAAGGACAAACTCTTCGGCTTTTTCGTCGGCCAGGCCATGAAGGCCACCGGCGGCAAGGCCAACCCGGCGCTGCTGAACGACCTGCTGAAGCAGAAACTGGCGCCGTAACCGCAGCGATGAGCGAGCACGACACCCTGCGGCGCTTCCTGTTCGAAGATGCGCCGGTGCGTGGCCACTTGGTCTACCTGTCGCGCGCCTGGATCGAGGCGCGCGAGCACCAGCTGCTGCCGGCGCCGGCGCGCAACCTGCTGGGTGAATCCCTTGCCGCCACCGTGCTGCTGTCCGCGTCGCTGAAGTTCAACGGCACGCTGACACTGCAGCTGGCGGGCAGCGAGGGGCCGGTGTCGATGCTGGTCACGCAGGCCACCGACACGCGCACCATGCGCGGGGTCGCGCACCTGAATGAAGAGGTGCCGGTCGATGACACGATCACCTTCCCCGGGCTCATCGCCGGCGGCCGCATGGCCGTCAGCGTCGAGCAGGGCAATGGCCAGCCCTGGCAGGGCATCGTGCCGCTGGATGGTGACTCGCTGGCGCAATGCCTCGAGAACTACTTCGCCACTTCCGAGCAGCTGCCGACGATGATCCGCCTGGCGGCCGATGAATACGGCGCGGCCGGCCTGCTGCTGCAGAAGATGCCGGCAGCGGACCGAGAAGGTGAGGTGGCCGCGGCCGCCACGCAGGACCTCTGGGAAGAGGCCACCGCGCTGATGGCCACCGTCAGCCGCGACGAACTGCTGGCCGGCGATTGCGAAAAGCTGCTCGGCCACCTGTTCGGCAGCCGTGACCTGCGCCTGTTCGAGGCCGAGAACGTGCGTTTTGCCTGCCGCTGCGACCGGCAGCGGGTCGAAGCCATGCTGCGTGGCCTGGGCCGTGACGAAGTCGAATCCATCCTCACCGAGCAGGGCGAGGCGGTCGTGACCTGCGAGTTCTGCCGCAAGCCCTATCGATTCGACGCGGTGGATGCCGCGAGCCTGTTCCTGCCGGCCTCCGAAGGCACCGACCGCCTCAACTGAGCCGCTGCCTTCCCGGGGTCAGCGACGCTTTTCCCACGGCAGCCAGGTGGTGCCGCCCAGCGCGGACATCTGCCGCTGGATCTCCTGCTCGCGCCGCTGCACATACGGACCGGGATTGGCGGCGCTGAGCCGGTTCGGATTCGGCAGCACCGCCGCCAGGCGCGCCGCCTGCGCGCGCGTCAGTTGCGCGGCAGGCTTGCGGAAATACTCCTGCGAGGCTGCCTCCGCGCCATAGATGCCCGGGCCCATCTCGGCGATGTTCAGGTACACCTCGAGGATGCGCTGCTTCGGCCAGAGCAGCTCGATCAGCACCGTGTACCAGGCTTCCAGTCCCTTGCGGATCCAGCTGCGGCCATTCCACAGGTAGAGGTTGCGCGCCACCTGCTGCGTGATGGTGCTGGCGCCGCGCATGCGGCCGCCGCGGCCGGCTTCCTCCAGCGCCTTCTGGATCTGCTTGAAGTCGAAGCCACGGTGCTGCGGGAAACGCTGGTCCTCGGAGGCCACCACGGCCAGCGCCAGGTGCTGCGAGATCTGTTCGTAATCGCGCCATTGATGGCGCAGGCGGAAGGGCTTCGGATCGTCGTCGAACCAGGATCCGACGCGGGCCTGCAGCATGTAGCCGCTGGTCCAGGGATCGATGTAACGGCCTGCGACGACCAGCAGGACCGAGAGGAGAACCAGCGCCGCGAGGGACAGCAGCGCACGGCGCAGCAGACGCCGCCAGAAGCCACGCCTGCTGCCCATTGCGAAGGATGTTCCGGGATCAGCCTGCCGCTTCGACGCGGCGTGCGGACTCGATCACCACCGGGGTCACCGGCACATCGTCATGGCCCTTGGAACGACCGGTGCGCTCCCTGGCGATGCGGTCGATGGTGTCCATGCCGTCCACCACGCGACCGAACACGGCATAACCGTAGTTGTGCGCGCCCTGGTGATCGAGGAAGTCGTTGTCCACCAGGTTGATGAAGAACTGCGAGGTGGCCGAGTCGACCACGTTGGTGCGCGCCATCGCGATGGTGCCGCGCTTGTTCTTCAGGCCGTTGGTGGCCTCGTTCTTGATCGGCGCCTTGTTGGCCTTCTGCGCCATGTCCGGCGTCATGCCGCCGCCCTGGATCATGAAGCCGGGGATGACACGGTGGAAGATCAGGCCGTCGTAGAAACCCTCATCCACATAGGCGAGGAAGTTGGCGACGGTGAGCGGCGCCTTCTCGGCATCCAGTTCGAGCGTGAAGCCACCGACGGAGGTTTCGAAACGGACCATGGGAGTTCCTGTTGAATGGCGGGGAAGGGGCGCAACAGTACAGGCTGGAACGGCTCAGGGCCAGACGGCCTGCACCACCCGATCATGTCCGGCAAGGTCAGGATGCGAAGCCGCATCACGATAACCCAGCCGCGCCAGTTCCTCGAGCAGGCGCGACGATTGCCCTGCACCATGTTCCATCAGCAGCAGGCCGCCGGGCTTCAGGTGCGCGCGCGCCGCGCGGGCGATCTGCAGCAGGTCGGCAAAGCCCTCATCGTCGGCCACCAGTGCCTGGATCGGCTCATGGCGCAGCGCCGGCAATGCCGCGTCGCCGGGGGCGATGTAGGGCGGGTTGCTGAGGATGGCATCGAAGCGCTCGCCGGCCAGCGGTTCGCACCAGCTGCCCTGGCGCAGTTCGACATTGTCGATGCGCAGCCGGCGGCAATTGACCGCGGCAATCTCCAGCGCCTCGGCCGAACGGTCGGTGGCGATGACCTGCCAGGCCGGCCTTTCACGCGCCAGCGCCAGCGCGATCGCGCCGCTGCCGGTGCCGAGGTCGGCCACGCGGCGCGGCGATGCATCCAGTTCCGCCAGGCAGCGTTCCACCAGCAGCTCGGTTTCCGGTCGCGGCACCAGCACGCCCGGCGCCACCGACAGCGGCAGCGACCAGAACTCGCGCACGCCGGTGATGTAGGAGAGCGGTTCGCCATCGGCAAGGCGGGCAAGGCCCACCTCGAACATGGCGCAGGTGAGCGCATCCACCTCGCGTTCGTCGAAGGCGATCAGCTGCGCGCGCGACACGCGCAGCAGCGCCGCCAGCAGCAGCTCGGCGTCGAGCCTGGCCACCCCGCGCGCCGCCGCGCCGGCCAGTAACGCGCCCACGCGCGCAGGCTCTGCTAAATTGCCGCCGCTTTCCGCTGCCATCGGTTGTCCTGTGTCCCTCGAGAATCCTGCCAAGCCGGGCCTGCCCGTGCCCGAAAGCCTGCACCCGCGCGCGATCCTGAGCGCGGCGTGGCCGCTGTTCAAGAGCTGCCTGCCGGTGTGCCTGCCGCTGGCGGTGATCGGGGTGGCCGCCGGGGCCACGCCGGGATCGGAGGCGGCGCTGAGCGGTGCGCGCAGCCAGACCTACAGCGCCGACTGGTGGGGCCTGACCTTCGCCAGCACAGTGCTGACGCTGATCTGCTATGGCGCGGTGCTGCGCGACCAGTTGTCGCTGGCGCAGGGTGCGCGGCGGCCGGTGCTGGATTCGATCCGCCAGGCGGCCGTGGACGTGCCCTTCGTCGTGCTGCTGCTGCTGCTGATGCTGCTGCCATTGATCCCGGCGATGCTGGTCACCGCGCAGCAGGGTTTCCGCCTCACCGCCGCGCTGCTGACCGTCGCGGCCTGCCTGGTGCTGGTCTTTGCCTGGTTCGCGTGGCCGGCGCTGGTGGCCGCGGACCTGGATGCCGATGCGCGTGGCGCGCAGGCGGTGCGGGCGCGCGCGCCGCTGCGCGCCCTGCGTCGCAGCCTCGAGCTGGTGCAGGGGCGCTGGACAGCCATGGCCTATGTGGCCGGCACCCTGCTGGCGGCGGTGCTGGTGTTCGTGCTGCTCACCGGCATCCTGCTGGGCATGGTGATGGAACTGGCCGGGCGCGCCACGGCGACGCCGGGCGGGCTGGCGCTGTCGCGCTGGCTGATGGCGGTGCTGCTGGCGGTGCCGGTGGTGTATGGCGGCGCGGTCACGGTCACGGCCTGGCGCGCGCTGAGCGGTGAGGGCAGGGCCCGGGCCCCTTGATCGATCACTGGTCCGCTCGCGGACCAGCCGAACAGGACGCGCTCTTCACCACGCCGCTGCGCTTCAGCGCGGCCTGCGCGCGCGGTCCCTACTCGCCGACCTGTTCCGCCAGTTCCTCGGCCTGGTATTCAGTCTGCAAGGCCTTCAGCAGTTCGTCGAGGTCGCCATTCATCACCTCGGCCAGCTTGTACAGCGTCAGGTTGATGCGATGGTCGGTGACCCGTCCCTGCGGGAAGTTGTAGGTGCGGATGCGTTCGGAGCGGTCGCCGCTGCCCACCTGCAGCTTGCGCGAGCGGGCCTGGGCGCTGGCCTGCTTCTCCTGCTCCGCGGCCAGCAGCCGCGCCTTCAGCAGCGCCAGCGCACGGGCGCGGTTCTTGTGCTGCGAGCGCTCATCCTGGCACTCGACCACCAGGCCAGTGGGCAGGTGGGTGATGCGGATGGCCGAGTCGGTCTTGTTCACATGCTGGCCGCCGGCACCGGAGGCACGGAAGGTGTCGATGCGCAGTTCGGCCGGATTGATCTGGATGTCATCGATCTCGTCCAGTTCCGGCAGCACGGCCACGGTGCAGGCCGAGGTATGGATGCGCCCCTGCGCCTCGGTCTCGGGCACGCGCTGCACGCGATGCGTGCCGGATTCGAACTTGAAGGCCGAGAAGGCGCCACGCCCGACCACACGGCTGATCACTTCCTTGTAGCCGCCATGCTCGCCGGGGCTCTCGGAGAGGATCTCCACCTGCCAGCCGCGTGATTCGGCATAACGGCTGTACATGCGGTGCAGGTCGCCGGCGAAGATGGCCGCCTCGTCACCGCCGGTGCCGGCGCGCACTTCCAGGTAGATGTTGCGCTCGTCGCGCGGGTCGCGCGGCAGCAGCAGCAGCGAGAGTTCGCGGTCGTGCTCCTCCAGCCGGGAGGTGAGGCGCTGCACCTCTTCCTCGCCCATCTGGCGCATGTCCGGATCGGCGTCGGCGGCCAGTTCGCGGGCGGAGTCGAGCTGCTTTTCCAGCTCCACGTGTTCCCGGAACCCCTGCGCCACCGGTTCGAGGCGGGCATATTCCATCGAAAGTTCGCGGAACGTATCGGAGCCCCCGGCGATGGCGGGGTCGGCCAGCATCCGTCCCACTTCCTCGAACCGTTCGGCGGTCTTTTCCAGTTTCTGTCGGATCGAGGCTTTCATGGTCGGACAACGTTATAGTGACGAAATGATGCCTGAAGCCACCCCCTTCGCGGCAGCCTTGCGCGGCGGCCTGCTGGTCGTTCTCGCGCTGGCCACTGCCTGCAGCACCACAACGCCCCTTCGCACGGATGCACCCGCGGCAGTGGATCCGCAGGTGGAGTCCGAGGCATTGCAGGCCGCGCAGACCGCGCTGCGTGAAGGCGACTGCCGCACGGCCAGCGAAAGCTACCTGCGTGCGGCCCGCTCCTCGGATGATCCGGAGGTGGCCATGCGCGCCTCGCAGCTGGCGATGGGCTGCGAGAACCTGACTTCGGCGCGCCTGGCCGCCGCGCGCTGGCGCGAGCTGGTGCCCTACTCGGGCGAGGCCGCGCTGGCCGCCGCGCTGGTGGCGATGAAGCGCTATGACGTCGACGAGGCGCGCGAGGCCCTGGCCGCCTGGCGCGACTCCGGTCATTCCGGCACCCAGGATCCGCTCAGCTTCGCCGAGGTGCTGGCCGACGAGGCCGATGCCGCGCTGGTCTACCGCCTGTTCGGTGAAGTGCTGATGGGCGATGACCCGGCGGCGGAAGTGCTGCTGGCGCAGGCGCGGCTGGCGCTGTCCGCCTACAACATGCAGGCCGCACTGGATGCCGCCCGGCGTGCCGGTGAGCTGGACCCGAACATGATCGAGGCGCAGGCCATCACGCTGCGCGCGCTGTCGATGCTGGGCCAGCACGATGCGGCGCTGGCCGGTGCGGCGGCGCTGCCGGCGGAAGAGCTGCGGGGCGAGGATGCCTTCCTGCTTGCCGACCTGTTGCAGGGAGCCGGCCGCAATGCCGACGCCGAGCAGGAACTGGAGATCCTGGTGGAACGTCCCGAAACCGCCGCCGGCGCCGCGCGCCGCCTGATCAGCCTGGCCATGCGCCAGGGCCGGCTCGATGCCGCCGAGCAGCGCCTCGAGGAACTGTTCAGCCGCACCGGCGTCACCCCGCTCGGGGTGCTCTATTACGCGCAACTGGCCGAACGCCGCGGCGACACCGAGCGCGCGATCGAGAGCTACCGGGTGCTGGGCGACAGCGCGATGGGGCTGAGCGCGCGCGCTTCGGCAGCGCGGCTGCTGATGAAGGAGGGCGCCACCGCCGAGGCACTGCAGCTCATCGACGAGCATGGGGAGCAGAACATCCGCGACGCGCTCGAGGCCGGCCTGACCCGTGTGCACCTGCAGTCCGAGAGCGGCGACCTGAAGGGCGCGCTGGCCACGCTCGATGAGCTGGCGAAGCGTTTCCCGGATCACCCGGACATCGACTATTCGCGCGCCACCGTGCTCGAGAGCGCCGGCCGGACCCGCCAGGCGGTGGCCGAGTTCGAACGCGCGCTGAAGCGCCGTCCGGAAGACCCGCAGCTGCTCAATGCGCTGGGGTATACCCTGGCCGACCACGGCATGCGGCTGCGTGACGCGGAAAGCTATGTCCGCAAGGCGCTGACGGTATCGCCGGACAATCCGGCCATCCAGGACAGCCTCGGCTGGGTGCTGTACCGCGGTGGCCGGCAGCAGCAGGCGCTCGACTACCTGGAGCGCGCCTGGCTGAACAGCCAGGACGCCGAGATCGGCGCGCACTTCGGCGAGGTGCTGTGGAAGAGCGGCGCGGAGGACAGGGCGTATTACGTCTGGCAGCAGGCGCTGGCCGGTTCGCCCGACCACGAGGGCGTCCGCGCCACCATCAAGCGGCTCACGGGCGAGGATGTGGGCGGCGGCTGAAGCCGGTGGAGGCCCCGGGGCGGCCACGCAGCGCCTGCTGCTGGCGGCCCTTTTCATCGTGCTGCTGGCCGGCTGTGCCAGCATGCGCGCGCCACGCAGCCTGCTTCCCGCCGACGCGCAGGAAACCCTGCTGCGCGACCTGCTGCGCTTCGAGGCGAAGGGACGCGCCAGCGTCACCACCGGGCAGCGGCGCGAGATGGTGCCCAACCTCGAGTGGACGCAGCGCCAGGCGCAATCGCGCATCCGCATGTCCGGACCGTTCGGCGCCGGATCCGTCACGGTGGAATGGAGCCCGGCCGGCATCAGGGTCAGCAGCGGCCGCGAGGTGTACGAAGGCGCCGCCGCCGAAGCCATGCTGGCCGAACAGCTGGGCATCACGCCGCCGTTCGAGGCCTTGCGTTACTGGCTGCTGGGGCTGGAAGCCCCCGGCGAGCCTGCCGTGCTGCGCAATGTCGCGGACAATGGCCGCACCGGTGAACTCACCCAGCAGGGCTGGAACATCCGCTACGACCGCTGGGTGGCCGTTGCCGCACCCGGCGGCGGCGTCGAGCTTCCCGGCCGCGTCATCATCCGCCGCGACGACCTCACCCTCGGCGTGATCGTCGAACGCTGGAAGCTGTAGCATCCGGCGCAATTTTTCCGAAGGTGGACGATGCGTTACCTGGCGCCCGCCAAGCTCAATCTGTTCCTGCACATCACCGGCCGGCGCGCCGACGGCTTCCATGATCTGCAGACGGTGTTCCAGATCGTCGACCTGTTCGACGAGATCGACATCGAGGTGACCGGTGACGGCGTCATCCGACGCGATCCGCGGCCCGATGATCCGGTGCTGGCCGCGCTGCGCGATGACGAGGACCTCACCGTGCGTGCCGCGCGCCTGCTGCAGCAGGCGGCCGGTGTGCGGCAGGGTGCGCGCCTCCACGTCACCAAGCGCATTCCGTCCGGGGGAGGGCTGGGAGGCGGCAGTTCCGATGCCGCCACGGTGCTGCGCGCGCTGAACGAGCTGTGGGGCGTGCACTGGCCGGTGGAGAAGCTCGCCGGACTGGGCCTGCAGCTGGGTTCGGACGTGCCCGTGTTCGTGCATGGCCGGAATGCCTTCGCCAGCGGTCGCGGCGAGCGCCTCACGCCGGTGGAGCTGCCGCCGAAGTGGTTCCTGATCGTGCATCCGGGCGTGTCCGTTTCCACCCGCGAGGTCTTCTCCGACCCGCGCTTGACCCGCGACACGCCGCCACTCACCATGCGCGCCCTGCCGGCGGATGGCGGGCGCAACGACTGCGAAGCGGTGGTGCGCGCACGCTGTCCCGAAGTCGCCGCGGCGCTGGATCGTCTGGCGCCGCTGGGGGCGCGATTGACGGGCACTGGCGCGTGCGTATTTACTGCATTCGACGCGCGCGAGGCGGCTGAACGGGCTGCCCGCGACCTGCCCGGTCACTGGCGCCGCTTCGTCGCGCAGGGCAGGTCGGTCTGAATTGGGGTGTCGCCAAGCGGTAAGGCAGCGGGTTTTGATCCCGCCATTCGGAGGTTCGAATCCTTCCACCCCAACCAATTCCCTAACGGTTGGACCGCAGATTTCTTCGCTAAGCGCCTGAAATCAGGGGTCAAGGGCGCAAATCCGGCTCTTTTTTGCTCTGCAAACTGCCCATTCAGAGATTGGCAGGGCCGGAACTATTAGTAATACTCCCACACCGATAACCCATAACCAGTCCATGACCGGTTATGGGTTGTCGCGTCAATACGACCAACTTTCGTGTAGGGGGACTTCACGTGTCGAGATTCAAAGGTGCGCCGCTGGTGCGCGCGTCGGTGGCTGCCGTGCTCGGTGGCGCCACCTGGATGGGGCTGAACGCCGCTGCCCTCGCAGCAGAAGAACTGGACCTGGGCGCCGATGAATTCATCGAGCTGGAAGAAGTGCAGGTCACCGGCAGCCGCATCCAGGTGCCGGGCAACTACGTGGCACCGAACCCGGTGACCTCGGTGACCGGCGAAGACCTGCGCCGCCTCGGCATGGTGAACGTCGCCGATGCCATCACCAACCTGGTGCCGCAGAACATCTCGCAGTACCAGCCCGCGATGGCCGGCAACCTGACGGGCCTGCAGAGCTCGTTCTTCATCGGCCAGACGATCGCCAACCTGCGCGGCCTGGACCCGGCCTTCGGCTCGCGCACGCTGACCATGATCGACGGTCGCCGCGTGGTGTCCACCTCGAACCAGGCCGACGTGGTCGACCTGAACATCATCCCCTCGAACCTGCTGCAGCGCATGGACGTGGTGACCGGCGGTGCGTCCGCGGCCTACGGTTCCGGCGCCATGGCCGGCGTGGTGAACCTGGTGCTGAACAACCGCATGCAGGGCATCAACCTGGACATGGACTACGGTGTCCATGAAGCCGGTGACGGCGGCAACAAGCACATCGCGATGTCGGGCGGCACCTCGCTGTTCTCCGGCCGCGGCCACATCCTGTTCGGCGCCGAGTGGCAGGAACAGAACGCCATCACCAACTGCGCCGCAGCGCGCACCTGGTGTGCCGAGTCGCGCGGCCTGCTGGAAAACTCCGACAACGCCTTCCTGGCGCCCGGCGCGGCCTTCACGCCGCTGGTCGGCTACGAGGGCATGCCGTCGCGCTTCCGCGTCGACAACCGCCGCTACAGCCAGTTCACGCCGAACGGCGCGATCATCTCGCAGAACGTCAACAACACCAGCGGCTACCGCTTCACGGAGGACGGCCTGGGTGTCGAGCAGTACGACTTCGGCTTCCGCGGCGGCGCGAACCCCGGCTCCTCGGTGGTGGGTGGTGACGGCCCGCCGTCCACCTGGGGCACCACGCTGACCCCGCAGAGCGAGCGCAAGACCGCGTTCTCGCACTTCGAGTTCGACTTCAACGAAAACACCACCGGCTACCTGGAGGCGAGCTTCGCCCGCACCGACGGCCTGAACCAGCAGTACCCGACCCAGCTGTCGGCCTGCGTGCGTTTCGACACGCCGGGCACTGCGCCGACCACCGTGGCCGCGCGTCCGGGCCGCTTCTATCCGGCCGGCACGCCCGTGTCGATCTTCGCCGATCCGTTCTTCACCACGGCCGGCTTCAACTGGGTGGACTATGCGCCGCCGATCGTCTCGTACAACTCGGCGACCTACGAGTTCACCTTCGCGGCCGACTTCACCTCGGACATCCCCGAGATCAACATCCCCGGCACCAACCCGCTGCTGGGACCCGGTGGGGAAGTGGGCGGCAACTCCTACGCCTTCCTGCGTGACCTGAGCCCCGACGCCCTGGCCGCGCTGATGGCTGCCGCCACCACGCGCAACCCGGGTTCGTCCAACTCCGGCAACGCCCCGGCCACCGGCAACGGCGCCGCGCAGCTGCTGTACGGACAGAACCCCTGCATCGGCCACGCCGGTGTGTACAAGGTCTGGAACCCGCAGATCCAGCAACGCACCGAGCAGCAGAGCGAGACCATGCGCGGCGTGATGGGCATCAAGGGCCGCCTCGGCAACGAGTGGCGCTGGGATGCCTATTACCAGTTCGGCAAGACCGAGAGCGAATCGCGCCAGTACAACGCGATGACCAACTATCGCTACACCTTCGCGATGGACGCGGTCATCGACGACCGTCCGGATTCGCCGACCTACGGCGAGCCGGTGTGCCGCGTGACGCGTGATGGCGCGCCGACCCACGACTACAACGGCGTGGCGCTGAGCGACCCGGCCGGCATGGCCGCGCTGGCCGCCGGCTGCCAGCCGCTGAACATCTTCGGCAATGGCACGGCTTCGCCGGAAGCGCTGGCCTATGCCTTCCGCACGCTGCAGTCGACCGGCGAGAACCAGCTGCATGTGGTGGCCCTGAACACCTCGGGCACCGTGTGGCAGGGCTGGGCCGGTCCGCTGACCGCCGCCATGGGCGTGGAATACCGCAAGGACAAGGTGTCCAACGCCGGTTCGCAGGGCTCGGCCTACGAGCGCGCCGACTTCCCGTTCCCGTGGGCGGATGCCTTCGGCGGCACCACCCAGGTCATCGAGGAATACCTCGAGCTGAACATGCCGCTGATCAGCGGCATGGAAGGCGTGAACATGTGGTCGGTGAACGGCGCCGTGCGTCATGCCCAGTACAAGAACAAGGGCGGTGCGGGCACCTCCGGTGCGTCGGCGACGCAGAACATCACCAACTGGAAGTTCTCGACGGTGTTCGAGCCGTTCGACTGGGCGCGCGTGCGCCTGACCCGTTCGCGCGACCTGCGCGCCGCGGGTTACCGCGAACTGTTCTACAACCAGCGCGGCACGCCGGACTCGACCACCGCGTCGAACCCGTGGCGTGAGTACAACCCGCTGTCGAACGCCGATCGCCAGGACCGCCTGACCACCAACACCATCGGCAACCCGGGCATCAAGCCCGAGACCAGCGATACGCTGACCCTCGGCTTCGTGCTGTCGCCGGGCGGCTGGGCGCAGGGCATGCGCATGTCGGTCGACTACTACGACATCAAGGTGAAGGACGGCCTGCAGCAGGCCTACAGCTCGCCGATCCAGGCGTGCTGGGCGGCCAGCGGCAACCAGGACCCGGTGTACGAGGACGGCGAGCTGATCCAGCCGGCCATCAACGGCCGCTTCGATGCCAGCAACCCGTTCTGCCAGCGCCTGCAGTTCGGTGACCCGGTGCCGGAGCTGGTGGGTACGCCGTTCGAGCAGTACAGCAACATCATTGCGTACGACAACTCGTTCGAGAACGGCGAGCCGTTCCGCACGCGTGGCCTCGACCTGTCGTGGGACTACATGTTCCAGGCCGACCGCCTGCTGCCGAACCTGCCGGGTGCGGTGGCGCTGACGGTGCGCGCCAACCGCGCGCTGGAAGCCTCGGGCCTGCTGTCGGCGGGCCTGGCCAGCGCGCTGGGCATCCCGCGCACGACGGTGGACTACGTCGGCCAGCTGGGCTCGGGCCTGGGCTGGGTGCCGGGTATCCAGCCGACGCCGAAGTGGTCGGGCAACATCATCACCAGCTACATCAAGGGTGCGGCGACCGTGTCGCTGTCGGCCCGCTATGTGGGTGGTGCGAAGATCGACAAGGTGTTCTACAGCGACAGCCCGGGCGAACCGTACTTCCAGGACGCCAACGGCCGTTACGTGTGGGGCTCGATCGACAACAACAGTGTTGCCCCGTACCTGAACTTCGCCCTGAACGGCTCGTATGACCTGCAGGTGCAGGGCACGCGCCAGTTCCAGGTGTTCGGTTCGGTGAACAACCTGTTCGACAAGGATCCGCCGTACGCCGGTGGTTACCTGTCGGGTGCCAGCCCGCAGTTCCACGACATCTATGGCCGCAGCTACCGCATGGGTGTGCGCGTCAAGTTCTGATGTGGTGAAACGGTCGTGAAGACCAGGCCCGGGTGGCGCAAGCCGCCCGGGCCTTTTTCATTGCCCGGCTTATTCGATGCCGAGCTTCTTGATGCGATAGCGCAGCGCGCGGAAGGTCACGCCGAGCAGCCTGGCGGCCGCGGTCTTGTTGTAGCGCGTCTGTTCCAGCGCCCGGATGATGGCCTCGCGCTCCATGCCCTCGAGGCGATCCTCCAGCGGGCCGGGCAGGTCGGCCGCGGACTCCGGCGCAACGGCAGCAGCCGGGGGTTCGGAGGCGCCGGCAGGCGCGCGCACGGGCGCCGCAGCCGCCGCCTCGGTGCGGGTCACGGCCCGCAGGCGGATGTCCTCCGGGCGGATGCGGCCGTCCAGCGACAGCGTCAGCGCGCGCTCGAGGATGTTCTCCAGTTCACGCACATTGCCCGGGAAGGCATAGTCCTTCAGCACCTGCAGCGCGTCGGGCGTGATCTCCACGGAAGGATTGCCGACCCGCCGCGCCAGTCGCGAGAGGATGTGGTGCGTGAGGATCGGGATGTCCCCGGTCCGCTCGCGCAGTGCCGGCACCCGCAGCTCGATCACGTTGATGCGGTAATAGAGGTCCTCGCGAAAGGCACCCTGCGCCACCAGCTCCGCCAGCGGCTTGTGGGTGGCCGACAGCAGCCGCACGTCCACCTGCTGTTCGCTGGTCTCGCCCACCGGCCGCACGGCCTTCTCCTGGATCACGCGCAGCAGCTTCACCTGCATGTGCAGCGGCAGGTCGG
>CAYNEX010000075.1:0-13699 GCA_964396335.1 uncultured Steroidobacteraceae bacterium | reverse complement strand
TCGCTTTCCATCAGCTCGCCGGGAATGGCGCCGCAGTTCACCGCGATGAAGGGGCCTTCGGCGCGCGGGCCGGACTGGTGGATCAGCCGCGCCACCAGCTCCTTGCCGGTGCCGCTCTCGCCGGCGATGTGCACCGGCGCCTGCGAGCGCGCCACGCGCGCGATCATCTCGCGCAGCTGCTGCATCGGCGGGGATTCGCCCAGCAGCTGCGGACCGCGGAAGGTGAGGCCGTCGCCGCCGGGACGCTCGGACAGCTTCAGCGCGCTGGTGATCATGCGGCGCAGGTGCGCCACGTCCAGCGGCTTGGAGACAAAATCGAAGGCGCCGAGCTTCAGCGCGCGCACCGCGGTCTCGACGTTGCCGTGGGCGGTGATCACCGCGCAGGGCACGCCGGGCTTGCGTGCCTGCAGCCACTCCAGCAGGTTGAGGCCATCGCCATCGGGAAGGCGCATGTCGCAGAGGACCAGGTCGAAATGGCCGGATTGCAGCAGCCGCTGCGCCTCGCCCAGGGAACCGGCTGATTCGGAAGTCAGGCCCATGCGCGACAGCGTCAGCGCGACCAGCTCCACCAGGTCCGGTTCATCATCGACAATCAGTACGCGCGCGTTGGCCATGGGCGCCGGATGTTAATTCATTCTTCCCAGCGGCCGGGATCGGTGAAAACCAGCCGGAACAGGCTGCCACCGCCGGCGCGCGCCTCGTGCAGCAGCGTGGCGCCGTTGGATTGCGCCAGCTCGCGCGCCAGGAACAGCCCCAGCCCGGTGCCGCGCGTGGCACGAGTGAAGAAGGGCTCGAACACGCGCTCCTCGTCGGCCGGGTCGATGCCCGGGCCGCGATCGGCCACCTCGAGGTAGGGGCGGCCGGTGGCGGAGATGCGGCCGAAGCGGATCTCCACCGGCTCGCCGCCCGCCGGGCGGCCGTGCGTGACGGCGTTCTGGCACAGGTTCCACATGATCTGGTGCAGCTGGGTGGGATCGACGCTCACCGGCAGGCTGCTGCCTTCATCGGGCGAAACCGCGATCCGGATGGCATCGGTGCCCACCTGCTGCGTGGCGCAGAATTCGGCCCAGAACTCGCCCACCCAGCTGGCCAGGTCGATGCGCTGCGGCCGGCGCGTGCCGCGGCGGGACAGCTCCAGCACGTTCTCGACGATGTGGCTGACGCGTTCGGCGTTGTCGCGGATGATCTGCGTCAGGCGCCGGTCCTCGGCCGGGATCTGCTCGGATTCCGCCAGCAGCTGGCTGGCATGGCTCATCGCGCCGATCGGCGTGCGGATCTCATGCGCGATGCTGGCCGACAGCCGGCCCAGCGCCGCCAGCTTCGACTGCTGGATCTTCTCCGCCACCACGCTGGTGTCCTCGAGGAAGATCAGCACCGGTCCGGGCCGGGCCGAGCCCAGGTGCGCGAAATGCGGCCGGATCAGCCGCGCGCCATCGGCGGCGGTGAAAGTGCCGACTTCCTGCGCGTCGCCATGCTGGCGCCAGCCGGAAAGCAGGTACAGCAGGCGCGGCGAGCATTCCCCCAGCAGCGCATCCGGCCAGGCGTTGGTGTTGCCGAGGATGCCGGCCGCCGGTTCGTTGATCAGGCGGATGCGGTCGGTTTCATCCACCACCAGGATGCTCTCGCGCAGCCGCTGCACGATGTACTGCGACAGCTGCGCCAGGTTCGCAAGATCGAGTTCCTGCTTGCGGACCAGCGCCTCGCTCTGGATCAGGCGGTTGGCCAGCGGCCGCACCAGCAGGGCGGCCATGAAGATCACGATGCCGAGCACCGCCGCGGCGCTGACGTTGCTGCCCTCGATGCCGGTGGTCAGTTCGCGCGCCACCTGCTGGATCAGGATCGCCACGGTGGCGGTGGCCGCCATGAACAGGGCATCGCGGTTGCCGGTCAGCAGCGCCATCGAGCCCACCGGCAGCAGCACCAGGATGCCGAGGCCGCCGGCCACGCCGCTGGTGGCCCACAGGATGAAGGCGACGCCGACCGAATCGGCGATGGCATGCGTGAAGGCCAGCAGGCGCAGGCCCATGAAGGGCAGGTGGCGCAGGGCCACCAGGCCGATGCCGGCGAAGAAATACGTCGCGCAGATCACGCTCAGCGCGTCCGGGTGGTCGATGGCGAAGATCTCGCGCATCGAGGGCACCTGCGCACAGGCGAACAGGCCGGCGGCCACCAGCAGGCGGTAGATGTTCACCAGGCCGATGACGCGCCAGGCCAGGTCCGATGGCGCGCCCTCCGCCGGACGGACCGGGTTGCGGGCGTAGAAGCGCATGGGTGCGCCGGACTCTAGCACCACGACTGCGCCTGGCAGTCAATCGCACGTCCAACTGTGACCCGGTGCGGCTTTTCCATCTAGAATGGCCGCTCCATTCCGACTGACCGCGAAATCCATGAACCTGCACGAGTACCAGTCGAAGAAGATCTTTGCCGATTACGGCATTCCAGTCCCCGCCGGACACGTCGCTTCGTCCGCCGATGAAGCCGCTGCCGCCGCCGAAAAGCTCGGTGGCCCGGTGTGGGTGGTCAAGGCCCAGGTGCATGCGGGTGGCCGCGGCAAGGCCGGCGGCGTCAAGGTGGTCCGCGATGTCGCGGCGGTGCGCGAAGCCGCATCCAGCCTGATCGGCCAGCGCCTGGTCACCAAGCAGACCGGCGCCGAAGGTCTGCCGATCGGCAAGGTGTATGTCGAGTCCGGCTCGGCCATCGCCCGCGAGATCTACCTCAGCCTCACGCTCGATCGCGACAAGGGCCGCATTGCCGTGGTGGCCTCCGCCGCCGGCGGCATGGACATCGAAGAAGTCGCCGAGAAGGAACCGGAGAAGATCCTCAGCGTCGCCATCCATCCGGCCGTGGGCCTGGAGGCCTACCAGGCGCGCGAGCTGGCCTTCGGCCTGGGCTTCACCGGCAAGCAGGTCGGCGAGTTCACCGCCATCCTGAAGGCGCTGTACAAGCTCTACATCGAGCAGGACGCGAGCCTGGTCGAGGTCAACCCGCTGATCGTCACCGACGCCGGCAACCTGGTGGCGCTCGATGCCAAGATCGGCATCGATCCGAACGCGCTGTTCCGCCATCCGGACCTGGCCGCGCTGCGCGACGTGTCGCAGGAAGATGCGATCGAGGCGCGCGCCGCCGAGCACGACCTCAACTACGTCTCGCTCGACGGCGACATCGCCTGCATGGTGAACGGCGCCGGCCTGGCCATGGCCACCATGGACATCATCAAGCTGCATGGTGGTGCGCCGGCCAACTTCCTCGACGTGGGCGGCGGCGCCACGGTGGAGCGGGTCACCGCGGCGTTCGAGCTGATCCTGTCGAACCCCAAGGTGCGCGCCATCCTGGTCAACATCTTCGGCGGCATCGTCCGCTGCGACGTGATCGCCGAGGGCATCATGGCCGCGGTGCAGAAGGTCGGCGTCAAGGTGCCGGTGGTGGTGCGCCTCGAAGGCACCAACGCGCCGAAGGCGCGCGAGATGCTCGCCGGCAGCGGCCTCGCCGTGCAGCCGGCCGAGAGCCTGACAGACGCCGCCAAGAAGGCCGTTGCGGCCGCCCGCTGAAACATTCCGAAGGCAAATCCATGAGCATCCTCGTCAACAAGCGCAGCCGGGTCATCGTCCAGGGTTTCACGGGCAAGCAGGGCACCTTCCATGCCGAGCAGTGCATTGCCTATGGCACGAAGGTGGTGGGCGGCATCACGCCGGGTCGCGGTGGCAGCAAGCACCTTGACCTGCCGGTGTTCGACACCGTGCGCCAGGCCGTCAACGACACCGGCGCCACGGTCAGCATGATCTACGTGCCGGCGGCCTTTGCCGCCGATGCCATCCTCGAGGCGGCCGATGCCGGCATCGAGCTGGTGGTGTGCATCACCGAGGGCATCCCGGTGAACGACATGATCCGCGTCAAGGCGGCGCTGGCCGGCAAGCCGACGCGCCTGATCGGACCGAACTGCCCGGGCATCATCACGCCCGACGAAGCCAAGATCGGCATCATGCCGGGCTTCATCCACAAGAAGGGCTGCGTCGGCATCGTGTCGCGTTCCGGCACGCTGACCTACGAGGCCGTGCACCAGACCACGCAGATCGGCCTCGGCCAGAGCACCTGCGTCGGCATCGGTGGCGACCCGGTGCGCGGCATGAACTTCATCGACGTGATCGAGCTGTTCGAGCGCGACCCACAGACCGAAGGCATCGTGATGGTGGGCGAGATCGGCGGCGGCGACGAAGAAGCCGCGGCCGCGCACATCGCGCGTTACGTCAGCAAGCCGGTGGTGGCCTACATCGCCGGCGTGACCGCTCCCCCGGGCAAGCGCATGGGCCATGCCGGCGCGGTGATCTCCGGCGGCAAGGGCACGGCGGCCGACAAATACCGCGCGCTGGAGGAAGCCGGCGTGCGCACCGTGAAGAGCCCGGCCGAGCTGGGCAGCGCGATGGCAGAACTGCTGGGCCAGGTGCGTCGCAAGCGCTCCGCCGCCACGACGGTGGCCGAGCGTCCGGCCGCGATGCGTCCGGCGGCTTCGAAGTCCAAGTCGAAGTCCAAGTCCAAGTCCAAGTCGAAGTCGAAGTCGAAGGCCACGGCCACGACGAAGGTCGCGAAGAAGGGCGGGGCGAAGGCCACCGCGCGTCCGGCCGCGAGGAAGCAGGCCGCGAAGTCGAAGGTGGCGGTGAAGAAGACCGCCGCCCGCGGCAAGGCGGCAGGCAAGGCCGCGAAGCGCGCCAAGGCGGCGCCGGCGCGGCGCACCGGCACGGCTGCACGCCGGACGGCTTCGCGCCGTCCCGCGCGCGGCAAGTAAGACCCGGGATGAGTCGCGATCCCTGCATCGCGCTGGCGCAGCTGAACCTGCTCGTCGGCGACGTGCAGGGCAACGCGCAGCGCGTGCGCGAGACCGCGCGCGCCGCGCGCCAGGCCGGCGCGGACCTCGTGGTGTTCCCCGAGCTGACGCTATGCGGTTATCCGCCTGAAGACCTGCTCTTCCACCGCGGCCTGCGCATCCAGGTGGAGCAGGCGCTGGCCGAATTGCGGCGCGAGGTCGATGACCCGGCCTCGGGCCTGCCGGCGCTGCTGCTCGGATACCCCGAATATGTCGGCAGCACCAGCCGCCCGGTGATCTACAACGCCGCAAGCCTGCTGGTTCCCGGCCGTGAGCCGGTCAACTGCCGCAAGACCTGCCTGCCCAACTACAAGGTCTTCGACGAGAAGCGTTATTTCACCCCCGGCGAGGAAGTCTCCGTTGCCGAGTTCATGGGCGTGCGCTTCGGACTCGCCATCTGCGAGGACGTGTGGGAATCCGGCCCGGCGAAATCCGCTGCCGACCGTGGCGCCGAAGTGCTGCTGGTGCTCAATGCCTCGCCCTACGAGCAGCGCAAGCAGCGCACCCGCGAGGCCGTGCTGCGCGAGCGGGTGGGCGAGTGTGGCCTGCCCATCGTCTATGTGAACCTGATCGGCGGCCAGGATGAACTGGTGTTCGACGGCCGCTCCTGCGTGATGGACGCCGCCGGCCAGGTGCGCCTGCGCGCGGCCGCCTTCGAGGAAGCGCTGGTCCATGTGCATGCGCGCCGCGGCGAGGATGGCCGCGTGCAGATCCAGCCCGACGCGGCCGATCCCGTGCATCCGGAACTGGCGGACGAGGAAAGCGTCTACAACGCGCTGGTGCTGGGGGTGCGCGACTACGTCAACAAGCATCGTTTCCCGGGCGTGGTGATGGGACTCTCGGGCGGCATCGATTCGGCCCTGACGCTGGCGATCGCCGTGGACGCGCTGGGCGCCGACCGCGTGCAGGTGGTGATGATGCCCTCGCGTTACACCAGCCAGATGAGCCGTGACGATGCCAGCCGGCAGGCCCGCACCATGGGCGTGGCCTACAGCGTGATCTCGATCGAGCACATGTTCGAGGCCACGCTGGCCGCGCTGGCCGAGCAGTTCAAGGGCCTGGCGCCGGATGCCACCGAGGAGAACATCCAGGCACGCTGCCGCGGCGTGCTGCTGATGGCCATCTCGAACAAGACCGGCCGCATGCTGCTGACCACCGGCAACAAGAGCGAGATGGCGGTGGGGTACGCCACGCTGTATGGCGACATGAACGGTGGTTTTGCGCCGATCAAGGACTGCAGCAAGCTGCTGGTGTACCGGCTGGCGCATTACCGCAATGCGCTGGCGCAGCGTCGCGGCGAATTCGGCGGCGAGCCGCCGATCCCGGTGCGCGTGCTCGAGCGTGAACCGTCCGCCGAACTGCGCCCGGACCAGAAAGACACCGACTCGCTGCCGCCCTACGAGACGCTGGATGCCATCCTCGAGGCCTTCATCGAAGATGATCTTTCGGTGGACGAGATCGTCGCGCGCGGCTTCGACCGCGCCGTGGTGGGCCGCGTGCTCGACATGGTGAAGCGCAATGAATACAAACGCCGCCAGGCCCCGCCGGGCGTGCGCGTCAGCCGCCGCGCCTTCGGCCGCGACTGGCGTTATCCCATCACCAACGGCTATCGCCGCTGATCACAGCTCGTAGCGCAGGCCGAGCACGAAACGCCGGCCCAGCACATCGAACAACCCCTCGTTGGTGGGAATCGAGCCGCCGAAGCCCCAGTCGGGCGCGATCGGCGGATCCTCGTCGAACAGGTTCTGCACGTTCAGGTAGACGCGCGCCCCGGGCAGGGCGCGCGGCTGCCAGCTCACCTGCGTGCCGGTGTAGGCGGCGCTGCGCACATGCCGCCGGTCGATGTCGGCATGGCTGAAGGTGGCGTCATAGCTGCCGCTGCTGATGTAACGCTCGGTCAGCGCCAGCCGCAGCGGCCCGCGTTCGAACACCAGCGCCAGGTTGGCCTGGAAGCGCGGCGCGCCGCCGAACAGGCCGGTCTGGCCGGTGCGGTCGGTATACACCCCCGATGAGTTGATGGTGGAGCTCTCCAGCGTGCGGTTCGCGAACAGGCGCATCGCCAGCGCGCTGCCGCCGAACCAGTCGAGCTTGCGTCGCCACGACAGTTCCGCGTCGATGCCGCGCGAGCGCGCGCCGGCGATGTTCATCACCATGTTGTAGACGCGGTTGATCAGGCCGCTCTGTTCGTCGCGCTCGATGCGCGCGCACAGCGTGGCATTGCCCTCGGCGCAGCCATTGATGGTGTTCTGCACGCCGGACAGCGCGATCGCGTCGTGTACGCGGATGTCGTAGTAATCCATCGAGAATGACAGGCCGGGCACCCACAGCGGCCGCAGCACGAAGCCGGCCGTGGTGGTGTCGCCGCGCTCCGGGTCGATGTGCGGGTTGCCCACGCGGTCACCCACCACGGCATAGCTGGGCGCGTTTTCCAGCACACGGTCGACGATGGTGATGCCCACGGAGCTGTAGTCGTAGCGGTCCGACAGGCTGCCGGCGCGGATGTCGCGCGAGCGCGTGGCGCGCAGGCGCAGCGCGGGCAGGACCTGCCAGTCGAGGCCCAGGCGCCATGCGCCCACCGTGCCGCTGCCGCTGTAGCGGGCGATGCGCAGCGCGCCGTGCAGGTCCAGCCGTTCGGCCAGCGGCCGGTTGCGCAGCAAGGGCACCAGCGCCTCACCGAAGGCTTCGTGGACGTTGTAGTGGCCGGTGAGGTCGGTGACCGAGACGCGCTCGAAGATATTGGTGTTGTTGGCGTAAGAGGGCGGCAGGCCGCGATATCCCTGCGTGTCCGCCGGCGGCACGACCAGTCCGTCGAGCGATGCCGGGTGGCGCGGCGCATGGGCATTCACCGCCTCGCGCCGCCATGACAGGCCGGCCGCCAGGCTGACCGGCGCCACCGTGCGCCAGGGCAGGTTGCCATTGAGCGTGAGCTCCGCCACCTGCTGGTGGACGTCCTGCACCTGCGCGGTATCCCCTTCGGTGACCCAGGCGGCGGCCTCGCGGGATGCGGACCATGGGCCGAACAGGTTCAACGGCACGCAGCCATCGTCCGGGAATGTGAGCGTCGAGCGACAGATGATCTCGCCGCTGTCCGGATCGACCACGGCGTCGATGGCGCGGTAGATGCGGTCCAGCCGCACCACCTCGTCGTAGCCGATCACGGTGTGGTTGTGGCCGTACTGGTAATAGCCGCCCAGGCTCCAGTCCGGCATGTGCCAGTCCCATCCCACCGTGCCGGAGAGCAGGTCCGAGACCAGGTGCGCGCGGGTATCGCCGATCTCGCCCCGCGACGCGGCGCGGCCGAGGCGGAACGAAGCCAGCCCGCGATCCTGCATCTCGCCGCGGATGGCCTCGGGCAGGAAGGCGTTGTCGGCATGGATGGTCGCTTCCCAGGCACCCCACAGGGCCGGCGGTTCCTTGCCGAAGTCATTGCGCGTCCGGCCGGCCAGCAGCTGCGCATAAAACGAGGTGGTCGCAGTCGGCTGGGTGCGCAAGCGCGCGAATGCCGACAGCCGCTGCTGGTCCGGCAGCAGCCACACATGGTCGGCGGCCGGGTTCACGCCGCTGCCGCCTGACTGCGTCTGGCTGGTGTACAGCGCACCGCGTTCGAAGGGCACCGGCACGCCACCCTCGATGAACTCTGTGCCGGCCAGCGGCCCGGAGGTGATCAGCCCGCCATAGGTGTAATTGGTGCTGCGCACGTCGCGCGCGATGATCTCGCGCGGTCCGGCCGGGTCCGGGTTCAGGATGGCGGCCTGGCCGTCATACCAGCTGCGGCTGTCGTAGCCGCGGATGCCGCTGGCGCGGAAATATTCGGCCGACAGCAGCAGCGCCGACTTCTCGCCCAGGCGCGTGCCGAACGTGAAGCCGGTTTCCAGGTTCCCGAAATCACCCGGCTCGGCGATGCCGGCCTGCGCATGCGTGCGCAGGCCGGTGAACTGGTCATCGAGGATCACATTGACCACGCCGCTGACCGCGTCGGAACCATAGCTGGCCGAGGCGCCGCCGGTCACCACCTCGACGCGCTGGATCAGGTTGCGCGGGAACAGCGCGATGTCGACGGTGCCGAAGCGGGTCGAGGGCGCCACGCGCCGGCCATCCAGCAGCATCAGCGTGCGGATGGTGCCGATGCCGCGCAGGTTCAGGTAGCTGGCGCCCACCGCGCCCGAGGTGCCGAAGGACTGCGTCTGCGGCGTGTCGTTGTTCAGGAAGTGCGGCAGCTGGCCCAGCGCATCCATCAAGGTGGTGGGTGCCAGTTCCTCCAGTTCGGTGCGCGACAGCGCCGCCACCGGCGTGGGGGTGGTCATGCCATCGCGCGCCAGGCGCGTGCCGGTGACTTCCACTTCCGGCAGCGGCTCATCCTCGAGCAGCGAGCGGAAGGCCGGCGGTTCCTCCGCCGCCTGCACCGCGGCCGGAGGGGGATCGGCGGCACGGATGGTCAGCTGGCCGCGGCCGCTGACCGAGGCCACCAGGCCCGTGCCGCGCAGCAGCTGCTGCAATCCTTCGTGGATCTCGTGCCGGCCGCGCAGTGCCGGCGTGCGTTTGTCCTGCAGCAGCTGCCAGGGGAACAGCACCGGCACGCCGGCCTGCTGCGCGAAACGCGTGACGGTCTGCGCCGCGGGGCCGGCCGGGATGTCGAACTCGCGCGGCGCCGCGGTGGCGAAGCCCGTCCAGAGCAGCGACACCAGCCACAGCAACGCCGCGGACCGGCGATGCCGGGCCGGTTGCATCGCCGGGGGCGCGTCAGCGTTTCGGGAAGATCCGGATGCTGCCGTCGGGATCACGGGACGACTCGAGTCCGAAGTTGCTGTCCAGCGCCTCGAGCAGCCATTCGACATCGCCCGCCGGCACTGAACCGCCGATGGGAGTGCGCGCCGCGGCCGGGTCCGTGACCACGAAGCGCACCGGTGTATAGCGGGAGAATTCCTGCAGCGCCTCGGACAGCGGCTGCCCGCCGAATTCGATCATGCCGCGCCGCCAGGCCAGCCGCGCCGCCATCTGGTGTTCTTCGAGCCGGCTGACTTGCGGTGTGCCATCCGCGCCGATGCGCACGGCCTCGCCGCGTTCGAACAGGCCGGTGACTTCGCCGCCGGAAAGCAGGCGCACGCGGCCATCGGTGACCATCACGTCGACCGCGCCGCCGTCATGCAGGCGGATGTCGAATTCGGTGCCGACTGCCTCGACGACATGGCCGCCGACTTCGACGCGGAACGGGCGGGAGGCGTCATGCGCCACGGTGAACAGGGCCTCGCCGCGCTGCAGGCGCAATTCGCGCGCTTCGCCGTCGAGGCGCAATACCTCGACCAGCGAGCCGGTGTTCACCGCCAGCGAGGAGCCGTCGGCCAGTTCGAAATCATTGCGTTCGCCGACGGCAGTGGTGAACTGCGCCGCGGTCGCATCAGCCAGCTGCGTGCCGGGTGCAGCTCCCTGCTGCTGCAGCAGCCAGGCGCCGCCACCGGCCAGCACCAGGGCCATGGCGATGCCGGCCGCAAGGGCGGGGCGGATGCTGCGTCGGCGCGGCGCGGCCTGTTCCACAGGCGCTGCGGGCTGCCCCGCGGGCGCCGCGGCCGCGCGGGCCTCGAACTGCGCAAGGCCTTCCGGGAACACATCGGCCAGCTTGCGCATCACGCCGAGATCGGCCCACAGGTCGGTCATCTGCCGCAGGGCGCGCGCATTGGCCGGGCCCATGCACCAAGCGCGCAGCGCGGCGCGCTCGCTCGCGTCCAGGTCGCGATCGAGTTTCGCCACCCATTCGGCAGCCTGCTCGCGCGCCCGTTCCAGGTCAGGGAACTCGGTGACGTTCATGAAAATTCCACGGTCCTGCCGCCCACCGGGCGCAGGCGCCGGGACATGTGCTCACTGCAGAGCAGAAGGCCCTTGGCGATGTGCTTCTCCACCGTGCTCTGGGCAATGCCCAGGCGCGTGGCGATTTCTTCCTGTGACAATCCGTAAACCTTCCTCAACACGAATACGCGCCGGCATTGCTCCGGCAGGCTGCCCACTGCTTCGCAGAAGGTGATGAAGCGCTGTTCTGATTCCACCTGCGTCTCGACCGGCGCAGCCTCGTCGACCATCTGCTCCTCTTCAAGGCTGTCGAGCGAGCCGGTGCGCTGGTAGCGCGCGCTGGTCACATGGTCGAGCGCGACATTGCGTGCCGTGCGCAGCAGGAAGGCGCGCGCATCGCGGATCTCATGGCGACCCTCGGCTTCGTAGCTGCGCACGAAGGCCTCCTGCAGCACGTCCTCGACTTCATGCCGTTGCACGATGCCACGCACCACGCGGGCCAGCATGCCCTTGCACGTGAGATAGATCGACTCGACGCCATTCTGCGGGCGTTTGCTCATGACCAGGCTTTCCCCCCTGACCGAGTACGCCGCCATTATGGGCGTTTCCTGCTGCGGCACTCAACCGAGCATCAGGAGGAATTTCCGGCCGGGAATGGCGGATTTTCCGCGCCGGATCGTCTTGTCTCCTGAAGGGGCAATCCGCGCGGCCCGGTGGGCTCGCGCGTGGATGCGTTCGCCCCGAAAAAAGCAAGACGAGGGGAAATTCCGATGCAGAGAATTCATGCCGCCGGCCCGGGCAACCAGCCCGCCGCTCCCGTGAACCCGGCCTGGCGCGTTGCGCTGGCCGTTGCGCTGGCAGTGGGGGCCGGCACGGCCCAGCCGGTGATGGCTGCAGAGGCCGAGGACGCCCCGGCCGATACCCTGATGCTCGAGGAAGTGCAGGTCACCGGTTCGCGCATCGTGCGCCGCGACCTGGAAGCCGCCAGCCCGGTGGTGACGGTCGAGTCGCAGGCCTTTGAAGAGTCCAGCACGCTGGCGGTGGAGTCGGTGCTGAACCAGTTGCCGCAGTTCGTGCCCGCCAATACCCAGTTCAATACCGGCGATGTGTTCCCCACCGCGACCAGCACGCCCGGCATCTCCACCGTGAGCATGCGCGGCCTGGGCACCAACCGCACGCTGGTGCTGGTGGATGGCCGCCGCGCGCAGCCGGCCAACTCGACGCTGGTGATCGACACCAACTCGATTCCCTCCTCGGCGCTCGAGAGCGTCGAGATCATCAGCGGCGGTGCCTCCGCGGTGTACGGCGCCGACGCGCTGGGCGGCGTCACCAACTTCAAGCTGCGCAGCAATTTCCAGGGCATCGACCTGCAGTTCCGCACCGGCATCACCGAGCAGGGCGATGGCAAGGAGAACCGCGTCAGCATGCTGCTGGGTACCGGCATCGGCCGTTCCGGCAATGCCATGCTCGGCCTTGAGTGGAGCGAGCGCGGTGAGGTGCTGGCGATCGATCGCCCGTTCTACCGCAACTCGCTGCATGACCCGAATTCGCCCACCGGCGCCAACGGCCGCATGAACGGCTTCTCGTTCGAGGCCGTGTCGTCGAACCCGGGCGGCCTGTTCACCGCCGACATCGCGGCCTTGCAGGCGGCGGCCAATGCGCTGTTCCCGGATCGTCCGGCCTTCATGCCGAACGTGCCGCTGGCCAATGCGCCAAACGGTTTCATGATCAATCCCGATGGCACGCTGTACCGCAGTGACGGCGGCGGCATCGGCGCAGTGCCCAGCGATGGCTACGACAGCCTCGAGTACCGCATCACGCCGGCCGGCGTGCTGATGAAGACCAACACCGACCTGCGTTATTCCAGCCCGCTGACGCGCTATTCGCTGTTCGGCAAGGCCAACTACGCCTTCAATGACCATGTCGAGGCGTATTCGCAGGTCAATTTCGTCAACACCCGCAATCGCCAGGTACTGCAGCCTTCCGGCGCGGTGGGCGGCTTCGCCGCGTCGATTCCCCATGGCAGCGCGGTCTATGGTCCGTCGCTGGCCGATGATGGCGTGAGCACGCGGCCTGAGTACCAGGCCGGTGGCGCCTATGGCCTGAACTGTCCGGCCACCGGCGGCTGCACCCGCTCGGAAGCCTTCCCGGTGTCGCCGCAGCTGGCCTCGCTGCTGGATGCGCGTGGCACCAATCGTTATGCGATGGACCTGCCGGCGGGCAGCCGTCCGAACCGCCAGTTCGACCCGGTCACCGGCGTCGAGATCCCGGTGCGCGGCGTGGATTCGGACTGGGCGCTGGGTGGCACCTTCGACTTCCTGCCCCCGCGCACCATCGAGAACGGCACCACGCTGTACCAGGTGCTGGCCGGCCTGCGCGGCAACCTGCCGTTCGGCGACTGGACCTGGGACGCCTATGCCTCGCATGGCGCCACCCGCACCGACCTCGACTACATCGGCTGGGTGTCGACCGAGCGCTGGCGCCGGCTGGCCGCTTCGCCGAACTTCGGCCGCGGCGCCGACATCGCCGGTCCCGCCTCCACCAGCCTGCAGTGCACCAGCGGCCTGCCGGTGTTCGGTGAGTTCGAGATCTCGCAGGACTGCATCAACTCGCTGCGCGGCAACTACACCGACCGCACGCGCCTGACGCAGGACATCATCGAGGCCACCGCGCAGGGCGGACTGTTCGACCTGCCGGCGGGTGAGGTGCGCGCCGCCGTGGGTGTCACGCGCCGCGACAACAAGTTCAGCTACATGCCGGACGCCACCCGCGACCGCACCAACATCATCGACTCGGTGGTGGGTTCGTTCGGCCAGGCGAATGTGTTCGGCGAGACCCGCGTCGAGGAGATCTACGGCGAGCTGCTGGTGCCGCTGCTGCGCGACCTGCCGGGCGTGCGCAACCTCGAGCTGGAGCTGGGATACCGCTATTCCGACTATGGCACCTCCGGCAATGTGCCCACCTGGAAGGCGCTGTTCAGCTACTCGCCGGTGAACTGGCTGCGCTTCCGCGGCGGCTACCAGCTGGCCAACCGCGCGCCGAACATCAACGAGCTGTTCC
>CAYNEX010000074.1:10065-13745 GCA_964396335.1 uncultured Steroidobacteraceae bacterium | reverse complement strand
CAAGCGCTCGGAATCGCGCCAACACTGGCGTTCCGGACAAGAAAAAACCCCAACCGAGAACGGTTGGGGTTTTGGTATTGGTGGAGGCGGCGGGAATCGCACCCGCGTCCGCAAGCACTACACTTCAGCATCTACGTACGTAGCTGTCTCTTTGTATTCTCGCCTCACGCTACCCGAGCAGCAGGGAAGACGCTTGGCCAGCAGACGGTGTCTCTTAACTATGCATCCCGTCGCACGGTACATAGCGATCCTGTGAGCGCGTCCCCCGGTTCCGTGGCACAGGCACCAGCGGGTCGGAGGTTAGGCGGGATTAAGCCGCCAGAGCGTAGTTGTCGTCGTTGGCAACTAGTTTTTGCACAAGAGTTTAACGAGGACCCATGCACCTCGGTACGCCACCAAAGCTTCGCAACCCACGTCGAGACTGGTCGCCCCCTTTGGAAGAACCCCGATTGTAGCGCAACCGGCCCGGCCATGGCGGCCTTCACCGATTCCTACGCCAGCACGGGGCGTTGGGACGTATCTGGGGGCGATGGGCGGACTTGCAATCCCCTCCCGGCGCTCGCGCCGGTCTCGGGCCTGGTCGCAGGGAAGGGGGGAATATGGAACGTCACCCGATCACGTGTTGGCCGTCCGCTCCGGTCCTGGCTGCCGCAGCCTTGCTGCTGGTGCATCCACCCGCGGCCGGGGCGGCCGAGCCGGAAGGCGGGGGATCGCAGCAGGAACTTTCCGAGGTCGTGGTCACCGGCTCGCGCATCGCGCGGCGTGACTACGAGTCGCAGAGTCCCATCGTCACCGTCCAGTCGGAAACCTTCGAGGACCGCAGCAGCGTCGGCATCGAGGCGGCCCTGCAGCAGCTGCCGCAGTTCGCCCCTTCGGCGAATGCGCAGTCGAACAGCGGCTCCTCGACGCCGTTCCCGTCGCCCACCGCCGCACCGGGCGCGGCCACGGTGAACCTGCGCGGCCTCGGCAGCAACCGCAACCTGGTGCTGGTGGACGGACGCCGCGTGCAGCCGGTGAACGGCAACCTGACGGTGGACCTGAACACCATTCCCTCGGCGGCCATCCAGAGCGTCGAAGTGATCTCCGGTGGCGCGGCTGCGGTGTATGGCGCCGATGCCATCTCGGGCGTGGTCAACCTGATCCTGAAGAAGAACTTCGAGGGCGCCAGCTTCGATGCGCAGTACGGCATCACCCAGCGCGGCGACGGTGAGCAATACCAGGTCAGCGCGCTGCTGGGTTCGAACTACGCGGACGGGCGCGGCAATGTGATGTTCGGCGGCAGCTATGCCTGGCGCGGAGACATCAATGGTCGCGACCGCAGCTGGGTGCGACGCGGCTGGGATGATCCGGGCACCAGCGCCGGCAGCGCCGCCAATGTCGCCAACCTGTCGCTGCTTCGTTGCACGCGGGGAGAGGTCTCGAACGGCGTCGCGGAGGCCGGCAACTGTCCGACGTTGTGGCTGCCGGTGAACAACGGCACCGGCTACACCATCGACCAGAACGGCAATGTGTTCGACCCGGGGGATCCGCTCAATCCGGACCATCCCTACACCGGTCCGCTGGGCGGTGATTCGGGCTTCAAGATCAATCCCAATGGCACGCTGGGTTACAGCGACCGCAACAACAGCTGGCTGGCGGTGCCGCTGGAGCGCTATTCGCTGTTTGCTTCGACCAACTACCAGCTGACCGACCGGGTGCAGATGTTCACCGACGCGCGCTTCACCCATACCTTCACGGTGGCGCGTGGCGGCCATGTCAGCCTGTTCAACATCTGGGCGATGCCGGTGCCCTACGACCCGGCGATCGATGATCCGGATTCGCCCACTTTCGGGCAGGCACCGCCGGACGTTGCCCGCCATCCCGTGCCGGCGGCGCTGGCCGACCTGCTCAATTCCTGCATTCCGGACTGCACCAGCGCGCGATATGTCGATCCATGGACCCGCGAGCAGACCACCGGCTGGACCTACGAGGGCGGCGTGGACTACCTGCCGCCATATCGCACCGACACCACCAGCAACATCTTCCAGATCATCGCCGGCTTCCGCGGCGAGCTGCCGTTCCGCGACTGGACCTGGGAGATCTATGGCTCGCACGGCTCCACCAACGTGACCGCGCACCTGCCGGAGAGCTTCCTGTCTGAATCGAATGTCGCGGCGCTGTTCAACGCGGACCTGTATGGCCTCGGCTGGCAGAACCCGGAAGCACTCACCGTCACCGGCCGCTGCACCTCGGGCCTGCCGATCTTCAATGCCGACGGCAGCGTCAACAACACGCCCTCGGTATCGCAGGACTGCTCGGACTGGATGACGCTGCGCATGAACAACACCGCCAGCGTGCGCGAGGAAGTGCTGGAGGCCACCGTGCAGGGCACGCTGTTCGAGGGCTGGGCCGGTGCGATCAAGTTCGCGGCCGGCGCGGACTATCGCGCCGACAAGTTCACCTTCACGCCCGATGCGGCCTACAGCGCCCAGCAGGCGGCCGGCAACGTGGTCAACAACATCGCGCTGCCGCTGGGCGTGAACGGCCATACCGATGTGCGCGAGGTGTATGCGGAGCTGGCCATCCCGCTGCTGGCGGACCTGCCGCTGGTGAAGCGGCTGGAAATCGGTCCGGGCTACCGGCGTTCCGATTACAAGTACGGCGGCGAGGGGTCGACCTGGAAGATCACCGGGGTGTGGCAGCTCACCGACTCGGCCAGCTTGCGCGGTGGTTTCCAGAAGGCCACGCGTGCGCCGAACCTCAACGAGCTGTTCATGCCCATCGGCGCCGCCTCGCTGCAGGGGGCGCAGGATGGCTGCGGCAACTGGACCAAGACCCCGGCGTTGGGGCAACCGGCGCGGGAATCCAAACCGGCTCAACGTGCAGATCCTCTGCCAGCACCTGATGGTGCGCGACGGGGCGCCGGAGGATTTCTACGTGCCGGGAGAGGACAGTGCCAACGAATATCGCAATACGGTGTTCGGTTCTTCGCCGGCCAACGGCGCCTTCCGTTCACGCTGGGCATCCAGGGCGGTAACCCGGACCTGGAGTCCGAGACCGCCGACACCATCACCATCGGCGCGGTGTTCTCCTCGCCGTGGCAGGCGGAGGCGCTGCGGCGGCTGACGCTGTCGGTGGACTACTACGACATCGACCTGCAGGGGGCGCCATCGGCGTGCCCTCGGGCGGGCAGGTGTACCAGCAATGCCTGAATGCGCAGTTCAATCCGCTGATCGGTGATGCCGCCGGCGCGCATACCGGCGAAGAGCTGGCGGCCGGCAACCCGTACTGCGAGCTGATCCGGCGCGAATACATCGAGCCGTTCTTCACCGCTGCCGACCGTCGTTACAACGCCCGGACGCGCAACCTGGGTGGCATCAAGACCAACGGCTTCGATGTGCAGGTGGACTGGGGCCTGTCGCTCGGGTTCGTGCCGGGCGCGATCATGGCCAACGTGCAGTTCAACAAGCTGGAAAGCTACAAGCAGTCGCCGTTCGCCGGCGCGCCCTACACCGAACGCAAGGGCACCTGGGATGCCGGCTTCAACTACGACTGGCAGTTGTTCAGCACGCTGGGTTATTCCAATGGACCGTTCTCGCTGGGCCTGCGCTGGCAGCATCGGCCGGGCCTTGATCCGCCTTCGAGCGCGTCGGCGGCGACGCAGCCGGTGAAGTCGTATGACCTGTTCGACCTCTACGGAC
>CAYNEX010000074.1:0-9965 GCA_964396335.1 uncultured Steroidobacteraceae bacterium | reverse complement strand
AGGCAGCGGCGCCGGCGTAATCCACGCCGGCGCGCCGGCAGACCGCGCAGCGCGGGTGGTGGGTCACCACCTGCGCTGCCAGCGCTTCGGTCAATGAGCCGCCCACATCGAACTGCGCATCATCGTCGGTGAGCGGGCAGGCATGCAGGCGCACCACGCCACCGCGCAGCAATGCCATGCGGCTGCGTGCGCAGGGGAGGTCGATGACCTTGTCATCGGCGCGCGGGACGGGGGTCAGGTGCCCGGTCTCGCCGTATGCCGCCAGGTCCGGCAGCGCCACGATGGGCAGGTCGGTGGGCAGGCCCTGGCGCCGCAGCACCTGGCGGAACTTCGCTTCCACCGCCGCGGCGTCCTCGCCTGCCACGATCTGGCGCGTGATGCCGACTTCAAAGCCGGCCGCATGCAGCAGCTTCAATCCTTCCATCGCCTTGCGGAAGTTCTTCAGGCCGCGCGCGGCATCATGCCGTGCCTCTTCCGCGTGATCGATGCTGACGCGGAAAGACAGCGGATGCGGCGCCTGGCGCAGCTGCGCCAGCTGGTGCGTGCGGCGGATGAAGGGGGCGGTGCCATTGGTCAGCACCAGCGCAGGCCGCAGTCGCAGCGCATGCAGCAGGATGTCGAGGATGCCCTTCAGGATCAGCGGTTCGCCGCCGGTGAAGGCGAAACGTTCCACGCCCAGTGCATCGGCTTCATCCAGCAATGGCGCCAGCTGCGCCAGCGTCGGCGCGCCGATGCGATCGTCGCCGGGCTTGCTGCCTTCGTGGCAGAAGGGGCAGGAGAGATTGCAGGCCGTGCCGGTATGGATCCACAGCTCGCGCAGGCCGTTCAGCAGGATGGCGGGGGCAGGGGCATTCACGGCCGCGGATGGTAGCGCGATCCGCCGCGGCCTGCCGGGACCGGCTCAGCGCTGGGCGGCGAGGCGCCGCGCCATGTCCTCGGCGGGCATCGGGCGACCGAGCGGGAAACCCTGCACCTCGTCGCAGCCCATGCTGCGCAGCAGTTCGATCTGCGGCAGCTGCTCGACGCCCTCGGCCACCACCTTCATGCCGAGGTTGTGGCCCAGCGTGATGATGGCGCTGACGATGGAGCTGTCCTCGTGGCTCTTCAGGATGTCGACGATGAACGAGCGGTCGATCTTGAGGCGCTGCGCCGGGAAACGCTGCAGGTAGCGCAGGTTCGAATAACCGGTGCCGAAGTCGTCGATGGCGATCTGGATGCCGGTCTCCTGCAACCAGTGCAGCATGCGTGTCAGGCGCGGCGCGTCCTGCACCACCATGCTCTCGGTGATCTCGATCTCCAGCGCATCCGGCGGCAGGCCGAATTCCTGCAGCGTCGCCACCACGTTCTCGGCGTAACGCTCGTGATGCAGCTCGCGCGGGCTGGCGTTGATCGACATCAGCAGGCCCTTGTGCCCGGCATCCATCCAGGCGCGGGCCTGGGCACAGGCGGTGCGCAGCACGAAGCGGCCGATGTCGACGATCAGGCCGGTTTCCTCGGCGACCGAGATGAAGCTGGCCGGCTGCACGATCGGGCCGCCCGGCGCCTGCCAGCGCACCAGCGCCTCGGCTCCGACCACGCGGCCGGTGTGGATCTCCACCCGGGGCTGGTAATGCAGCAGCAGGTGGCCGTGGCGGATGGCCTCGCGCAGCCGCTGTTCGGCGGCGACGCGCTCGGCCAGCTGCTGGCGCAGCTCGGCACTGAAGAAGCGCAGTGTGCTGCGGCCCTGTTCCTTGGCCAGGTACATGGCGGCGTCGGCGTTCTTCAGCAGTGTCTCCGGATCGCGGCCGTGTTCGGGATACAGCGCCACACCGACACTGCCGTTGACGCGCAGTTCGGTGCCGTTGAAATGCCAGGGATCGCTGGTGGCGCGCAGGATGCGGCGGGTCAGCGCGCGCGCCGCCGTTTCATCAGCGTCCGGCACCAGCAGCACGAATTCGTCGCCGCCGACGCGCGCGATGGTGGCGCCGGCCGGCGCGCAGGCAACGAGGCGTCGCGCCATCACGCACAGCAGTTCATCACCGGCGTGGTGGCCGAGGCTGTCGTTGACGAACTTGAAGCGGTCGAGGTCCACGAACACCAGCGCGAAGTGGTCGTCGGGGCCGGCGCGGCGCACGGTGTCCTCCAGCTGCTCGCGCAGCTGCGCGCGGTTGGCAAGGCCGGTGAGCTCGTCGGTGCGTGCCTGGCGCTCGATGCGCTGGCGGTATTCATGCAGCGCGGTGACGTCCTCGACCGTGCCCTCATAGCAGACCACGCGGCCGCTGTCGTCCTGCACGGCGCGGGCATTCTCGGAGATCCAGATCAGCTTGCCGTCGCGGCGGCGTACCTGCGATTCGAAGCCGGCCACCGAGCCATTGCGCTGGATGGCCTCGATGAAGGCATTGCGGCGGGCCGGATCGACATACAGCTGCGCGCCGATGTCCTGCATCGACTCGATCAGCTCGGTGGTCGAGGCGAAACCATAGATGCGCGCCAGCGCCGGGTTGGCATCGAGGTAACGTCCATCGGGGGAGGTGCGGAAGATGCCCTCGATGGCATTGTCGAACAGGCTGCGGTAGCGGCGCTCGGCATCGCGCAGCGCGCGCCAGGTGGCCTGCCGCACGCTGATGTCCTGCACGATGCCTTCCAGCGCCACGATGCGGCCGTCGCGGCCGGGCAGGCCGATGCCGCGCTCCCACACCCAGCGCTCCGCGCCGCTGCGGTGAATGATGCGGTATTCGACGTCGAAGCGGCGGCGCTCGGCCAGCGCCGCCTGGATGGCGGCGCGGATGCGCTCACGATCCTCCGGATGGGTGAGTTCCTCGTAGGAGACCCGGCTGTTGAACAGCAGGTCCTCCGGCTGGTAGCCGGTCAGCGCCTGGCAGCCGTCGCTGATGAACTCCATGGTCCAGCGTGTATCGTTCAGGCAGCGGTAGACCATGCCGTCGATGTTGGCCATCAGGGTCTGCAGCATGCGCGCGGTCTCGCGCGCATCGGGCGCTTCGCCGCCGCTGAAGGCGGTGGGAGCGGGCATCAGCTTGATCGACATCGGCCATCCAGAGAACGGGGTGGGCGGATTCTGTTATCCCGCCACACCGGCCGGCGCGGTGTGCATCACAGTTTATGCGATGCACCATACGCGGGCGTCAATGGAGCGTGTATGGCACCAGAAAGAGGCGTTTTTCAGCGTGCGCGCAGCAATCGCGCCTTGTCGCGCTGCCAGTCGCGGTCCTTCTCGCTGGCGCGCTTGTCGTGCTGCTTCTTGCCCTTGGCAAGGCCGATGCGCACCTTGGCGCGGCCGTTCTTCCAGTAGAGTTCGAGCGGGATCAGCGTGTAGCCGGAGCGTTCCACCGCGCCCACCAGGCGGTCGATCTCTGCCCTGTGCAGCAGAAGCTTGCGCGCCCGCGTGGGATCGGTGATCACATGCGTGGAGGCGGAGTTCAGCGGCGTGACATGCGCGCCCTGCAGGAACACCTCGCCGTTGCGGATCACCACGTAGCTCTCGGCCAGCTGCGCGCGACCGGCGCGCATGGCCTTCACTTCCCAGCCGGCCAGTGACAGGCCTGCCTCGAAGCGCTCCTCGATGAAGTATTCATGGCGCGCCCTGCGGTTCTCCGCGATCAGCGCGCTGCCGTCGTTGCCTTTTTTGGCCATGCGCTATTATGCGGCATGCGCCACATCCGACGCTCGGCGCTGGTGGCGACGAGCCCGCAGCGCATGTTCGAACTGATCAATGACGTGGAACGGTACCCCGAGTTCGTGCCCGGCTGCGCCGGCGCGCGGGTGCTTGAGCGGGACGAGGGCGAGCTGCATGCCGAGCTCACCGTCGGCGCCGGCCTGCTGAAGACCACGTTTTCCACCCGCAACCGCCTGCATCCGCCCGAGCGCATCGAGATGCGGCTGGAAAGCGGGCCGCTGAAGAGCCTGCACGGCGAATGGAAGCTGACCCCGGTGGCCGCCGGCGACGTGGCCGGCTGCCGCGTGGAACTCGACCTGTCGTTCGAAGCGCAGGGCGGCCTGGCCGCGATGACGCTGGGGCCGGTGATCGAGAAGCTGGCCAGCTCGCTGGTGGATGCCTTCGTGTCGCGCGCGCGGCAGGAAAGGGCCGCGGCGGCGCCGGCCGGCGCACGCGCGGGCTGACCAGTCGCGAGGGATCAGCCCGAGGGCTGGGTCGATTCCGTGGCTTCCGGCTTCTTCGCGGCGCGCGGCGCATCGTCCTCGATGCGCTCGACCACATCATCCTTGAACCACACCGTCAGCCTGCGCGTCTGCGACGGCCGCTTGAAGTCGTTCAGGAAGTGGTAGTAGTCCCAGCGGTCGTTGTTGAAGCCGGGCGGCACCATCGGCGTGCCCAGCAGGTAGAGCACCTGTGAGCGCGTCATGCCGGTTTCAAGCTGCGAAACCTGCGACTCGTCGAGGCGGTTTCCCTGCTGCACCTCCATGCGATAGAGGCAGCCGGCCGTAAGGGCCAGCATGGCGAGCAGGGGCAGGCGGAGCAGGTGGGTCATGGTTCGCTTGGCAGTGCCGGGCGGTGTAAACTGCAGATATTACCCGAGAGACGGAGTCTGCCCAATTGGAAGGCAAGGATCTACGTAACGCGGGGCTCAAGGTCACGCTCCCGCGGCTGAAGATCCTCGAAATCCTCGAGGACGGCTCCGCGCGGCACCAGTCGGCGGAAGACATCTACAAGGCCCTGCTCAATTCCAACGAGGACATCGGCCTCGCCACGGTCTACCGTGTGCTGACGCAGTTCGAGGCGGCGGGCCTGGTCACGCGCCACCATTTCGAAAATGGCATGGCGGTGTTCGAGCTGAACCGCGGTGACCACCACGACCACATCGTCTGCATCGAATGCGGCACGGTGGCCGAATTCGTCGACGCGGCGATCGAGGAGCGGCAGAAGGCCGTGGCGCGCGAGCGCGGCTTCGAGCTGCACGATCACTCGATGATCCTCTACGGCCGCTGTGCGAACTGCCGCGCGCGCGGCAATTCACCCGCCCGCAAGGCGCCGCATCACGTCTGAGCGGCGCGCGCGCGCGTCGGGCGCTTGATGCGCGCGGTCTCCTGGTCCTGGCTGGCCGCGGCGTTGAGCATCTCCTGCGCATGCGCCAGTGCCTTGGTCGACACCACCGCGCCACCGAGCATGCGGGCGATCTCCGGTCCGCGCTGCTTGGCCGTGAGGCGCGTCAGCTGGGTGCGGGTTTCGCCGCTGGCGGTGGTCTTGGCGACCTTCAGCTGATGGTGGCCCTGCGCGGCCACCTGCGGCAGGTGGGTGACGCACAGCACCTGGCCGTTCACGCCCAGGGCGCGCAGTTGCCGGCCCACCACCTCGGCGATGCCGCCGCCGATGCCCGAATCCACTTCGTCGAACACCATGCAGCGGCGTTCCTCGGCCACGCAGGCCACCTGCACGGCCAGTGACAGGCGTGCCAGCTCGCCGCCGGAAGCGACCTTGGCCAGCGGCCGCAGCGGCTGGCCGGGATTGGCGGTGACCTGGAATTCAACTGCATCGAGGCCATGCGCGGCGGGCGTGGCATCGGGCTGCGCCACCACGCTGACCTCGAAGCGGCCGCCTTCCATGCCCAGCTGCTGCATGCGGGCGGTGATCTCGCGGCTGAAAGTGTGGGCGGCGGAGCGGCGCGCCTCGGAAAGTTCTTCGGCCTGGCGGCGCCATTCGGCCAGCGCGGCATCGCGGCGCACGCGCAGCTCGGCGTAATCCGCATCGGCGGCCTCGAGCGACACCAGTTCCTGGCGCAGCGCCTCGTGGTGCGCGGGCAGCTGCGCCGGCGCGACGCGGTGCTTGCGCGCCAGTTCCTCGGCGGCAGCGAGGCGTTTCTCCACCTGCGCCTGGCGGCCGTTGTCCAGGTCGAGCCCATCGGCATAACGCGACAGCTCGCGCGCCGCCTCGGTGATGCGGATCGAGGCTTCGTCGAGCATCGGCACGATCGGTGCCAGCTCCTCATCGAGGCCGGCCAGCGGCCGCAGCGCCGACAGCGCGCGTGCCAGCCTGGCCTGGGCGGTGTCTTCCTCGCCTTCGTACAGCAGCTGCGCCGCCAGCTGGGCGCCGGCCAGCAGCTTGCCGCGATTGGCGAGGCGCGCGGCCTCGGCGGTGAGTTCCTCGACCTCGCCGGGCTTGAGGTCGAGCGCGGTCAGTTCGGTATCCTGGAAGCGCAGCAGGTCGAGCCGCGCATCGCGGGTGCGCAGGGTCGACTCGGCGGCTTCGACCTGCTGGTTCAGCTCGCGCCACTGCGCATGCGCGGCGCGCACGCCGCGGGCGCGTTCGTCCAGCCGTCCGTAGGTATCAAGCAGCTCACGCTGCGCTGCCGGCCGCACCAGCGACTGGAATTCGTGCTGGCCATGCACTTCGAGCAGGAAGCCGGCGATGTCGCGCAGCATCTGCAGCGGCACGGCCTGGCCGTTGACGAAGGCGCGCGAACGGCCGTCGGCATTGATCACCCGGCGCAGCAGCAGTTCGCCATCGGTGTGGATGGCGGCTTCCTCGAGCATGTTGCGCAGGGCATCGGGCAGATAGTCGGTGTCGAAGCTGGCGGCCACCTCGCAGCGCTCGGCGCCGGCGCGGATCATGCCGGTGTCGGCACGGTTGCCGGCCACCAGCATCAGGGCGTCCACGATGATGGACTTGCCGGCGCCGGTTTCGCCGGTGAGCACGGTGAGGCCGCCGGCAAGCTCCAGTTCGAGCGCGTCGACGATGGCCAGGTCGCGGATGGTGATGTGCGTGAGCAAGCTTGCCTATCTCTCGTGTTCGCCAGCGGCGCGTCCCCAGCGCAGCTTCGAGCGCAACAGCCGGAAGTAATCGTAGCCGGGCGGGTGCAGCAAATTGATGAACTGGTTCGTAGGTCTGACTTCCAGTCGGTCCCTGGGGGACAGTTCGCCCAGCACCACGCCGTCGCAGGTGACCTGGGCGGAGGTCTCGAAGCGCTCCTGCACCAGCACCGCGATAGTGCTGCGGCCGGAGACCACGATGGGGCGGTCCGCCAGGGTGTGGGGGCAGATGGGCACCACCACCAGCACGTCCAGGGTGGGGTCGACGATGGGGCCGCCGCAGGACAGGGCATAGGCGGTGGAGCCGGTGGCGCTGGCCACCACCAGGCCGTCGCCGCCGTGGCTGTTCACGAAGCGGCCGTTGATGCGGGTCTCGAAGTCGAGGATGCGGCCGGTTTCCCACTTCGCCAGCACCACGTCATTGAGGGCGTACTGGCGCTTTTCGCTGCCGTCGGCGCTGATCAGGCAGGCCTCCAGCAGGCGACGGCGGTCGGCCTGGCATGCGCCGGCCAGCGCCTCGTCGACGCAGCGGAACATGTCCTGCGGCATCACGTCGGTGAGGAAACCCAGGCGGCCGCGGTTGATGCCCAGCATCGGCACGTCGGTGCCGGCGAACAGGCGGGCCGCGAACAGCATCGAGCCGTCGCCGCCGATGACGATGGCCAGTTCGGCGCGGGCCACCATCTCGGCGTCATCCACCGGCGTGGCCACCGCGGCGATGGCCGGCGGCGCGGTCTTCTGGACCAATGTGGTGAGGCCGCGGGAGGTCAGGTGCGGCAGCAATGCCGCGGCCGACTCTCCGACGGTGCGTTCGTCAAAGCGCCCGAGCAGGGCGCAGGTGGTGGTCCGGGCCTTCATGCCGGGCCTAGTTTACTGGGGCGTCAGGAGCCGCGGCGGTGGGTTTTTCAGGTCCGCTTGACCCGGATGGGGGCCACCGCTAGCGTCACTGGCCAGGACCAAAGGCCGACATGACCAACGATCGCCGCGACGAAAACCAGCTGACCGAACGCGCCCAGCAGCTGCTGAAGGTGCTGATCGAGAGCTATATCCGCGACGGCCAGCCGGTGGGCTCGCGCACGCTGTCGCGCGATTCGGGCATGTCGCTGAGCTCGGCCACCATCCGCAACGTGATGGCAGACCTCGAGGCCTATGGCTTCGTCACTTCGCCGCATACCTCGGCCGGACGCATTCCCACGCCGAAGGGCTACCGCTTCTTCATCGACACGCTGCTCGAAGTGCAGCCGCTGGATGAATCCGCGGCCGAGGCGCTGCGCACGCGGCTGGAAGGCGCGGCTGATACGCGCACGCTGGTGTCGGCGGCCTCGCAGCTGCTGTCGAATGTGACGCAGCTGGCCGGTGTGGTGTCGCTGCAGACGCCGCGCGCCGCGGCGCTGACCCATATCGAATTCCTGCCGCTGTCCGAGCAGCGCATGCTGGCCATCATGGTGTTCGATGACCGCGAGGTGCAGAACCGCGTGGTGCACCTCGGACGGCAGGTGTCGCAGGAGGAACTGCGCCGTGCCGCCGCGGTGCTGAACGAGCAGTTCCGCGGCCGCACGCTCGATGAGGTGCGCCAGCGGCTGATCGACGAACTCTCGGAAATGCGCGAGCGGCTCAACCAGGGCATGGTCGACACCATCTCGGTGGCGCGGCAGCTGTTCGTCGAAGGGCAGGAGCGCGACCCGGAGCTGGTGATCGCCGGCGAAACCAAGCTGATGAGTTATGGCGAGCTGTCGAGCGTCGAGAAACTGCGGCGGTTGTTCGAGGCCTTCGACGAGAAGCGCGCCATCCTGCAGCTGCTTGACCTGAGCCTCGGCGCGCAGGGCGTGCAGATCTTCATCGGCCGCGAATCCGGCTACCAGATCCTCGATGACTGCAGTGTCGTGACCGCTCCCTACCGCACCTCCGGCGGGGCGGTGGGCGTGCTGGGCGTGATCGGCCCGACGCGCATGGCCTACGAGCGCGTGATCCCGGTGGTCGACATGACCGCCAAGCTGCTCGGCGCCGCCTTGAATTCCCGACGCTAGCCGCCATAGTAGCGGCGCATATCCCGGACCAGACTTGAAGCTGGGGGCGAACTTTTGTCTCCAGGCTTTTGATTTATATGGAGAAGAAATGGCGGATAACAACGCGGAAGTGAACCTGGAACAGCAGGGCGCGCCGGACAATGCGGCCGCGGCAGAAATCGAGGCCCTGCGTGCCCGGGTCGCCGAGGCCGAGGCCCGCGCCAACCAGGAACGCGAGAACCTGCTCAGGGCGATTGCCGAGCAGGACAACATCCGCAAGCGCGCTGCCCGTGACATGGAACAGGCCCAGCGTTTTGCGCTGGAGCGCTTCGCCCAGGAACTGCTGGCCGTGGCCGACAGCCTGGAGATGGCCGCCGCCACCGCCGGCAACGCCGATGCCGCCAGCCTGGCCGCCGGCCAGGAAGCCACGCTGCGCCTGCTGAAGAGCACCTTCCAGAAGTTCGCCATCAACCAGATCGACCCGCTGGGCGAGCCCTTCGACCCGGAGCGGCACGACGCGATGGCGATGCAGCCCTCCGACACCGCCGAGCCGAATTCGGTGCTGCAGGTGGTGCAGCGGGGCTACGAACTGAACGGTCGCCTGCTGCGTCCCGCGCGCGTCATCGTGGCCCGCGCGCCGGATGCCTCTTGAAGCAGGAAACAACGGCACCAGATTGGCGCATAACGAGTTTTTCAACGGAATCCGGAAAGGAACGCACATGGGCAAAGTCATCGGTATCGACCTGGGAACGACCAATTCCTGCGTCGCCGTCATGGAGGCGGGCAAGCCGCGCGTGATCGAGAACAGCGAGGGCGACCGCACGACCCCGTCGATCGTCGCCTTCACCAAGGACAACGAGGTGGTGGTGGGCCAGTCGGCCAAGCGCCAGGCCGTCACCAACCCGAAGAACACGCTGTTCGCGGTGAAGCGCCTGATCGGCCGCAAGTTCAAGGACGACGTCGTGCAGAAGGACGTCAACATGGTGCCCTACAAGATCGTGGCCGCCGACAACGGCGATGCCTGGGTCGAGGTGCAGGGCAGGAACATGGCCCCGCCGGAGATTTCCGCGCGCGTGCTGGCCAAGATGAAGAAGACCGCCGAGGACTTCCTGGGCGAGCCGGTGACCGAGGCGGTGATCACGGTGCCGGCGTACTTCAACGACTCGCAGCGCCAGGCCACCAAGGACGCCGGCCGCATCG
>CAYNEX010000073.1:0-14034 GCA_964396335.1 uncultured Steroidobacteraceae bacterium | reverse complement strand
TCGAGGCCTTCCGCCAGGCCGATGGCAGCACCCACCGCAAGTACGGCGGCACCGGGCTCGGCCTCTCGATCTCGCGTGACCTGGCCGCACTGCTGGGCGGCAACGTCAGCGTGCAGAGCGACCTGGGCGCGGGGAGTACCTTCACGCTGTGGCTGCCGGAACACCTGCCGGAGGATCTGCCCGGGCGTCGCGCCGGCACGCCGCCGCGGCGGCGCGCCGGCGATGGCAGCGGCGCCGATGCCGCGCCGGCCACGGCGACGTTGCCGACCCTGCAACCGGTTCCGGCTCCGGCCGCATCTTCCGTCGACGTGGCCAGGCCGGCCGGCGCACCGAAACGCAAGCGCACCGGTGCTGGCAACGGCCGGATGCTGCTGGTGATCGAGGATGACCCGGCCTTCGCCGGCATCCTGCGCGACCTGGCCGCTGAACACGGCTTCGAGGCCGTGCTGGCACAGGATGCCGGGCAGGGCCTGGCGGCGCTGCACGAGCACGAGATCAGCGCCGTGCTGCTCGACATGCACCTGCCGGACCGCACCGGCCTGTCGCTGCTGGACGAGATCAAGCGCGACCCGGAGACGCGCCACATCCCGGTGCATGTGGTGTCGGTGGCCGATTATTCGCACGAGGCGCTCAGCCGTGGCGCGGTGGGATATGCGCTGAAGCCGGTGGACCGGGAGCAGGTGGCCGATGCGCTGCGCCGCCTCGACTCGCGCCTGTCGCCGGGGGTGCGCCGCGTGATGGTGGTGGAGGATGACGCACGCCAGCGCGAGAGCGTGCGCCAGCTGCTTTCCACCGAGGGCGTCGAGATCGTGCCGGCGGAAACCGCCGCGCGCGCACTGGAACTGCTGCAGCAGAATACCTTCGACTGCATGGTGCTCGACCTGAACCTGCCGGACCTCAGCGGCTACGAGTTGCTGGAGAAGATGGGGGACCTGGACGGTGTCAGTTATCCGCCGGTGATCGTCTATACCGGCCGCAGCCTGAACCGCGACGAGGAGCAGCGCCTGCGTCGCTTCTCCCGCTCGATCATCATCAAGGATGCGCGGTCACCCGAGCGCCTGCTGGATGAGGTGACGCTGTTCCTGCACCAGGTGGAGTCGGAGCTGCCGCCCGAGCGCCAGCGCATGCTGCGGGCCGCGCGCGACCGCGAGGAGGCCTTCGACGGACGGCGCATCCTGGTGGTCGAGGATGACGTGCGCAACATCTTTGCGCTGAGCAAGGTGCTCGAGCCGCGTGGCGCGCACATCGACATTGCGCGCAATGGCCTGGAGGCGCTGCAGCACCTGGAGCGCACCTGGGGCCGGGACGGCGCGCCGGACCTGGTGCTGATGGACATCATGATGCCGGAGATGGACGGCCTCACCGCGATGCGCGAGATCCGAAAACGCGCCGAGTGGAAGCGCCTGCCCATCATCGCGCTGACGGCCAAGGCCATGCGGGATGACCAGGAGAAGTGCCTGCAGGCCGGCGCCAATGATTACCTGGCCAAGCCGCTGGACATCGAGCGGCTGCTGTCGCTGGTGCGCGTGTGGTTGCCGCAGTGAACACCGCAACGCCGGACAAGGTTGCCGACATCGAGCTGCGGCTGCTGCTGGAGGCGCTGTACCAGCGCTACCACTATGACTTCCGGCACTATGCCCGCTCGTCCCTGCGCCGGCGCCTGAAGGTGGCCATGGACAAGTTCGATTGCCGCAGCCTCTCGCAGCTGCAGCACCGCGTGCTGCACGAACGCGCGCTGCTGCCCGACCTGATGGACATCCTCACCGTGCAGGTGAGCGACATGTTCCGCGACCCGCTGTATTTCCGCGCGCTGCGCGAGAAGGTGGTGCCGCTGCTGCGCACCTATCCGTCGCTGAAGGTGTGGGTGGCCGGCTGCAGCACCGGCGAGGAAGCCTATTCGATGGCCATCCTGCTGAAGGAGGAGGGCCTGCTCGAGCGCACGCTGATCTATGCCACCGACATCAACACGATGGCGCTGGAGAAGGCGCAGGCGGGCGTGTTCGACATCGACCGCATCAGTGGCTTCAGCGAGAACCACCGCCGCTCCGGCGGCCATGGCTCCCTGTCGGCGCATTACACCGCCGCCTATGGCAAGGCCGTGTTCGATCGCAGCCTGAAGGCGCACATGACCTTCGCCGACCACAGCCTGTCCACCGATTCGGCCTTCTCGGAGGTGCAGCTGATCTCCTGCCGCAACGTGCTGATCTATTTCGCGCGCGCGCTGCAGGACCGGGCGATCGGGCTGTTCCGCGAGTCGCTGTGCTACAAGGGGTTCCTGGGCATCGGCTCGAGCGAGTCGCTGCGGTTCTCGTCGCTGGCGCAGAGCTTCGCCGAGGTGGATGGCGAGAACCGCATCTACCAGAAGGTGGCCGCATGAGCGTTGGCCTGTCCGATCTGCGCGCGATGGTGATCGGCACCTCCGCCGGCGGCATCGAGGCGCTGGGCCACCTGCTGCCGGCGCTGGATGCGCACAGCCGCGCCGCCGTGCTGGTCGTGGTGCATATGCCACGCCAGCGCCCCAGCCTGTTGCAGGAGCTGTTCCACTCGCGCTGCGCGCTGCCGGTGCTGCAGGCGGAGGACAAGCAGCCGATGGAGCCGGGCCACATCTATTTCGCGCCACCGGACTACCACCTGCTGGTGGATTGCAGCGAGGATGGCGCGCCGTCGCTGGCGTTGTCCGTGGACGAGCCGGTGCATTTCTCCCGACCGTCCATCGATGTGCTGTTCGAGTCCGCCGCTGAGTGCTTCGGCGATCAACTCGCGGGCGTGATCCTCACCGGCGCGAATGATGACGGGGTGCAGGGCCTGATCGCCGTGGCCCGCGCCGGCGGCCTCACCATCGTGCAGGATCCTGCCGAGGCGGTGGCTCCCACGCTGCCCGTCGGCGCGGTGCGCAGCGGCCTGGCGCAGCACATCCTGCCGCTCGAGGGCATCCGCGCGCTGTTCACGCGCATCGGGGTCGGGGCATGAATACCACCCGCCGCCCGCTGCCACCGGTGAAGTTCCTGCTGGTCGATGACCTGGAGGACAACCTGCTGGCGCTGTCGGCGCTGCTGCGCGACCTTGACGTGCAGATCCTCACCGCGCGCTCCGGCCGCGAGGCGCTGGAGCTGCTGCTGGAACACGACGTGGCGCTGGCGCTGCTGGATGTGCAGATGCCGGAGATGGACGGCTTCGAACTGGCCGAGCTGATGCGCGGCAGCGAGCGCACCCGGCACGTGCCGATCATCTTCGTCACGGCCGGAGTGCGCGATTCGCACCGGCACTTCCGTGGATACGAGGCTGGCGCGGTGGACTTCCTCTACAAGCCGATCGAGCCGCACATCCTGCGCAGCAAGGCCGAGGTGTTCCACCAGCTGCACCGCCAGCGCCAGCAGCTGGATGCGAACCTCCATGAGATGTCCGAGACGCTGCGGCTGAACGAGGTGTTCGCGGCCGTGCTGGGCCATGACCTGCGCAACCCGCTCAGCGCCATCGTGGCCTCCGCGCATGTGCTGCGGCAGAACCAGGATCCGATGGCGCGCGACATGGGCGCGCGCGTGCTCAGCAGCGCCCGTCGCATGGCGCGCCTGATCGAGGACCTGCTCGACTTCTCGCGCGCGCGGCTCGCCGGCGGCATCACCGTGCGGCCGGAGCCGGGAGACCTGGAAGACATGATCCGGCGCGTGCTGCAGGAACACCAGGCCGCGGCGCCGGAGCGGCGCATCGTGCTGACGCGCGAGGGTTCACTGCGCGGTGATTTCGATGGCGAGCGCGTGGCGCAGATGGCCTCGAACCTGGTCGGCAATGCGCTCCAGCACGGAGCGCGCGAGGGCGAGATCTCGGTGCACCTGGACGGCAGCGACGCGAAGCGCGTTCGCCTGCTGGTGGGTAACCCGGGGGAGATTCCGCCGGAGCTGCTGGATGAGATCTTCGAGCCGTTCCGCGGCCGGCGTGATGAAGCCGTCAGTCGCGGCGGGGGCCTGGGCCTGGGGCTCTACATCGTGCAGCAGCTGGCGCGGGCGCATGGCGGCGAGGTGTGCGTCGCCAGCGGCAGGGGCATGACCTGCTTCACGGTCGAACTGCCGCGCCGGCCGCTGCACGCGACGGCGCGTTAGCCCTCACGGCGGGGGCGCCGCCAGATTCTGCGTCGTGACCGGTGTGCCGCGCGCGGCCGGATAGCCCGGTGGCACGATGGCCACCTGCATCAGCGTGCGCGTGCCAAGGTCGGCGCCCGGACCCGGTTCGTCGATCTTCACGTAGAAGGTGCGCGGCTCCAGGCGTGAAGCGTCGGGCATCAGCGGGATCAACAGTTCGACGCCGCGGGAGCCCTCCGGGATGACCGCCACGCGCGGTTCGATGCCGCGGAAGTCGCGGTCCACCTGCGCGGTTCCGGTCTCGGTCCACCAGCGGAAGGTCACTTCACGATTCGCCGCTCCGCGTCGCGACACCCAGATGCGTGCCACGGGTTCGGTGGTGTCGACCCATGCATAGGTGGAGGCGAGGTCGATGACGGGCCGCGCCGGTCGCGGTGGCGGGGCGGGCGTCGGTGGTACTTCGGTCGGCGCGGGCGTTGCGGCACCTGCCGCTGCTTCGGCAGACGGGGCGGCGGCGGTGATGACCGCGGTGGTCGCGCCGTCGGCACCGGCCACGGTACTGGTATCGATGCCGGCGTTGACCGTGGCCACATCGGGCGGCGACCCGGCGGGGCCGGGTGAGTCCGGCAGCGTCGCGGCCACCGACGCGGACGCATCCTGCATCGCTCCGTCAGGCAGTTCACGCAGGTAGAGATAGATGCCGCTGCCGAGGATGGCCGCCACCACGGCTGCCGCCAGCCATTCGCGCACATGGCGGCGCGGCCTCAGCACCGGTGCGCCGGCTTCATCCTGCAGCAGCACCGCATCGCCGCCGGCCGGCAGCTCACCACCGAAGGCAGCAAGGATGCCGGTGTCATGGCTGCCATCGCGGCCTGACAGCGTGTCGCGCAGCGCGCGCCATTGCGCGCGTGTGACGCCCGGCGGCGCGCGCAGCTTCGACATCGGCGTCGAACCCAGCGCATGCAGGGGCTCGGCGCTGCCGGAAAGCAGCTCGTAGGCGAGACGGGCAAAGGCCATGCGGTCCGCGGAAGGCTGCACCGAATGGCTCTGCGCGCGCAGTTCGAAGCCCTGCAGGCGAGTTTCCCCGAGGTCCGTGACCAGCACATTGGCAGTGGTGACGTCGCCATGCGCGATACCGAGCGCGTGGCAGTAGGACAGGGCACCGGCCAGGGTGCGTACGATCGCCAGCGCCGACTGGATCGGCACGCGCCGGTCACTGCGACGCTCCAGCACCTCGCGCAGCGAGCTGCCGCGATGGAACTCGGACACCAGCACCAGCGAGCCGCAGTCTTCCTCGACATCCAGCACGCGCGTGATGGCCGGATGCGACAGGCCCTGCAACTTGCCGATGCGCTGCATCAGCACGGTGTCGCGGGTCAGGTTCTCCTCCAGCACCTGCAGGCACACGCGCTGGCGCACGCCGGGCAGGCCGGCCTTGGTTTCATCGACCGCCTCGAGCAGCGTCATCCAGTCACGGCGCCGCAGGATCTCCACGGCCCGGTAGCGGCCGCAGAGCAGGTCACCGGCGCGCACCTCCCGATGGAAGGAGGCGTCCACCAGGTCCGGTTCGCGCGCTGCGGGCGGATCGATGCGCAGGATGGGCACTTCGACTGCCGGATCGGTGACCTGGAAACGATCTTCCGGCTCAGGCGCGGGCGCCGCGGCCTGCGATGGCGGAGCCTGGACAGCCCTGGCTGGTGCCGGGGCCGGGGAGGAGGCAGGCTCAGGTTCGAATGCGGGTGCAAATTCCGGTGCGGGTGCGCGCCGCTCGCGCCGCGGTGCCGGCGACGCCGCAGCCTGCTGCACGTTCACCTTCGGCTTCGGCTGAGATCTGGCCGGCTGGCCGTTTTCGGGATCGCCCAGTGAATGCCGCTGCAGACGCGCCTTCAGCGCCACGAAGGTGTCGCGGTCGATGCGCTTGCGGCGGAAATGCCGGTCGAGCAGCGCCAGCACCTCCCACACTGCCTCTTCGTCGCGGGCTTCGCATTGCACGACTCGTTCGACGAACTCGTCCTGGGTGCACTGGCCGTTGGCCAGTTCGTCCATCAGGACTTCAAGGTCAGGCCCGCTGGGCTCGAGCGTCTCGGATCCGGTGGGAGCAACATACATGCGCTGATCATCGCCGATGCAGGCTGGCGCAAGGCAGGGTACGCGGGTGGGAAGCGGACAAATTGCCCTGTAGGCATGCGCCTACAATTTCCTGCACTGCCGTGAACGTGCGCCTCCTGTGGCGAAAGTCCAGCGTTCAGCGGCTTTGTGCCTGCTGCAGCAGTGACGTCAGGGTGTCGTAGTCCACCGGCTTGGTGAGGTGATGATTGAACCCGGCGGCAGCCGAGCGATCGCGGTCACCGGATTGTCCCCATCCGGTGATGGCCACCAGCAGCGCGGCACCGTCCTGGCGACGGATGCGTTCGGCCACCTCGAAGCCATTCAGTCGCGGCATGCCGATGTCGAGCAGCGCCACCGACGGGCGTTGTGCTTCGAAGGCCTGCAGCGCGGCTTCGCCGTCGGCGGCCAGCATCACCTCGTGGCCCTCGGAACGCAGCAGCATCGCCAGGCTGTCTGCGGCGTCGCGGTTGTCATCGGCAATCAGGATGCGCAGGGGTTCGGCAGCGGCGCGCGCCGGCGCCGCGTTGCGGTGGTCCTCCACGGTTTCAAGCACCGCCTGCGGGATGTGCAGGGTGAAGGTGGCGCCGCGACCGGGTCCATCGCTGCTCACGCAGGCGCTGCCGCCATGCAGTTCCACCAGGCCGCGCGTCAGCGCAAGGCCGATGCCCAGTCCGCCCTCCGACCGGTCACGCGCCGACTTCACCTGCGAGAACATGCGGAAGATGGTGGCGAGGTCCTCCTCCGCAAGGCCGATGCCGGTGTCGCGGACGGCGATCGCAAGGTCCGCCCCCTCCAGGTGGACGGCGAGGTGAATGGCGCCGCCGGGCGGCGTGTACTTGGCGGCGTTGTTGAGCAGGTTCGAGATCATCTGCGCCATGCGCAGCGGGTCCACGTCCACCACCGCATCGCGCGGCAGGTCCACCGTGAGGGTATGCCGCTTGCTGTCGACCAGCGGGCGCGAAGTCTCGATGGCCGTGTCCACCAGCGCCGACAGGCGCGTGGGCGTGCGCCGCACCTCGAGGATGCCGCGGGTGATGCGCGACACGTCCAGCAGGTCATCCAGCAGCAGCGACATGTGCTTCACCTGCCGGTCGATGACGTCCTGGCACCAGCGGCGCTGGGCTTCGGGTACCTCGCTGCGGCGCGCCAGCGTTGCCGCCATGCGGATCGGCGCCAGTGGATTGCGCAGCTCATGGGCGAGGGTGGCGAGGAACTCATCCTTGCGCTGGTCGGCCTCGCGCAGTTCCAGCTCGTGGCGCTTGCGTTCGGTGACATCGCTGAACCACACGCCGATGTCCTGGTCGAGCGAGGAAACGATGACCTGGAACCAGCCGCGCACGCCGGCGGCGATGGCCGGAACTTCGAAGTCGCGCACTTCCTGGCGTTCGGCGGCGGCCACGAAATGCTCCAGCAGGCCCGGCTCCTGCCAGGTGCCGGGGAACAGCTCGCTGATGCGCGCGCCGGACAGCGCGGTGGCGTCGCGTCCCAGCACCGCCGCGGCGGCCTTGTTCACGTAGGCCCAGCGGAAATCGACGATGGCATCGTCGCCATCACGCACCGGCGCCAGCACCATGAAGGGCACCGCCGAGGCATCCAGCACGCGGCGCAGCCGGCGTTCGCCGCGATAGCGGGCTTCCTCGGCATCACGCCGCTGCTGGTCGCGCGTGCGCATGATGTGGATGGTCCACCAGAGCACCGCGGTGAGCAGCACGATGTGCACCAGGGTGCGCAGCGCCGATCCGAAGGCCGCATCGAAATAGCCCATGCGCCGGCCGATCACGTGCGCCATGCCGATCAGCATCGGCACCGCGATGGCCAGCGGAATGATGCGGCGGGCCAGATCGCCGGCGGTGCTGTTCTCGGTCAGCGTGCGCACCGGCTCGCGATGGGGTTGCGCGGCGATCAGGCCGCAGGCCAGCGCCACCATCATGGTCGCGGTCTGCACGGCGATTCCCAGCGGCGTCTGGTACATGGCTTCGGCCGCATACAGGTAGCCGATCAGCGCCAGCGTCGAGGCGGCCAGCACCAGCAGTGGCAGCGCGATCGACAGCATGCTGGTTGACCTGCGTATGGCCAGCCAGAAGGTCGCCGCCAGCAGCATGAAGCTGATGGATGATGGCAGCCCCATGCGGTTCGGCGAAGCGGTCGCAGGAGAACCCGGGGCCTCATCGAACAGCAGCGTATCGATGCGGAGGTCGAGCCCGGCCAGGTGTTCCATTGTCGTGGCGATGCCCACCAGCCCGACCAGGGTGGCCAGGACCAGGGTCACGGCGCGGGCCCGGGCCGTCTGGTACAGCAGCAATGCGGCGCCAAGGCCGGCCAGGCACAGCGAAGTGTTGGTCTTGATGGTGACCCCGGTGCCCCACCAGTCGGTCAGGCGGACATTGCCCGTCGTCCATCCGGTGAACGACAACAGCCCGCCCACGAGCGCATAGCCCGCCAGGACCACCGACACCATCCGCACGAAATCCCAGCGTGGTTGCATGGCACCGTCGTCGTTGAGAGCGAACCAGCCTATCAGGGTTCGCGCTGCAGGGCCGCATGGACATGGCCGAGAGCCGGCCTGTGCGGTGGTTCACGGATTGACCGACGCCGCCGGGCCCCGGGCAGCTGCCAGCGCAGAATGAATGGCTCGCGGACAACGGAAGCCCCGCCTTCATGTCGGACCCCACCACCCCGTCCGGGTTTCTCAGGCGCATGCAGAGGCGCCTCGCGGGCTGGCGGCCGGGCATTGCGTGGCAGCTTGGCGTCGGCTTCATCGGGGTGGCCGCCCTGGCCGCGGCGGCCAACTTCGCCGTCCAGCGCACCATCTCGATCACCACCACGCGGGTGGAGGCCGCGCCAACGGACTTGCCGCCGCCCTTGTTGCGTCGGCCGCCGCAATCCGATGCCGGACCCATGGCCGATGGCCGGTCTGCACTGCCGGCACTGGAGCGGCTGTCCGCAGCGGTGCAGGCGTCGCGCCTGCTGCCGGCGGCCGAACGCCATGAGCGGGTGCGCGCCGCCGCAGCCGAGGTGCGCGCCACGCTCAGGCGCCTGCACGGACACGCGGGCCGGGCGGACGCGACATTGCGCGCCGGTGAACGACTGATCGACATCGAGGCGGCACGCGATGCCACCTACGCGGAATATTCGGCGCAGCTGGGCAGCATGGAAGCGCGCATGCAGGCACCGCTGGACCAGTCCCGCCGCTTCCTCAATTACAGGCTGGCTCCACAATCAGTGGTGACGGCCGAACAGCGCATCGAGGAGATCCGCCGCGAGGCATCGGTGCTGCGCGCGCCCGGCTACCAGCCGGAGGACCTGGCGCGCCTGGCGTCACTGGAAAGCCAGTTCATCGACGCGCTGGTATCCGGAGAGCGCCGCCTGACCCGATCGCAGGGCGCCGACTGGTACCGGAGCGTGCGCGCCGATGCGGATGGCCTCGCATCGCTGCGTGAACGCATCGTCGCACTGGACGGGGAACGCGCGCAGGTCCTGCCGCTGTTCCGTGTCGAACTGGCCAGCGTGCGTTCGCAGCTGCATGCGCCGGCGACCGTGCGCCCGGCCGCGCCACCAGGCGGTGTGCCGGAAGAGCTGGTGCGTCGCCCGCTGGTGGTGACGCCGCCGTGGGAATCCGCGCCGGCGGTGTCAACCCGCGAGGAAAAAATCGACGAAGGCATCGAACCGCGATCGCTGGCCTGGTTGTCCGCGGCCGTGCTGGCGCTGCTGCTGGGTGTCTGCGTTGTCACCGTGCTGAGCATCCTGCGGCCGGTGCAGCGCCTGATCGCGGCCACCCAGCGCGTCGCCGCCGGTGAAACCGGCGTGCGTGTGCCGCCGTGTGGGAGTCGCGAACTGGACCGGCTCGCCGGCGCCTTCAACCGCATGGCCGGAGAGCTGGAATCGGCGCAGGCGACGGCGCGCAACTATCGCCAGCAGCTCGAAGCGCGGGTGGCCGAGCGCACGCGGCAATTGCAGCACCTGGCCGACCATGATGCCCTGACCCAGTTGCCGAACCGTCGCCAGCTGTTCAGCCACCTGCGCGACGTGCTGGTGCGGGTGAAGCGCGACGGTGGCGCGGCCGGGCTGTTCTTCGTCGACCTCGACAACTTCAAGAACATCAATGACGGCCGCGGCCATGGTTTCGGCGACCGCGTGCTGGTGGCGATCGCCGAGCGCCTCGCGGCGATGACCGGGAGCCGCGGACTGACGGCGCGTTTCGGCGGCGATGAATTCACCGTGGTGGTGCAGGCCGCCGACATGCCCACGCTGGAGGAATTCGGCCGCGCCCTGGTGCGCGGTTTCCAGCAGCCGCTGCGCCTGGACGGTCGCGACCTGCTGGTCAGCATCAGCGTCGGGGCGGCCTTCCATCCGGCGCATGCCGGTGATGCCGAATCGCTGCTGCGTGCCGCCGATGCGGCGCTGTTCCGTGCCAAGGAGCAGGGGCGGGGGCAGCTGGCGCTGTACACCCCCGACCTGCTGGAGCAGGCCTCGGAGCGGTTCTCCACCGAGCAGGGATTGCGTCGCGCCGTGGAGCGCGGCGAGTTCGAACTGGTCTTCCAGCCGGAGGTCGACCTGCAGCGGCGCGAGGTGACGGTTTGCGAGGCACTGCTGCGCTGGCGCCGCGCCGATGGCCGCCTCTGCGCGCCGGATGAATTCCTCGCCGTGGCCGAGGAATCAGGCCTGATCGTCGAGATCAATGACTGGGTGCTGCGCTCGGCCATCGCCACCGCGTCGCGCTGGCACAAGGCGCGGCGTGAGCTGCGCGTGGCCGTGAATGCCTCATCGCGCCAGCTGGCGGACCCGGCATTCACCGGGCAGGTGAGCGCGCTGCTGTCCGAACATGAGCTGCCTCCTGGCGCGCTGGAGATCGAACTCACCGAGACGGTGCTGCAGACCGGCGCGGCAACCATCGAGGGCCTGCGGCGCCTGCAGCAGATGGGCGTCGCGGTGGCGCTGGATGATTTCGGCACCGGCTATTCATCGCTGGCTTCGCTTGAACAATTGCCGCTCGACCGCGTGAAGCTGGATCGCAGCCTGATCGCCGGCATCGACGGCAGTGGCCGCGCGGCATCGATCGCCAATGCCATCATCAACCTGTGCCGCGACCTGGGCGTTGCCGTGACCGCGGAAGGGGTGGAACGGGCGGCGCAGCTCGCGATGCTGCATGACAAGGGCATCACGCTGCAGGGTTACCTGTTTTCGCGGCCGGTGGCGGAGAACCAGCTGTTTGTCATCGTCGACCAGATTCCGTTGCTGCTGCAGGCCCTGCTGACGCAGGACCCGGAACGGGCCGATGTCGTGCCGCTGCAGGAAATGACGGCACGCCGGCGCCGCGCCAGCGCCGGCGTGGCCGAGGGCTGATCAGGTCATCTCGTCGCGTGCCTGCTCGGCACGCGATGCGCCGATGGCCGTTTCCACCTTGCGCACTTCCTCCGGCGGAGGCAGTACCGCCGGCATGCCCAGCGACTGGATCCACAGCTCACGTGACCAGCCCATGGTGTGGTAGAGGTGATGGTCCTCGTCCTTCTCCACTTCCTCGTAGGCTTGCTTCAGCACCTTGCCGAACCTGCCGCCCTGTTCGGCAACGCGGCCGATCAGTTCCCAGTTCTGGTGGTCCTTGGTTTCCGCCAGCACCACGCACTCGGCAGCCACCAGTTCGGCGGCCTCGGGCGTCGCATTCTGGATTGCCATGCGGATGGCGGCGACCAGTGATTCGCCCTGGTGCGCAACTACCTCGCGTCCGGGGCTCTGCTGTTCCGTATCGAGTCCCAGCTGTTCGAACACGCCGGTGAGGACCTCCTCGTGGTGGCGTGTTTCCGACAGGTACTTCTCCCATTCCTCCCGCAGGTCTTCGTTCTGTGCCGCCTCGATGGCGGCCTGGTAGATCTGTATGCCACCGCGCTCGGTCTCCAGGGCCTGCAGCAGCAGCTCCTCGACCTGCGGGTTCATTCCTTTCGATCCCATGGTGTCCTCCCGATGCATCGTTTTCGACTCGCTGCGACCATGGCAGCCAGCCCCGGAGGCTCCCATCGGCGGCTTGCCCCCGTTGCAGTCGGCGGGTGGCTCTATCGACGTAGGCAAGGTCCTACAGCGCAACGCGGATTGGCGGAAGTCGGCTCCTGATAACTTCGCAACCCTGAATTTCTGCAAGGGATCGGGGATGGCCTGCCATGTCGCTGTGGTGCGTCAACTGCTGCATCAGCCTCAACCGGCTTATCCTGCCAGGGAAGGACGGCAGATCCGGCGGGGGGCAATGATCGAGGCACGCTGGAGCCACGGATGACGGTTGCAGGAACAGGTGGAACAACCGGCGCCTTCACACGCGCCATCGCGATCCTGCTGGCGCTGTGGGCCTGGACGGCTGCCGTGCCGGGTCATGCGGTCCAGATGGACTCCGAGAGCGGACAGAAGGCCGCTTTCGTGCTGCGCTTTGCCGGCTTCGTGGAATGGCCGCCCGGCGCGGACAGTGACATCTTCCGGATTGCGGTACTCGGGGATACCGCCGTGGCAGGCGACCTCGAGGAACTGGCGGACGGCCGCCAGGTCGGGGGCCGCCCGGTGCGCGTGTCGCGCGTCACTTCGGTTTCGGCGGCCCGCGATGCACAGGTGCTGGTGGTGGGTTCCGCGCACGGCCCGCGCCTGCACGACCTGCTGGAGCCGCTGGCCGGACATTCGGTGCTGGTGGTGACCGCCGAGAACGGCGCGCTGGCCGCCGGCAGCGCCATCAACTTCCTGCAGCATGAGGACCGCGTGCGCTTCGAAGTGTCCCTGCCCGCCGCGCGCCGCATGGGACTGCGCGTCAGTTCCGAACTGTTGTCGGTGGCTGCAAGGGTGGAGAGATGACCCCGGCCGAAGTGCCGCACCTCCCATCGCGTTTCGGGACCTATTCATCGCTGCGCGGCAAGCTCACCCTGGTGCTGGTGGCGAGCATCGCCGTGGCGCTGCTGACGATGACCGTGGCGCTGCTGTACCGGGACCTGGCGGAATACCGCGAGGAGCAGGCCACCGGGATCGAAACGCAGGCCCGCATCATGGCGCAGCTGGCGGCGCCGGCCATGGCCTTTGATGACCGCGAGACGGCGCAACGCAATGTCCAGGCGCTGGGCGTGGATGCGCGCATCCGGTCCGCCGCGGTCTACCTGCCGGATGGCAGCCTGTTTGCAAGTCACGCGTGGCCCGGCGCCGCGCCACCGCCGCTGACCGCTCCCGCGCCACTTGAGCATCCACGCCTGCTGGGCGAGAGCATCGAGATGGCCAGCGAGATCCGCATGGATGGCGAACTGCTGGGTGTGATCCACCTGGCCTTCGCCCATGACCCATGGGGCCGGGTCTGGGCCTACCTGCGCATCCTCGGCACGGTGCTGCTGCTCAGCATGGGCGTGGCGCTGGGCATCACGGTATTCCTGCGCCGCTCGATCACCGGTCCGGTCGAGGCACTCGCTTCGGTGGCCGATGACATCGTCAGCCGCCGCGACCCGACGCTGCGCGCGCCGGACACCCCGGTGGAGGAATTCTCGGTGGTGGTGCGTGCCTTCAACAGCGTGCTGGACGAGGCCGAGGAGCGCACACGCGAGCTGCGGCAGAGCGAGAAGCTGTACCGCGCCATCGGCGAATCCATCGACTATGGCGTGTGGGTCAGCGACGAGCGCGGCCACTACATCTACGCCAGCGATTCCTTCCTGCGCCTGACGGGGATGACGCAGGAGCAGGTCTGCGGTTTCGGCTGGTGCGACGTGCTGCACCCTGACGAGGCCGAGGCCACCGCCGCGGCGTGGCTGGAATGCGTGCGCAAGGGCGGCTTCTGGTACCGGGAACTGCGCTGCCGGGGCGCGGACGGACAATTCCATCCCATCCTCGCGCAGGGCGT
>CAYNEX010000072.1:4547-14046 GCA_964396335.1 uncultured Steroidobacteraceae bacterium | reverse complement strand
GCATCCGCGACGCCGGCGGCCTGATCGTCATCGACTTCATCGACATGGAGTCCTCGAAGAACCAGCGCGAGGTCGAGGAGCGCCTGCGCGAGGCGGTGAAGCAGGACCGTGCCCGCATCCAGATCGGACGCCTGTCGCGCTTCGGCCTGCTGGAGATGTCGCGCCAGCGCCTGCGCCCGTCGCTGGGCGAGCACAGCCACATCGCCTGCCCGCGCTGCGCCGGCCTCGGCAACATCCGCAGCGTCGAGTCGATGGCGCTGGCCATCCTGCGCCTGGCCGGCGAGGATGCCCGAAAGGACCGCACCGCGCGCCTGATCGTGCAGGTGCCGGTGAATGTCGCCACCTACCTGATGAACGAGAAGCGCCGCGCGCTCTCCACCATCGAGGAGAAGTGCGGCATCGACCTGATCCTGGTGCCGAACCCGAACATGGAGACGCCGGAGTTCGAGATCCGGCGCGTGCGCGCCGACGAGCTGGGCCTGCCCGAGAACACCCAGACCTCGTACAAGATCCCGGCACCGCCGGTGCCGCCGGATGTCACGGCGCTGCAGCCGAAGCGTCCGGCCGCGCCGGTGGCCGCGGTCACCACCATCATTCCCACCGCCCCGGCGCCCTCGGCTCCGGAGCCGGCGCCGGCACCGCCACCGCCGCCGCCGCCGCGCAAGGGCTTGTTCGGCGTGATCAAGACCATGCTGTTCGGCGATGCGCCGGCGGCGAATGAGTCCGGCGAGGAGCGCAAGCAGGCCACGCGCGGCGAGCGCAAGGGCGGCGGTCGTGACGAGCGCCGTGGCTCGCGCGACCGGGATCGTGATCGGGACCGCGACCGCAACCGCCGTGGCCGTGACGATCGCGGCGACCGCGCCGCCAGCGGCGAGAAGAAGGAGCGCGACGGCCGCCAGGGCCGCGACAAGGATCGCGACAACAAGGAATCGCGCAAGGGCGATGAATCGCGCCGCAATGCGCAGCGCGGTGAAGGCCAGCAGCAGCAGCGTGAGCCCAGGCCGCGCCGCGAGCCGCAGGCGCCGAAGCCGGAGGCCGCTGCGGCCGTTGCTGCAGCCGCCGCGGCGGTTGCCGCGGCACCGCGCGCTGAAGGCCAGGTCGACGCTGCTGCCGCGGGCACGCCGGAAGCCGGTGCGCCGGCCGCCACCGGCGAGAAGCGCTCGCGTCGCGGCGGTCGCCGCCGTCGTGGTCGTGGTGGCCGGGGTGGCGAAGGCGGTGTCGCCGGTGCCCAGCCGGTCGCCGGCCTGAACGGCAGCGACGCCGGCGACAACGCCGGTACTGGCGCCAATGGCAATGGCAACGGCAACGGCGCGTGGCGCGACGAAGCGCCCATCGGTTCGGCCCATGGCCAGGATCCGGATGGCGCGCCGGTGCGTGCCGAAGCGCGCCCCGAGCCGCGTCCGCATGCCGGCACCGACCTGCAGCCGGATGCGGAGTCGCCGCGCAGCGAGCGTCCCGCCGCTGCGGCGGCCCCGCCGCCGCCCCCGCCGCCGCCGGAACGTCCCACCGTGGTGTGGAGTTCCGCTGCGGCCACGGAAGGCCCGGCGGACCGCAGCCAGCGGGAGGAATAAGGGTTGTCCCCGGAACTGCCGGGACCCCGATCGACCGGCCCGCGCAACATCGTGGGCCGCGTCATCGCCGCCATCGCCACCCTGGCCGCGCTGGTCGTGGGCCTGATGGTGTCAGCGGTGGTGTTCGCGGTGGCGCTGCTGGTCGGCCTCGTCGTCTGGGGCTGGCTGTGGTGGAAGATGCGGCGCGTGATGCGCCAGGCGCAGCAGGACCCGCGCTTCCAGCAATTCCGTGATTTCCAGGCCGGCGGCGCGCAGCCGCCACCCGGCAGCAACGCCGACGTGATCGAAGGCGAAGTGCTGCACGGCGAATGGAAGGATGAGAAGCGCCGCTAGGCGCCCCTTCAACCGTTGCGCGCCCTTGAACCGGGCGCGCGCTCCAGGGCGCGGAACAATCCGCGCGCCCCGAGCTCGACCAGGTCGAGCACTTCCTCGAAATGATCCGTCCCGCCGTAGTACGGATCGGGCACCGCCAGCCGTCCCGCTTCCTGGCTGAACGACAGGAACAGCCGCGCCCGATCGTCATGGCCGCGCGGCGCGATGCGCTTCAGGTCGCGCAGGTTCTGTTCGTCCATCGCCAGCAGCAGGTCGAAGCGGCGGAAATCCTCGATGCCCACCTGCCGCGCGCGCAATCCAGAGATGTCATAACCGCGGCCGCGCGCCGCCTCGATGGAGCGCCGGTCCGGTGGCGAGCCGATGTGGTAATCGGCGGTACCGGCCGAATCGAACTCCAGGCCCAGGTGCGGCGCCTCGCGTTCGGCCAGGTGCCGCGCCACGCCTTCCGCCGTGGGTGAACGGCAGATGTTCCCGAGGCACACGAACAGCACCCTCATGACAACGCACCCCGCGCACGCGCGTCATGGGTGGTCAGCACGCCATACAGTTCCGGCCGCCGGTCGCGGAACACGAACCAGTTGTCGCGCTGCTCGGCCAGTTCGGCCAGGTCGAACTGCGCCAGCAGCACGGCCTCGTTCTCTTCATCCGCCTCGGCCACCTTGCCGCCATGCGCATCGGCGATGAACGAGGAACCGTAGAAGCGGATGAAAAGGTCATCCGGCGCCTGCAGCGAACGCTCCACGCCGACGCGGTTGGATGCGACCAGCGGCATCAGGTTGGCGGCGGCATGGCCCATCTGCGTGCGCTGCCAGTGGTCGCGCGAATTCAGCGGCGGCGCCGGCGGCGGCTCGGTGCCGATGGCGGTGGGATAGAAGAGGATCTCCGCGCCCATCAGCGCCATCGCGCGCGCGCATTCCGGGAACCACTGGTCCCAGCAGATGCCCACGCCGATGCGGCCGAAGCGCGTATCCCACACCTTGAAGCCGGTGTCACCGGGCACGAAGTAGGTCTTCTCCTGGTATCCGGGCCCGTTCGGGATATGCGCCTTGCGATAGACGCCCAGCACCTCACCGTCGGCATCGACGATCGCGACGCTGTTGAAGGCGCTCTGCCCGGCGCGCTCGAAGAAGCTCACCGGCAGCACCACCCCCAGCTCGCGCGCCACCTCGCGCATGCGCGCCACCGCCGGGTTTTCAGCCAGCGTGGTCGCAAGGCGCAGGTGCCGCGCATCCTGCTCGATGCAGAAGTACGGCGTCTCGAACAGCTCCTGCAGCAGGATCACCTGCGCGCCGTCGCGCGCCGCCTGGCGCACCAGGCGCTCGGCGTTGGCGATGTTCTCCTTGCGGTCCCAGGAACAGGCGAATTGCGTGGCGGCCACGGTGACACGCCGGGGCGTGCGCGCCAGGTGCGCGGGAAGCTGTCGATGGCTCATGCCTTCACGGTATCATCAAGCCCGTGAGCAATGCAGTCGCCCAAACCTGGCGCCGTTACCGCGCGCTGCCGATGCTGCCGCGGGAGCTGGTGACCCTGGCCCTGATGCTGCTTTTCTCGCTGACCGTGCTGCCGGTGATGATCTGGATCGCCGGCCAGATCTTCCTCGGCGACTACCAGCGTGATGTCGAAGGCACCACCGGCGGTTTCTTCTCGATGTGGGGCGACTATGTTGCCGGCATCTTCTCCGGCTCATTCGGCTACTGGGTGGCCTTGCTGGGCCCGTGGCTGTTGCTGATGGCCTTCCGCGGCATGCTGGCACTGCGCCGCCATGAGGGCAGAAAACCCCTCCGCACCGCGCAAACGTGACATAAATCAACCACTTGCTTGACGCAGATCACATTCGGCACCACGATAAGGCCATGGACAGCAAGGATCCGGACAAGCTGAAGCTCAGCGGCAAGACCGGCGATACCGCCCGCATCGACCGCCGCAACACCATCCTTGCGCAGCTGGAGGCCGCGCTGATGGCCGACAAGCTTGCCCTCGAAGAGGCCGCATCCAGCGGCAGCGACCCCTACAACTCCGGGGTCTACAAGGCCGTTTCAGGCGTCTGGGACACCAAGCGTCCCCGTTGATCCGGGCCTCAGTCCGGCCAGTAGTAGGCCGTGACCAGCGCCACCGACAGCGTCATCGCGGCGATGGCATACGGACGCCAGCTCTGGCGTTTGATCTCCGACCAGAATGCGGCTACCGAAGTCGCGGATAACAGGACTGCCCAGGCAATGGCTTTCAGCAGCGGTCGGAATTCTCCGGCCAGGCGGTCGTGGAACTCCGGCAGCAGCAGGAACACCAATAATGTCATGATGAGCCCAGCCAGCAGTGCGACCGAGGAGCCCATGATGATTCCGAACAATGCCGCCAGCGGTTGCACAACCACTGCCCTCCTTCTAGCCTGAAGCCATGACTGTAAACGAACTCAAGCGGCGCTCGCGCCTGTCCCTGGGCACGGTCGCACTGTCGACCCTGCTGGTCCTGTGTCTCACTGGTGCCGGCTCGACGGGTGCGCCCGCAGGCCAGGCGCAGAGCCTGCTGCCGGCCGGAGCGCTGGCGCCGGCCGAAGGCCATCGCCTGATCGCGCGGCGCATCCAGACGCTGCTCGAGAACGCGCATTACCGCCGGGCGTCGATCGATGATCGCATGTCCGAGGAGATCTACAAGCGCTACCTCGACTCGCTCGACGGCCAGCGCAGCTATTTCCTCGCCAGCGACATCGCCGAGTTCGAGAAGGACAAGCTGCGCTTCGATGACATGATCCGCAGCGGCAACATGGAGCCGGCCTTCGTGATGTATGCGCGCCTGCAGCAGCGCAACCGCGAACGCGTCGAGCATGCGCTCGGCCTGCTGTCGACGGAACCTGATTTCACCGTCAAGGAAACCTTCGAGTTCGACCGCAAGAACCTGCCCTGGCCCGAGACCAAGGAAGAGCTGGACGAACTCTGGCGCAAGCGCGTGAAGAACGACGCGCTGTCGCTGGCGCTCACCGGCAAGCCCTGGCCGGAGATCGCCGAGACGCTGAAGAAGCGTTACGAGCGCGTGCTCAAGCGCGCCGAACAGGTCACCTCGGACGAAGTGTTCGAGAACGTGATGAACGCGTACGCGCGCACCTTCGACCCGCACTCGAGCTACTTCTCGCCGCGCAATTCCGAGGAATACCGCATCGAGATGAGCCTGTCGTACGAGGGCATCGGCGCCACGCTGCAGTCCGAGGACGACTACGCCAGCATCGTGAACCTGCTGCCGGGCGGACCCGCCGCGGCCGCCGGCACGCTCGGCATCAACGACCGCATCGTCGCCATCGCCCAGGGCAACGACGAATTCCAGGACGTGATCGGCTGGCGCCTTGATGACGTCGTCGACCTGATCCGCGGCAAGGGCGGCACGGTGGTGCGCCTGCAGGTGCTGCCGGCCGGCGCGGCGCCCGGTTCGCCCGAGAAGATCGTCGAGCTGACCCGCGGCAAGGTCACGCTCGAGAACAAGGCTTCGAAGAAGGAACTGCGCAAGGTCACGCGCAATGGCAAGGAACTGAAGATCGGCGTGATCAACGTGCCGACCTTCTATCGCGACGTCGATGCCGAGGCGCGCGGCGAGAAGGAATTCCGCAGCACCACGCGCGACGTGGCCAACCTGCTGGAAGAACTGCGCAAGGAAGGCCCGATCGACGGCCTGATCCTCGACCTGCGCGGCGACGGCGGCGGTTTCCTGCCCGAGGCCACCGCGCTCACCGGCCTGTTCATCGACCGCGGGCCGGTGGTGCAGCTGAAGGATTACACCGGCCGCGTCGAAGTGCTCGACGACCCCTCGCCCGGCACGCTGTATGACGGCCCGATGGTGGTGCTGATCGATCGCTACAGCGCCTCGGCGTCCGAGATCTTCGCCGGCGCCATCCAGGACTACGGCCGCGGTTACGTGATCGGCCAGCGCAGCTTCGGCAAGGGCACGGTGCAGAACCTGGTGCCGCTGGACCGCTGGAGCAACAGCCCGACGCAGGGCCAGCTCACCGTCACCATCGGCAAGTTCTACCGCGTCACCGGCGAGAGCACGCAGCATCGCGGCGTCGAGCCGGACATCGCGCTGCCCTCGGCCATCAGCCTGGAGGAAGTCGGCGAGAGTGCGCTCGAGGCTGCCCTGCCCTGGGACCGCATCCAGCCGGCCAACTTCCGCCGCGTCAGCATGACCGCCCGCCTGCCCTCCGCGACTGACCTGGAGAAAGCCGAGGCAGCCCGCGCCGCGAAGGACCCGGACTTCCGCTGGCTGGTCGACACCATTGCCGCCAACGAGCGCCTGCGCGGCGAGAAGTCGCTGTCGCTGAACCTCGATGAGCGCAAGGCCGAACGCGAGAAGCTCGATGCCGAGCGCCTGGCGCGCGAGAACGAGCGCCGCAAGGCCAAGGGCCAGCCGGTGTACGCCTCGCTCGAGGAGCTGGAAAAGGCCGCCACGGCCGAAGCCAGCGCCACCGATGGCGCCAGCCGCACGCCCGATGTGCTGCTGGAGCGCACCACGCAGATCATGGGTGACATCGTCGCCGGCCTGCCGGCGAGCGGTCCGGATCTGGCGCGCAAGCAGCCGGAACCGGCCGCGAAGTAAGTCAGTGACAGGCGGCGGCCCGACGGGCCGCCGTCATTCCTCGGCGTTGTAGAGCAGCGCCGACACGCCCCACAGGTCCTGTCCCAGCAGGTCCCAGTTCATCAGCTGGCCGCGGGGCATTCCCGAGCGCAGCGCCTGGTACACCGAGTCGTCACGCGGATGCGTGTCGCCCGGCAGGCGGTACTGCACATTGGCGGCCAGGTGATCGGCCAGGCGGCGGGCCTCGCTGGCCAGCCCCTGCGGATTCTGGACCAGCGCCGCGCGGGCACGGGCGATCTCCTGCATCGCCGCCATCGCCTGCTCGGCCCCGCCTTCCATCGGCGGCTCGGAACGCGACATGGCATCCACCATGCGCTTCACCAGCGCCGGCGGCGAGACCCGCAGTGCCAGCGACTGCGCGGCAGCCAGGATGGTCAGGTTCAGCATGCGGCGCGCATCCAGTGACAGGCCCGGATACTTGGCGCCACCGGCCTCCTCGATGCGCACCAGCTGGGCACGCGCCTCGAGCAGTTCGTTCTCGGTGGAGGCTGCTTCGGCCGCAATCACCTGCTGCTGGCGCAACAGCTCGCGGCGGCGCAAGTAATGCCACCAGCGCTGCGAGGCAGCCAGTGACGCCTGCACCTGCGCCAGCCGCTCGCGCACGTCGGCGGCGGCATTCTCGGCGCGGGCGGCGGCGGCGCGCGCGCCCTGCTGGCGCTCGAACAGCTGCCGGTTCAGGTCGGCCAGGAACTGCTTGCGCTCGCGCTCCTCGCGCGCCTTGGCCAGCTCGCGCACCAGCGCGGCAATCTGGTTGTGGCCGGTCTCCCACAGCTCGCGCAGCTGGTAGTGCACCAGGCAATGCAGGCCGCTGACCGGCTGGCCGAGGAAGGCCTCCAGGCGCTGCAACTGCTCGCGCACGCGCAACGTGGCGGCCTCCTGCAGCTTGACCCGGTCCTTGAGCCGGTGCGCCTCGTCCTGCGCCTCGGCCAGCACCTTCTTCAGTTCCGCGCGGTTGCGGAACAACTGGATGAGGCGCTCATCCTCGGGCGCTTCCGGGTGCTGCAGTTTCACCCGGGTACGCAGGATCTTTCCAAGCCAGTTGGTGGATTCGGACGTCAGCAAGCGGGAATTTTCCCTTCAGGCCAGGTTGTGTCCCAGCTCCAGGCAGTACTCCAGCCACTTGTTTAACATGTTGTTGTGCAGCCAGCGCTGCTCCAGTTCACGCTCTGCCTGCTGCGGATTGCCCGCCACCGGCTCCGGCTGGTCGGCCGGCCAGTGCTGGGCCTGGGCCATGCGCGCGTCGGTGTAGATGCGGATGCGCACGTCCGGATATGTGAGGAAAGTCTCAAGTCCCGGCCCCACGGCCCCGGCGTCATGGAACAGGTGGGTGAGCCCGATGGTGGTGGTGTAGGGGCACTGTTCGAGCACCGTCAGGCGCAGGTCGCAGCCGCCGGCCACATGCGACACCCGCTCACCGGCCAGCTTCGCCGGATCACCGATCAGCCGCACCAGCCGCAGGTAATTGCTCTCGTACAGCGCCATCAGCGCCGCGAAGCTGCGCCGGTGCGCGCGCCAGCTGCTGGGCAGCAGCGTCTCGTTGCGCAGTTGCAGGCTCACGCCGGCACCGCCGGCGCCTGTGCCGCCTCGACGAACAGCCGCTCGCGGTAGAAGGCCAGCTCGCGGATGGAATCGTGGATGTCGGCCAGCGCCAGGTGCGTGGCCTGCTTCTCGAAGCCGGCGGCCAGCTGCGGCGCCCAGCGACGCGCCAGCTCCTTCACGGTGCTGACATCCAGGTTGCGGTAGTGGAAATAACGCTCCAGCTGCGGCATCAGGCGGGCCAGGAAGCGCCGGTCCTGGCAGATGCTGTTGCCGCACATCGGCGAGACGCCGCCGGGCACCCACTCCTTCAGGAATTCGAGCGTCGCGGACTCCGCCTCGGCCAGCGTGACGCGGCTCTCGCGCACACGCCGGGTCAGGCCGCTGTGGCCATGCTGGCGGGTGTTCCATTCATCCATGCCATCCAGGATCTCGTCACTGGTATGGATCGCGAATACCGGTCCTTCGGCAAGCACGCGCAGCTGCGCGTCGGTCACCACGGTGGCGATCTCGATGATCGTGTCCACGTCCGGCTTCAGGCCGGTCATTTCCAGATCGATCCAGATCAGGTTGTCGCGATTCTGCACGGATACCTCGTGAAAAAGCGGTCTGTGGCATTCTAGGGATCGTGATCGCCGAAGTCATCGCCACCTATGGACGACACCTTCTGCTGCGTGACGATTCCGGCACACAGTACAAGGCGCGCCCCCTCGGGCGGAAGCTCGAAATCGTCTGTGGCGATCGGGTAGAATGGGACTTCCAGAAAGGTGAAGCGATCGTCTCCGGCATCCTGCCGCGCGCCACCTTCCTCCGCCGCAGCACGCTGCGCGGACGCAGCGAACCACTGGCCGCCAACCTCACGCAACTCGGCGTCGTCATCGCACCCGTTCCGGCAGCCGACCTGTTCCTGCTCGACCGCTACCTGTGTGCCGCCGAATGCGCCGGCCTCAGGGGCATCATCGTGGTGAACAAATGCGACCTGCCCGGTGCCGCCGCACTGCTGCAGTCACTCGCGGCGCATGAAGCACTGGGTTATGCGGTCGTGAACGTCACCACCCGCGCCGTCGACGGACAAGGTGATGGCGTCGCGCCCCTGCGCCAGGCACTGCGGGACGCCACCACCATCCTCGTGGGCCAGTCCGGCGTCGGCAAGTCCTCGCTGACGCGCAGCCTCTGCGTCGATGCCGCCGACATCGCCATCGGCGAGCTGATGCGCGAGGAGGAAGGCCGCCACACCACCACCGCCTCGCGCCTGTATGAATGCGAGGGCGGCGGCCGGTTGATGGATTCACCCGGCGTGCGTGATTTCGCGCCGGCCATCGATGACCTGGAACCGGCCACGCTGGGCTTTCGCGAAGTGGCGCAGCTGGCGCCGCAATGCCGCTTCCTGGATTGCCAGCACATGCAGGAACCCGGCTGCGCGGTGCGCAGCGGCGTCGACG
>CAYNEX010000072.1:0-4447 GCA_964396335.1 uncultured Steroidobacteraceae bacterium | reverse complement strand
GCGTCGACGCGCGTCGTTACGAAAGCTATCGCCGCCTGCGCCGCCTCTTCGACCAGCTCTGGTCGCAGCGGCCCGAACGCGAACAGGCGGCGCGCAGGCGCTAGGCCACCGACACCACGGTGAGCGTGCGCGTGCCACCATGCGGCACCGCCCAGTCGATCGACTGGCCCGCGCTCAGGCCCAGCAGCGCCGCACCGATGGAAGTGAGCACCGAGATGCGGTTCTGCTCCAGGTTGGCGTCATGCGGCCACACCAGCGTGACCTCGCGCTGCTTGCCACTCTGGTCCTCGGTATAGGTCACGCGCGAACCCACGCGCGCGATCTGCTTGCTGAAGGCCTCGTCATTCACCACCTGCGCGCGCGCCAGTTCGCGCGTGAGGTAATCAGCCACCTGCGGCGTGGCGCGACCGGGTTCATTGGCCAGGTCGACCAGACGCTCATAGTCGCTGGAAGCCAGGACGATGCCCGGCAGCGTGCGCGTGTCGGATTGGATCGTGTTGCTCATGTTCGCTCCAGTCGAAAAGAACGAGCGTCATCGCGTGGATGACAGTGCCCCCTTGGGGGAATGAAAAAACCAGAATGGAAAAACAGTCAGACACCCGGGATCAAAGCCCCGGGCGAACGGCTACGCCCGGGGCGAAAGACCCTGGATCAGATGTCCTGCAGGCTGTGCGCCGGAGCGCACGTAGTCGTTGGCACGGTAGTGCATGACCTTAGGATAGGGACTGCAGGCAGATAGTCAACCCGCCCGGCTGGCAGGCAGGGTGACCCGCGCGGCGAGGCCGCCAGTCGAGGCCGTGCCCAGCTCGAGCCGGCCGCCGTAGACATGGCAGAGCTCATCGACGATCTGCAGCCCCAGGCCGCTGCCCGGGCGGCTGGTATCCAGCCGCACGCCGCGCTGGATGGCTTCGGAACGCTGCGCCTCGGGAATGCCCGGGCCGTCGTCCTCGATCAGGATGCGCAGCTGCTGCTGCTCGGCCCGGACCTGCACCCGCACCCGGGAGCGCGCCCACTTGCAGGCATTGTCGATCAGGTTGCCGAAGATCTCCTGCAGGTCTGCTGCATCGCCGCGAAAACGCGCCGTCTCCTCCACGGCCACCTCCAGCTCCACGCGCCCGCCGTGGATCTGCCGGATCGCGCGCAGCACCTCTTCCAGTGCCTCATCCACGCGCACGTAACGGCCACGCACCTGCGAGGCGCCGGCGCGTGCGCGTACCAGGTGGCGTTCGATCGCGCGGTGCATGCGTTCGACCTCACCGGAAATCGCGGTCGCGGCCGGCTCATCCCCGAGGCCCTGCAATGCGTTGCGGATCACCGCCAGCGGCGTCTTCAGCGCATGCGCCAGGTTGCCCGCCTGCGCGCGCGCCCGCGCCAGCAGCTCGCGGTTCTCGTGCAGCACCGCATTCAGGTCTTCCACCAGCGGGCGGATCTCCGATGGATATTCCCCTTCGACGCGATCGACCTCGCCGGCGCGCAGCTGCGTCATCGAACGCCCGAGGCGGCGCAGCGGCGCCAGGCCGAAATGCACCTGCGCGATGACGATGATGATCAGGCCCAGCGCCAGCAGGGCCAGCGACACCGCCAGCGTGCGCGTGAACGAGGCCGTCATGCGATCCATGTGGGCGCGATCGGCAGCCACGTGGATCTGGATGGGCGCGGCGAAGTTGGGATAGCGGATCACCCGCGTCCAGGCCAGCAGCTCCTGCTGTTCCGGGCCGATGACCTGCACCGGCTCACCGTCCGACTGCGCATCCGCCGGCACGTCCAGCGACAATTCCCACAGCGAGCGCGAACGCAGCGTGCTCCGCCCTTCCACATGCACTTCCCAGTACAGCCCGGAATACGGCCGGTGGAACAACGGATCGGACAGGTCACGCTGCAGCACCAGTGCGCCATCCGGGTCCACGTCCAGGGCGGCGGTGAGTTCATCGAGGTAGGCGCCGATGCGTTCGGAGTGCTCGCGCTCCACATGGTCGCGGTACAGCTTCGACAGCAGGAAGGCGGCGGCACCCAGCGCCAGCACGATCCACAGCAGCGAGATCGCGACCAGCCGCGCCTCCAGCGAGCGCGAACGCGGCATCAGGGTGCCACGGCCTGGAAACCCAGGCCCCGCACCGTGCGGATGATGTCGGTGCCGAGCTTGCGCCGCAGGCGCGCGATGAACACATCGATGGTGTTGCTGTCGCGATCGTGGTCCTGCGCGTAGATGTGTTCGGTGAGCTCGGTGCGCGACACCACGCGGTCCTGGTGGTGCAGCAGGTAGGCCAGCAGGCGGTATTCATGCGGCGTGAGCGGGATGTCGCGTCCTTCCACGCTGACCTTGCAGCGGCGCGTGTCCAGCTTCACCGGTCCCAGTTCAAGCTGCGCGCTGGCGTGGCCGGCCGCGCGCCGGATCACGGCGCGCAGCCGCGCGATGAGCTCCTCCATCTCGAAGGGCTTGGCGAGGTAGTCATCGGCACCGGCGTCGATGCCCAGCACCCGCTCCTGCCAGGTGCCGCGCGCGGTCAGTACCACCACCGGCAGGCGGATGCCTTCGCTGCGCCATTCGCGCAGCACGGCAAGGCCATCCTTGCCCGGCAGCCCCAGGTCGAGCACGGCGGCATCGAGCGGTTCGCTGCTGCCGAGGAAGGCGGCGTCGACGCCATTGCCGACGGCATCGACCACGTATCCGGCTTCGGTCAGCGCCGCCACCAGCTGCTCGCGCAGCGCCGCGTCATCCTCCGCGACCATCACCCGCATCGGCTACTCCCGCGGCCGCTCGATGCCGGCCGGCCAGGGCGCGCCGTCGATCTCGAGCAGCTGCCCGGTGACGGCATCGATCTCCAGCTCCACCACATGGTTCGCCTCGGTGAGGATCTCGATCTCGTACACCCATTCCAGATGCCTCCGGCCATCCCGGAAGTCGACCTCCGATTCCAGCTCCACGTCGATCACCTTGCCATCGACGATGCCACGGGCGAACTGCAGGATCTCCGACAGCGGGCGCAGCTCACCCTGGGCGGGCGCGGCCACCGCACGCGGCGCCGGCGGCGCGCGCTCATCGGCGGAACAGCCGCCCAGCAACAGGACGGCCGCCGACAGTGCAAAGCGGGTTTTTCCGGGAGCTGCGGACATGCCAACCGTATAGAAACAGGTTCATGAACAACCCGTGAACGCGCCGATCATTCTGCGTTCAAGGGCCGCCGGCAATACTTGCTCCATCCCGGAAACCGGGTCGTTTTTGACAGGAGACGACATGAACCCCCTTCGCAAGACCCCTGCCATCGCCGCGGCCGTACTCGCCGCCAGCATGGCCACCGCCGCCCTCGCCCAGTACACCGGCCCCGGCTCGATGCAGGTGCCGCGCACCGTCGCCGAAGTGCTGCAGGACGCCCGCGACGACACGCCCGTGGAACTGACCGGATACATCATCCGCCAGAGCGGCCGCGAGCGCTATGTGTTCAAGGATTCCACCGGCGAGATCACCGTCGAGATCGATGACGAGGATTTCCCGCGCGGCCAGCCCATCGGCGCCGACGTGCTGGTGCACATCACCGGCGAGGTCGAGGCGCGCTTCATGCGCGAGCCGCGCATCGACGTGGAACGCATGCGCGTGGCGCAGCCGGCGGACGCGGCCAGCCCTGCCGCACCGGCCACACCCGCAGCGCCGGCCACGCCCGCTGCCCCGGCCAACCCCTGATCCGGCATTTCAATCCAACGGAGCATGTCTTGATGAACAGGAAACTGATCGCCGCCGCAAGCCTCTTCGCGATGTCCACCGCCGCCCTTGCCGAACCGTACCTCGGCGTCGGCTACCAGGCCGGCACCTCGCGCATCGAGAAGGACAGCCTGCGTTATCCGGTCGTGGATGGCCGTGCGCTGGACCAGTCGGACCATGAGTCTTCCGGCAGCCTGCGCCTGGTCGCCGGCTACCGCTTCAGCGATCGCTGGGCACTGGAACTGACCGCGCAGCGGCCGACGCTGGAGACCAGCATCGAGCAGCGCGTGGCCGGCACCGGCGACGATGAGGAATGGGAAAGCAGCGTCGACGCCACGCACGTCACGCTGGCGCCGGTGTTGCTGCACAGGCTGTCCGACCGCGTCGAGATGCGCGCCACGGCCGGCCTGCTGTACGGCGATTATTCCTTCAAGCGCGTGCACGCCCTGGACGTGGACAACGGCCCTGACCAGGTGCTCTCGCGCGAGAAGGACAGCGACTCGAAGTTCGGCGCCGCGATCGGTGTCGGCGCGGCCTGGACCACGCCGTGGAAGTTCGACCTGGTGGGCGAAGTCACGCACCAGCGCACGAAGCTGGTGTCGAACTCGGCCGTGTCGCTGACGGCGGTGTATCGCTTCTGAAGGGATGGAGCGGGCGCCACCGCGATGGCGGCGCCCGCTTCAGACGTTCTGCCGACCGGCGAGCGCGGCGGCCAGTGTGCCGCCATCCACATATTCCAGCTCGCCGCCG
>CAYNEX010000071.1:12616-14420 GCA_964396335.1 uncultured Steroidobacteraceae bacterium | reverse complement strand
CGCTGGAAATCCTCACGCGGCTGCGCATGAAGGGATTCCAGCTTTCGATCGACGACTTCGGCACCGGCTACTCCTCGATGCTGCAGCTGGTGCGGCTGCCGTTCTCCGAGATCAAGGTCGACAAGTCCTTCGTGAAGACGGCGTTGCAATCCGCCGAATCGCTGGCCGTGGTGCGCTCCATCATCGAGCTGGGCCGCAGCCTGAACATGCGCGTGGTGGGCGAGGGCGTGGAAGACACGGCGACGCTGCGGCTGCTGTGCGAGCTGGGCTGCGGCATGGTGCAGGGATTCCTGCTCGGAAGACCCGCGCGCGGCGAGCAGCTGGCGAAGCAGCTGGCGCAGTCTCCGGTCGCCGGCAACTGGCCGGCGCGCACGCAGGGCTGACGCCTTCAGTCTTCGTCGAGCACTTCCCGGATCCTGCGCGCCAGTTCCTGCGGCCGGTAGGGCTTGCTGAGCAGGTGCACGCCCGCCTCGAGCCGGCCGTTGTGCACCATCGTGTCCTGGGTGTAACCGGAGGTGAAGATGATCTTCACGCCCGGTCGCAGCTTCGCGACCTGTTCCGCCAGCTCGCGGCCGCTCATGCCCGGCATCACCACATCGGTGAACAGCAGCGCCACCTCGCCGATCTCCTGCAGCTTCTCCAGCGCCTGCTCGCCGCAGTTGGCATGGGTCACGCGATAGCCCAGGCCGCGCAGCTGCTCGACCACATGCAGGCGCACCAGTTCGTTGTCCTCGACCACCAGCAGGTGCTCGGTGCCGCGCGGCATGCCCGGCCAGTCGCCGCTGCGGGGTGATTCGAGCGCGGCAGGGGTTGCCGCCGAGCGGGGCAGGTACAGCGTCACGGTGGTGCCGCGGCCCGGCTCGGATCCCAGGTGGATGTGGCCGTTCGACTGTTTCACGAAGCCATACACCATGCTCAGCCCGAGGCCGCTGCCCTTGCCCACCTCCTTGGTGGTGAAGAAGGGATCGAACACGCGGTGCAGCAATTCGGGCGCGATGCCGCTGCCCGTGTCGGTGACGGTGAGCCTCACATAGTCGCCGGGCGCCACGCCCGCCAGGCCGCGGGTGGCATCGGCGTCGAGGTGGGCGTTGCCGATGGAAATCACCAGGTGCCCGCCGCCCGGCATCGCATCGCGCGCATTGACCATCAGGTTCAGCAGCGCCACCTCGAGCTGGCCCGGATCCACTTCAGTGGCCCAGGTGTCCGGGTCGCAGCGCAGCTGCAGTTCGATGTCCTCGGGCAGCGTGCGGCGGAACATGGCTTCCATGCCACCGACCAGCGCGTTGACATCGATGACCTGCGGGTCGAGCGCCTGGCGGCGCGAGAATGCCACCATGCGCTGGGTGAGTTCGGCGCCGCGTTGCGCGGCGCTCTCGATCATCGTCGCCAGCGACTGCAGGCGCTCGTTGCCGGCCAGCTGCTCCTGCAGCAGCATGGCGTTGCCGAGGATCACGGTCAGCAGGTTGTTGAAGTCGTGTGCCACGCCGCCGGTGAGATAACCCACCGCCTCGAGCTTCTGTGACTGGCGCAACTGCGCGTCCAGTAGCAGCCGCTCGCTGATGTCGAGCATGCTGCCGATCATGCGCACCGTGCGGCCGTTCCCGTCGCGGATCAGGAAACCGCGGTCGATCACGGTCAGGGCGCGGCCGTCGGCGTGCATGAAGCGGTATTCGCCGGTCCATGTCGAGGCCGTGCCGGCCAGCGCCGCGTGCACGCTGCTGGTGATGCGGGCCAGGTCGTCGGGGTGGATGTGGTCGGTCCAGAAGTTGATGCGCGGTTCGATGCTCTCCGGCTCATAGCCGAA
>CAYNEX010000071.1:7747-12516 GCA_964396335.1 uncultured Steroidobacteraceae bacterium | reverse complement strand
TCCAGGGTCTCGGCCAGGCGCACTGACAGGCTCTCGGCTTCGAGGCGCGAGCGCACCAGTTCGTCCACGTCCTGCACCGCGCCCTGCACGGTGAGCACGTTGCCGTCCGCATCCAGCGTGGCCTCGCCCATGGCACGTACCCAGAAGCGCCGGTCGTGCGCGTCGATGAATTCCACCAGCTGATCGAATGGCTCGCCGGTTTCGATGCAGGTGAGGAAGGCGTTCAGGACCCGGTCGCGATATTCCGGCGCGTAATGGACCATCACCTTGTCGACGCCCAGCGGCTCGCTGTCTGGTGGCAGGCCGAAGATGGCGAAGGTGGCCGGGTCCCACACCAGGCGCCGGGTCTGCACTTCGTATTGCCAGCCCCCGAGGCGCGCCACGCGGCCGGCCATGCGCGTCAGCATCGCCATCTTGCCCAGTTCCTGCGCGGCCTCGAACTGCGCGGTGACGTCCTGGGTGATGAAGGCGATCGCGGCGGCGCCGCTGCCGGGCTGGCGCTCTCCCACCACCATCACATGCAGCGTGCGGCCATCATCCGGGCGGATGATGCGCTGGCGGACCTGGTAGTGCCGCGCGCCGTCCGCGAGGAAAGTGTCGAGGCTGCGACGCATCGTGTCCCGGTCATCCGGATGGACCAGCGCCAGGTAACCCTCGAGGGTCGGCGTGAACGTGGTGGCGTCGGTTCCCAGCAGCGCATGGAAGTTGGCCGAGACGACCAGCTCGCCTGTGTTCAGCTGCAATGTCCAGGTGGCCAGCGCCAGCAGCTGCTGGGCATGGCGCATCTCGGCCACCTGCGCTTCGAGCTGCTGCGCGCGGCCTTCAAGTTCGCGCGTGCGCAGCACCAGTTCGAATGCTGCCGGCGCACTCAGCAGCACTGGTACTTCCTCTTTCTTGATGTCGCCCTGGCCGAGCAGGTCGGTGACGTCCTCGACGCGGTGGAAGATGTAGGCAATGTCGCCCTGGGCGTCGAGCACCGGTGAATTCACCGCGCACCAGTAGTGCAACCGCAGCGTGCCATCCGGTCCATGGAGCGGAAAGCCCTGCACGTCCATTGCATCCGGGCGCCGGGTGGCGATGACGCGCTCCAGGGATTCCCGAAGCGAGCGTTCGCCTTCCGGGGCGCTGCGGACCTGCTCCTCCGAGAAGGTGGAGAACAATGGCTTGCCGATCAACTTCTCGCGTGGGATATGGATGGCCTGCAGGTAGGCGTCACTGGCGGCAAGGATTTCGAAGCCGGTGGGAGACAGCACCATGAACTTGCCTGGTACCGCCGCGAACAGCGACTCGAAGCGTTGCGCCAGACGTTCGGTGGTGCGTCGCGCGGCATCCTCGCGGGCCTGCATCATGAAGCGGTCGCGTTCCAGTTCAACCAGCCGCGTGATCTCGCGCAGGCTGAACAGCCGCGCCGGCCGGCCTTCCCACAGGATGCCGGTATCATTGATCTCGACATGGATCACGTCGCCGGACTTCACCCGGTAGCGCGCCTGGAACGGCTTGCCGGGACGCGCCGAGCGCGACGCGATCAACTTGCGCAGCGCCGGCAGTTCATCCGGCATGACGACGTCATCGACACGCAGCTGCAGGAACTCTTCGCGGGTGTAGCCGTAGTGCTCGAGCGCGGCTCGATTGACGTCGAGGAAGCGCAGCGTGACCGGGTCGAACACCCCCATCGGATCGGGATGCTGCTCGAAATGGACTTCGCGTGCGTTGTCCACGGACATGCCTGCCCGACCCCCGTGCGGCGTTGCGCCACCAGCCAGTGTACCCGTCAACCCCGCAGGCGGCCTTCCTTCAGTGGCTGCGGTGACCGGGGTTGTGGCGCAGCGAGGGCCGCTCGAAAACCCCGGTCTCGAGGCTCTCGTAATCCGCCTCCGTGGCCAGATGCACCCGGTCGCGGCCCTGCATCTTGGCGGCATACAGCGCCTCATCGGCCAGCTGCACCACGCCGGCCGGGGCGCGCTCGCGCCGGGGCCGCACCGAGGCGACCCCGACGCTGGCCGTGATGGATCCCTGCGGCGAGCCGATGTGCGTGATGTCCAGCGCACGCACCGCATGGCGGATGCGCTCGGCGATGCGCCGGGCCGCGGCGTCATCGCTGTCATACAGCAGCACGCCGAATTCCTCGCCGCCATAGCGGGCCAGCAGGTCCAGCGGCCGGGACAGCTGTCCCTGGATGGCGCTGGCCACGCGCTGCAGGGCCAGGTCGCCGGCCTGGTGGCCATAGCGGTCGTTGAAGGGCTTGAAATGATCGACGTCCACCAGCAGCACCGCCAGCGGCCGGCTGTCGCGGATGGCCTGCTGCCACAGCCGCGCCAGGTGCTCCTCGAACACCCGGCGGTTGCGGGTTCCGGTGAGCGGATCCAGTTCAGCCAGCCGGGCCAGCTGGCGCGCATCGAGGAAATTGCGGCGCGACTGCTTGTCGATCAGCCAGGCGGCCACGGCGCTCATCGCGGCGGTCATGACCAGCTGCAGGCACACCCGCAGCAGCGTGGGCAGCGCCATGTCGAACCACGCGGCGGTGGCGGCGAAGACCGTGATGGTGAGAGTGACCGACACCAGCGCCGGCCGGAAATGCAGCCCCATGAAGAAGAACGGGCCGATCACCATGGCGGGCAGCAGCATCAGCAGTTCGACGTGGTGGTCGGCGCCGATGAAGGCAATGCCGGCGGCGGCGGCCACGCTGCGCACCGGCACCAGGTAGTTCGCCAGCGGCAGGTAGGCGCGCAGGTAAAGCGGTGACCAGGCCAGCACGGCGAGCAGCAGCGAGGTGAGGAGGATGGCTCCCTGCAGCAGCGGGGCGCCGATGCCGGCGTCGGGGGGCGGGCCGTCGCTCCGCAGGTGCACCTCGAAGATGCGAAAGGCGGCGAAGCTCAGCGACAGCAGCGAGGCCATGCAGACCAGGGTCCGGTCGCCTGCCAGGCGCTGGCGCCGGTACTCGGCTTCGAGCGCCGGCTCGAACCTGCCCGGCGGGAGGGGGGTGTCCATGGCGGCCAAAGATAGGCGCATCCGGGGCCCGGGTCTGCGAAGTCTGCGTCAATCCGGCTGGACTGCGTCAGGGGCCCGTCGTGCTGGCGAGGCGGCCATTCGCCCTGCGACGCCGACCCGCACCATGGCGAACCCCGGCCGCTGACAGTAGACTTTGGCCCCTTTGCGACACCCGGCCCCCCGTAAGGGCCCGGTGCCTTTGAAAACGCGCGACAGAACGGCGGAAAGATAATGCTTCAGAACATCGGGGACATGCTCAAGGGTCAGGGCGAGGGCGGCAAACACGGCCGCTGGATCTGGTACCTGATCATCGGCGCGCTGATCATCGTGTTTGCCGCCTGGGGTCCCTATTCCGTGGTCGACCTGTCCTTCGGCCAGCGCGGTTATGCGGTCAAGGTCAATGGCGAGGAGATGCCGGCCGCCGAAGCCGTGGACCTCTGGCAGCGCCAGCTGCCGCAGCTGTATGAGGCCTATGGCGGCGAACTGGATGACTCCCTGCGCGCCGAACTGCAGCAGGACCTGCTGAACGTGAAGGTGCGCGAGCTGGCCACCGTGCAACATGCCCGCAAGGTCGGCTTCAGCGTCTCCGACGCCGAGGCGGCCCGCGCCTTCCGCGAGGAAGAGGCCTTCCAGATCGATGGCGTGTTCAATGTGCTGGAGGCGCGGCTGCGCCTGGCCAATGCCGGCATCAGCGAGGCGGCCTACCTGCGCGATCTGAAGACCCGCCTGCTGTCGAACAAGGCGCTGGGCGTGATCGGCGTGTCCGACTTCCTGACGCCCACCGAGGCGCGCCGCCTGCTGGCGCTGCTCGATGAAGAGCGCGAGGTGCGCTACCTGCTGCTCGATCCGGAGAAGTTCGCCGGCAGCACCCAGGTGGAGCCGGCCGCCATCGAGGCCTGGTACGAGGCCCACAAGGAAGACTTCGCCATCCCCGAGTCGGTGCGACTGGCTTATGCCGAGCTGTCGCTGGCCGACATCTCCAACACCGTGGTGGTGACCGAGGACGAACTGCGCGCGCGCTACGAGCAGGACAAGCCGCGTTATGTGCAGCCGGAGACGCGCCAGGCGCGCCACATCCTGTTCACCGTGGAAGACCCGTCGCAGGACGCCGAGCGTGCGGCGCTGGCGCAGCAGGTGTACGAGCAGATCCGGGACGGTGGTGACTTCGCGGCGCTGGCCCGCGAGCATTCCGGCGATTCGGCTTCCGCCTCCAGCGGCGGTGACCTGGGCTGGGCCAGCCGCGACACCTATGTGCAGGCCTTTGCCGACAAGCTGTTCTCGATGCAGCAGGGCGAGGTCAGCGAGCCGGTGAAGACCGAGTTCGGCTACCACATCATCAAGCTGGAAGGGATCCGCCCCGAGGCCGGCCGCAGCTTCGAGGACGTGCGTGCCGAGATCAACGTGCAGCTGCGCAACGAGAAGGCCATCCAGCGCTTCAATGACGAGCAGGACCGTCTGCAGGAGCAGCTGGAAGCCGGCGCACCGAGCATCGACGCACTGGCACGCGAGTTCAACATGCAGCGCGGCGTGGTCGAGAAGTTCGAGCGGGGTGCCGGCGGCCTGCCGCTGGGTTCGGATGTCACGCTGAACCGCGAAGTGTTCAGCGAGGAGCTGATCACGCACCGCCGCGTCGGCGGCCCGGTGCAGCTGTCGGAAGACCGCATCACCATCTTCCAGGTCGAGGAGCACCGTCCGGCCTCGACGCGCCCGCTCGATGAGGTGCGCAACGAGGTGGTCACGGCGCTGATCCGCGAGCGCGGTGCCGAGGCGGCCATGCAGGC